>JANXBG010000016.1 GCA_025060715.1 Caldifarciminota bacterium | reverse complement strand
AGTTTGCAAGGTAAAGCAAACATATAACCATAACGATAAACTTTATGAATAGTAAAAATGTCGGGCTTTACCGAAACTAATTTGCCTAACCTTTCCGGTGGTTTAGGAAAGAGAGAACCTTCCACAAACATCCTTACCGACTTTCGACGCAGGGTTTTGCAATAAGGTGAATAAATGTATCCCTTTCGTTCTAATAACTCATAAAATCCCTTTTCAATGCCCTTTATTTCTGACTCGTCTTTTGGATAATATAATGATAAGGTTATAACACCATCAGCATCATCAGGAACTTTTATTTCAATTTCCCGAAAATTTAATAGTTCAAAAAGCCCTTTTCCTGATGAACGGTCACCACCAATTCCCTCATCAGCCAAAAGTCGCATTGTTGCTTCCAATTTATCTTTGAAGCTTTTATTTAAATATTTAATCAAAAAGAAAAGACCAGCATTATCTTTATAACTTATCTGACCAAAATAAAAAAATCTTTCTCCTGGATGGTTATCAAAACGGCTAAGTCCAACCCGTGGAACATTCTCCACACTCCAAGGATAGTAGGGCTCTTCATCTTGCGGAATTTTCTTTAATCCATTAAGAAGATTATCTAACCTCTTACCTTTCAGAAGCTCTTCAAACCCTCTCTGTTCCACAAATTCAATCTTTTTTACTTTTTTTTCAATAGATATTTGATTTTTAGGAACAGGAAAAAAGAGAAGGTCCTGCCAATAAGGAAAAGCAGAAGATATTAAAAAAGGAGGTTCATTATTTTCAAAACTACTAATAAGATTTTCTAATTCTTTTTCACCAAATAAGAGAAGAAAGGCATTTAAAAAAGCAGAAAAGAGAGTATCAGAATGAATAAAAGTATTGGTGCCTTCAAGCCACCCTTCCCTTTCACCTAAATGAAAAGGTCCTTTTGGTTTAAATTGGCAAACGGTGAAATTCATTTTTTACTCTTTTAGTTTTTCCTTTATTTTAATAAAGTTTTCCACTAATTTAGCCGGAGTATCCCAATCCTCATTGATTTTTCTATCAGATATTAATGCAGTCTTGCCACTTTCATAATCAGAAGCCTTGTTCCAATAAACTTCAATATCTTTAAATTCAACCTTACCATAACCTCGGGAACCCATACCTCCCAGATAATCGTCTTCCAGCCACAACATCGCTTCAAAAAGTTTCTTTAAAAGGTCCTTGTCTCCTTCTTCATAAATATTAAAAATCATCTCACAATCTTTAAACTTAGCACCTGCTGGCACCCGTTCAGGATTCCTTAAACCGCCAACGCTACTAACTGTTCCTGTTCGGCGGTCAATATTAATTTCGGTTTTTATCTCTGTCCAAGGAAATTCAAGATTATCCCTCATTTCCGGAGTTATACTTTCTTCATCAAGATAGGTATCCCTTACAATTAATCGCGTTAAAAGAAATGTTGAAGAATCGGAAGTTAAACCCATTACTCCATAAATTTTACACACATCACATTGTTGATATTCATCAAGGGACTTACAAATATGAATACCACTTTTCACATCCAAATATTTTCCTTCTTTTAATTCGGTTAGTGAGCGAAGTTTTCCTTTTAAGGAAGAGCCAGGGATATAAGGTTTTCCGTAGGCATCTCTTATAACAGGATTGTCTACTCCACCAATCTTTAAACCCTCTGTCGGACCACCAATCCTTATTCCCGTTTTTACATACAAGTTTGATTTTATTATAACTTTTCCTAATAATTTTGCCATTTTTCCCTCCTTAATTAATAATTATTATTCTCCACCATAATAGCGATGATAGGCAACTATGGCTTCAATGAAATTTCGGAAATTTTTAAAATGGTTTTGATTTTCAATGTATTTTATTGCCTCTTCTACCACTTCTCTAAACTCCTTTACTCTTCCTCTATGTCTACCTGCGGAATAGGCAAGCTTCGGCCGTAAAAGATGAAGCTTGGTTTTAAAATCTTCCTTAGGAGATATGCGTTGGATTTCATCTAATATATTTCTTATTTGGGAAGTGGAAAGTTCTTTTTCGGTTCTTTTCTGATTCCTTTCATCTCTGTATACGAGAGGTTCTTTAAACCTTTTACCAAGTTCTTCCGCATAATTATTTAACTCTTCGGCATTACCATCTTGAATTATCTTCTTTAATTTTTCTTTATTTATTTCCATCGGCATATTTTCCTCCTTTTTATTTTTTAATTATTAATTTATCTCTCTTTTCTTGTCAAAAGCTCTACCCAACGAACAGAAATATCTAAATAGGGATTTAAACCCTTATCTATTATTACACACTTTTCCAATTCATCTATTTTATCAATATAATCTTCATATCTTTCTTTCAGCCGTTTTATTGCGTATAAAAACCGCCATATCCGAATAATTGGAGTTTCTCCCCTTTCTACTTTTTCCTTTTCTAACCAACCTGAATAAAGTATTTGAAGCAATGAACGGGGAAGATTTGGTCCTTCTTCATCTAATAAGATAAGAATTTTCTCTTTAATCTTTTCTAAATCATAAAGATGCTCCCAAGGGATTGGTTTGCCTAAAAAGGTTAATTTATTTTTCTCTCCTTGTTTTGCTAAATCTAAATCCTCTTTGGCACTATCAGCAGATTGATAAACAGGAAATTTTTTAGTAGGAGCAATATAAATACTGGCAGAAAGCGTTAAAGTTTCACCGGTAAATTTACGGAAATCTATATAAAGCCTTTTTGCAAAATCGGTTAAAATTGACCAGGAACCGATAACAAAAAGGTCATCACCACCAGAATATATTACATAAAGATTATCTTTAAACTTATCTTCTCGCGCTATCTTCTCAACCTGAGCATTGAAAAATAAAGAAAGCATCTCAGAAAGCATACTAATTCTTGAAATTGTTCTATCTTCTTCGCCTAACCCTATACTGAAAACCTTTCCTAAATTATCAACATCAGCTCTTAAAACCGCCCATCTCTTTATTCCTTCCGAAGTATTTGCTATCTCTTCCAGTGTTTTTACATTATTTCCAATCATCGGAGCATTTTGGGCAAGAAAACGAAAGCCGAGATAGTGATTTCTTTCTGATAAAAAATCGGTAGCGTTTAAAAGATAGGCATTTTCCTTTTCAGCAGTTTCGGGCAGGAAAAGAAATTTTACTCCTACTGCTTCTAACAGCTCTTCCCAATTTTTTGCTCTTTTTTTAATTAACTGAGGTTCCCTTTCTTTCACCAACATAACCCGCGCCCTTGGTAAATCATAGGCAAGGTCCTCAAAACTTCTACAAAGAGAACATTGATTTTCATCGCTATCCATCTCTTCTCCACATATCTGACAAACGGGCCTTTCACCACCCTCTTCAAAGGGACCAAGGATTTCCCATATCTTATTTTGTTTACTGAAAAGAGAGGAAAATTTTCGTCGCTTTTCTTTTAATAAATCCTTTTTTATTTCCTGCCAAAGTTTGCCAAAATTGGTTCCGAGAAAGTCTTTATATCTTACTTCTCTATAGACTAAATTTAAAGAAAGTCTTCCCCGATGAGCAATAAGAAGATTTTCGTCAAATAGATACTTCATCTTTTCAATTTTATCTTTGGCATCAGCAGCGTTGGGAAGAAGGAGAGAGAAATTTCCACCAGCAGCAAAAATAATATTAAATTCTAATAAATTGAACATCTTTAAAATACTCTTGGCTATTGATTCAATAAGAAGTTGTAAATAAAAGGAACGACCTTTTAACCCTTTAAGAGCTCCTTCAGAAGTAATAGAATAAATAAAATCCTGAATTCCAGAAAGGTCGCCCGAAAGAAGAATACAAGGAGCATCTTTTAATTTTTCTTCTTCTTGATTACAAATTGCCTTTAAAACCTCATCAATTTTTTCTTCTTTTATGTCAATCATCCAAAGAGAAGAGGCGATAGCAGCAGTAGTTTTTAGGTGATGATAAAGAGATAAATCGGGTCTGTCCTGATAAGTTGTCGCAGGAACGGTTAAAGTGAACTTTTGAAGAAGATAAAGTAATTGGGTAAGAAAAATATTTGATAAGTTTTTAGTAGAAAGTAGTTCTATCTCTTTCTTAAATTCCTGCCATAGTTTAAGATAAGAATCTTCCTTTATCGCTTCGGTTTTTTCTTTTTTAGGAAAAAGGTTCTCCAAATTAAGTGTTAAGGATGTTAGTGGAGTGTATTGTTCAATAGTGGGTTTCCCATCTATAGATAACATTGAAAATATATTAACCAAAGGGTCCTTTTTGGGATTGCCTATTTCCTCTTCTTCTTTACCTCTCCTTTCACCCGAAGAAAGCCAATCGGCTAATTGGATTATTTTGGTAAGATACCGAAAATCTTCAGAAACAGTTTTTGGCAAGGGATATAAATGATGATATAAAACAATATTTTCTGCTTTTGGAAATCTATTTTGAAATACTTCTCTAATAAATCTTCCCGAATAAAGAACATGAAGATGGGTAAAATTATTATTATAGAAAGGACAACAATTAGGCATTATCCTTTTGTCTTCTTCGGATAAAGGTTCACTAGTTCGCTGCCAAAATTTTCCAATATCGTGTAAAAGAGCGGCTAAAATTAGAGTTTGGAATTCATTAGTATCATTCATCAAAGCCTCCTTTTTTTCATATTAATAAACCTTTCTGCTTACATTTTAATAAAAACATTAAATTTGTCAACTTAATATTTTTAACTGATATTTGCCTAAACCAAAGGTTGTTCCTTTGCTAATATGAAGTTTTTCACCAATTTTAGGATAAGGAATAAATTGGGATAAATTGCCTTGATAAATAGCTTCAAGTCCATCTATTTTATTTTAAAAAAGTGGTAACTTTGGGGGCACTTTTTTCGTTATAATATATAGAAGGAAAAAATCTATGGCTAATAAGATAAGAAAACATTTCCTTGCTTTCGGCTGGAATTACCAAAAAAGAACCTATAAATTACTAAGAAAAATGAGAGTATCAGATTTAAAGAATTGGATTAAAAAAGGAGGTATTTAGGGGTTATATATTCCTTTGTTAAAAAGTAAGTAAGTATTTTAGATATTTTCTCAATGCTACACTGATAAGATAAGGGGGTTTTACTTTCTATAAAGAAGGGGGCAGTATAGTATATGGTGTAGGATTTAAAATAAGATTTATTAATTAACAATAATAGAAAGGAAAAGATATTAATAGATAGTTATTTATTAGGTGATAAAGATTTCTTCTTATTGACTTATTTAAATTTTCCGTTATATTAAAATTATCAATGGGAAAAATAATTGCAATTGCTAACCAAAAGGGTGGCGTAGGCAAAACAACAACAGCAATTAACCTTTCAGCTGCCTTATCAATGAGGAAGGAGAAAATATTACTTTGTGATTTAGACCCCCAAGCCCATGCCACTTTGGGATTAGGTATTGACAAAAAAAATTTAAAACTTTCCGTTTATGATATTTTATTAAGAAAAGCAAATATTAGAGAGGTGATTATTAATAATATTTTTGAAAATCTTGATTTATTGCCTGCCAATATTGACTTAGCGGGCTGTGAAGTAGAACTTCCTTTTATTGAAAAAAGAGAGTTTTTATTGAAAAATAATTTATCGCTAATTAGGGAGGATTATTCTTTTATTATCATTGATTGCCCACCTTCCTTAGGGGTTTTGACCATTAATGGTTTAACAGCGGCAGATAGCGTTTTAATTCCTGTTCAACCGGAATATTATGCCTTAGAAGGAATTTCTCGGCTTTTAGATACTATTAATTTAGTGAAAAAAACTTTAAATCCCAATTTAAGAATTGAAGGTATTTTATTAACCCTTTATCAACCAAGATTGAATTTAACAAAACAGGTAGAAGAAGAATTAAGAAATTTTTTTCAAGATTTGGTTTTCCAAACAGTAATTCCCCGAAGTATTCGTTTGGCCGAGGCTCCCAGTTTTGGTAAGACAATTTTTCAATATGATATTACCTCTTTGGGAGCCCAGGCTTATCTACAATTAGCAAGTGAAATTTTAAACCACCAGGAGAAGAAAAATGAAACATAAAGCCTTAGGTAAGGGGCTTAGCGCCCTTATTTCGGAAGAAACAAAAAAGGCTTTAGAAAATGAAATAGTTTATTTAAAAATTGACGAAATCAAATTGAACCCCTATCAACCAAGAAAATTGATAGATGAGAAAAGTTTAGAAGAATTGGCCAATTCTATAAAGGAAAAAGGGATTCTGCAACCTTTAGTGGTGCGTCGGACAAGAGAGGGCTATCAGTTAATCATGGGTGAAAGGCGATTAAAGGCAGCAAGGATGGCAGGACTGAATGAAGTGCCAGTAATTGTGAAAAATGTGAGCGACCCAGAAATGATTGAAATGGCGTTGATTGAAAACCTTCATCGGGATGATTTAAATCCAATAGAAGAGGCTTTGGGTTATAAAAGTTTGATTGACGAGTTTAACTATACTCACGAAAAAGTTGCCGAAAAGGTTGGTAAAGAAAGGGCAACAATTACCAACGCTTTAAGATTGCTCACCTTACCACCAAAAGTAAGAGATTATTTAGCCAGTAATCTAATTACTGTTGGCCACGCAAAAATTTTACTTTCTTTACCCGATAGAGAAAGTCAAGAAAGTTGGGCAGAAAAGATAATTGAAGAAGGCCTATCAGTAAGACAATTGGAAGCAAAAATCTCCTCTTTGGGAATAAAGAAAAAGAAGAAAATAAAAAAAGTAGAAAAGGACCCCTTTTTAACAGATTTAGAAGACCGATTAAAAAGCTTTTTGGGCACCAAAGTTAATATCCAAACCAAAACAAAAGGTGGAACAATTCTTATTGAATATTATTCAGATGAAGACTTGGACAGAATTATTAAGTTAATAATAAAATAAAAAATGGAGGTGAGCGGATTCGAACCGCCGACCTTCTGCTTGCAAAGCAGATGCTCTCCCAATCTGAGCTACACCCCCAATTAAAATATTATAAAAAATTTAATCTAAAATTCAATATCTCTAATCCTTTTCTAAAATCTTAATTATCTCTTCTCTTATCTCTCTTGGGTCTACTTTTCCTTCTAATTTTTTTACAACCTCCCCAATTAGATAACCGATTACCCCTTTTTTCCCTTTCTTATATTTCTCCACCACTTCTTTCTCTTGAGCTAAAACTTCTTCAATCACTTTTTCTATGTCTGAAAAAGTAATTTGAGTAAAGCTCCCTTTTTCTTGCTTGATTTCGGTTGTCTTTAATATATCTTCTATCTTTATTTTCTTTTCGGCAAGTTGATAAAACTTTTCTTTTACCTTTCCCCGAGGGATTTTGTTTTCGCTTAATAAATTCAAAAAAGTTGCCAATTCGGTAATTTTTAATGGAAACTCATTAATTTTTATCTTTTTCTCATTCAATACTCTTAAAACCTCATTAATAAGCCAATTGGTTGCCAAATTTTTATCCTTCACCAATTTCATTAAATCTTCATAATAATCACAAAGATATTTATCTTTAATAATTATTTCCGCAAATTCTTCTTTTAAATTATATTCTCTTATTAGCCTATTTTTTCTTTCTTCGGGAAGTTCTTTAATTTCTTCTTTGATTTTTAATATTTCTTCCTCGTCAATAATTAATGATGGTAAATCGGGCTCTGGAAAATATCTATAATCCTCTTCTTCTTCCTTTGCCCTCATTATTTCGGTCCTTCTTTCTTTTTCGTTCCATAATAAGGTTGCCCTTTCTATCCTCTCCCCTTTTTCTAATAAATTTTTTTGATATTCAATTTCGTATTCCAATGCTTGATAGACATTTTTTATTGAGTTCAAATTTTTTATCTCCCTTCTTTCGGAAGATAAATTATTATATCTCAAAGAAATATTTGGCTCACATCTTAAATTACCTTTTTCCATATCCGCATCAGAAATATCTAAATAAATTAAAATTGTTCTTAATTTTTCAATAAAAGAAGTAACCTCTTTAGGACTACGAAAATCAGGTTCGGTAACAATTTCTACCAAAGGAACCCCTGCCCGATTAAAATCAATCAAAGTCTCCTTCGGGGTATGAATAAGTTTGCCCGAATCTTCTTCTAAATGAACTCTTCTAATTCTTATCTTTTTATTATCAATTAAAAGATAACCATTATAAGCTAAAGGCTCTTTATACTGGGTTATCTGATAACCTTTGGGAAGGTCGGGATAAAAATAATGTTTGCGAGCAAAAGAACTTTTTCTATTTATCTCACAATTTAAAGCTAACGCCAATTTTAAAGCCAACTCTATTGCTCTTTTATTTAAAACGGGCAATGTGCCGGGAAAACCTAAACAGACAGGACAGACATTTATATTAGGCTCCCTTTCAAATTCAGCAGGACAAGAGCAAAAAAGTTTGGACTTTGTCTTTAATTGACAATGAATTTCTAAACCAATAATTATCTCATAATTGTTCAATTCCATAGGCAAAATCTAATATCTCTTTTTCACAAAAAGGTTTGCCAATAATCTGAATAGAAATCGGAAAGTTATCTATTTTATACTTTAAAGGGATTGACAAAGCAGGTAGACCGGCAAGAGAAATGGGCACAGTTAATATATCAGAAAGATACATCTTTATTGGATCCTTTAACTTTTCCCCCAATTTAAAAGGTAAAGTTGGCGAAGGTGGAGCTAAAATTATATCCACCCTCTCAAAGGCCCTCTGAAAATCTTGAGAGATTATTTTTCTTGCCTTAACCCCAATTCCATAATATTCTTCATAATATCCTTTAGAAAGCCCATAGGTTCCTAAAACAATCCTTCTTTTTACTTCCTTTCCAAAACCTTCACTCCTTATTTTTTTATAAAACTCGTCAATATCTTTTGCCTCCATATTTAATCCATATCTTATTCCATCATATCTTGCTAAATTAGAAGAAGCTTCACAAGTGGCAATTAAATGATAAGCATAAATTCCGTATTTCATTGTGGGCAAAGAAACTTCATAAAGTCTTACTCCATTCTTTGCTAATAACTTAAAGAAATCTTCATAAATCTTTATTAAAGAAGTGTCCATCTCTTCAAAAAAGAAATCTTTTGAAATACCAACTTTTAATTCTTCTAAATTACTTTTTAAAGGTAAATAATTTGGAACCGGATAATTGGCTGAAGTTGAATCTCTTTCGTCATAACCACTAATTGTTTGTAAAACCAAGGCACAATCTTCTACATATTTAGAGAAGACACCGATAACATCTAAAGAAGAGGCAAAGGCAACTAAACCAAATCTTGATACCCGGCCATAGGTAGGTTTTAATCCACAAACTCCACAAAAGGCTGCTGGCTGTCTTACCGAACCGCCGGTATCCGAACCCAAAGCAACCGGCACAATATTTGCTCCTACTGCTGAAGCACTACCGCCGGAAGAGCCACCGGGAACATATTCTCTATTTATCGGATTTAAACAGGGACCAAAATAAGAAAATTCATTAGAAGAACCCATTGCAAATTCATCCAAATTTGTCTTACCAACAATTATTGCTCTCTTTTCTTCTAACCTTTCAACAGCAGTGGCGGAATAGGGAGAGACAAAATCTTTAAGAATTTTTGAAGCACAAGTTAGTCTTTCCTGAGCATAAGCAATATTATCTTTTACAGCAATTGGGATTCCAAATAAGAGATTGGGGACTTCTTTCATCTCACTAAATTCTTTATCGCACTCTTTTGCTTTTTTTATTGCCTTTTCTTCAAAAAGAGAAATAAAAGCATTTAAATCCTTATTCTCCTCAATTCTTTTAAATACCTCTTTTATCAATTCCATATAACTTAATTCTTTTCTTTTTATTAGATTTTGAATATCTCTAATTTTTAATTTAAGAATATCCATTATAAAATTTTTTTTATTCGGAAATAATTTCCTTTGAAGTTTGGTAGACTTTTTAAGAAATTTCTATCAGTTAATTTTACTATATCCTCCCGTAAAAGAGATTTTCCCTTATAATCTTCTTTCTCTTCTTTTTCATTTTCCTCTTCTTTCAAAATCTTTTTCAACTCTTGAAAGTAATTAACTATTCTTTTACATTCTCCAATAAAATTTTCTAATTCTTCCGAAGAAAAGTTTAATTTAGCTAAATGGATAACTTTTTTTATTATCTCTTCCATCAAATCAATTTTGTTTGATTTATGTAAAGTTCAAATTCACAACCTAAAAAATGGGAAGCCCTTCTTGCCATTATCATTCTATTTAAAAAGATTTCAAAATATTCCATTACCGGTGCGATTTTAGTGTCAATTTCTAAATCAAAAATTATTTTCTTTTTTATATTATCAACAGTTAAAATTGAACGGGTCACAGCATAATTCACTCGGTCATGAATATCAAACTTCACAAATTCAGGATTTCTTACCCTGGTCCGATGGACATCCGATTTATCAGCAATAATTAAGGCTGCTGAAATTTCCGAAATTGGTGTGCCATCTTCTTCATGATGATTACCCAAGGCAGAAACAATTTCTAAAATTTCGTAATAAGGCATTTTCATTCTTTTTAATATTTGATAAGCAAGGATAGCAGACATATGCTCATGTTTATCCCGGTTGACTACATTACCAATATCATGTAAAAAACCCGTAATGGCTGCTAATTCTGCCCTTCTTTCATCATATCCCAATTTTTTTAAAATATAATAACTTCTCTCAGCAACTAAACGGGCATGCCTTAATCCATGTTCGGTATAACCAATCATCTCTAATTGTTTATCAGCTGAGTTAATTAAAGCAATAACTTCTTTGTCTTTTGCTAATCTTTCTAAATTAACCCTTTTGGCTTTTTTTATCCTCATTATGGCACTAAACGATAACGGTCCCGTGGAAATAGACTAGCTTCTCTAATATTTTTTAAATTCAAAATTTGACAAGTGAGCCTTTCGGCACCTATTGCTAAACCGCCATGGGGTGGCATACCGTATTTAAAAATCTCTAAATAAAATTTAAAGTTATCAGGATTATAACCAAAATGTTTAATATTCTCACAGAGCATATCATAATCGTGGATTCTTTGACTACCGGTAGTTACTTCCATTCCTTTATAGAGAAGGTCAAAACCACGAGAATAAATTGGATTTTCATCAGGCATAGTATAAAAGGGGCGAATACTTTTGGGAAATTTGGTAATAAATATAAAACTTGTTCCGTATTTATTTAAAGAATAATCACATAATAATCTTTCTTCTTCGGGTGTTAGATCCTCACCTGGAAAATCTTTCTTATACTCTTTTTTCAATATCTCCTTTGCTTCATAAAAAGGAATTCTGGGAATATTTTTAATTTCTTCCAATTCAACATTATATTCCTTTAAGATTTCGCCATATTCTTTTTTTAAATATTTAAAAAGATATTTTAAAAACTTAATTTCTAAATCTATAACATCATTCTCATCTTTAATAAATCCCATTTCTAAATCTAAAGAGAGATATTCGTTTAAATGGCGAGAGGTTTCGTGGTCTTCTGCCCGATAGACAAAACCAACTTCATAAACCCTCTCAAAACCCGCACCAACCAGCATCTGTTTATAAAATTGGGGGCTTTGGGCAAGATAAGCAATTTTATCAAAATATTCGACTTTAAAAAGCTGGCTTCCACCTTCAGTTCCCGAAGAGACAATTTTAGGAGTGTGAACTTCCAAGAAATCATTCTTTTCTAAAAAATTTCTAAAGGCTTTCACTATTCCTGCCTGGATTTTAAAGATATTACCAATTTTAAAATTTCTTAAACTTAATGGACGATAATCCAAAATCATATCAAGTTTTAGATTTAAAAGTGATAAATCTCTATAATATTCAAAAGGTAGAATTGCTTTTGATAGATTTAAGATTTCAATCTTCTCAATCAAAATCTCTATTCCTTTTGGTGCCTGTGCCTCTTCTTTTACCTTACCAAAAATCTTAACTACTGAAGCCTTTTCTAATTTGTCTAGATTTTCAATATCTTTATCACAAACTCCTTGAATCTGGCCACTTCTATCCCTAATGATAAAAAACTTCAACTTACCAAGTTTCCTTATCCCTTCAACCCAACCATAAATTAAAACTTCTTTATTTAAGTATTTAGCTAAATCTTTTATTAAAATCCGCTTCATATCATTTTATTTTAATTAAAAAAATGATATTGTCAAAATAGAAGAGATTTTATCTTCTTGAATTCTTTTAAAGATTTTGTATAATTATTTAATGTATTTTTTCTTTTTGTTCTCTCTTTTACAATTTAATTATTTTGAATATGTAAAAAGTTATGATACCCCATCAGATGAAGGAGGGAGTATCAGTTTGGAATGGCAGATAAAAGAAGAGTTTATTTCTGAAGAAAATCCAATAAAATTTTTTGAGATTTATCGGAGTGAAAAAAAAGAAGGAATTTTTGAGAATGTTGGTTTTGTTTTATCTCAATATAATTACTACGAAGATAAAGGTTTAAAGGATAATAAAGATTATTATTATCAAATCTGGGCAATAAGAGAAAAGGATACTTTAAAATCAGAAATTATTGGTCCAGTTATTTCTCGTGCTCAATGGTTTAATAAAAATAGATTTAATGTTTTAGTTATCACCATTATTTTATTTATTGTCTTTTTATATTATATTGAAAAGGCAAGAAAGGGAGAGAGATTATTTATAAGAAAGATTAGTGGTTTAGATGCGATTGACGATGCGGTAGGCAGGGCAACAGAAATGGGAAGACCAATATTATTCTCTTTTGGTCTTGGCTTTATTACCGATGTGGTTACAATTGCTGCCTTATCAATCTTATCAAAAATTGCTAAAAAGGCAGCAGAATATGGCACAAGATTAATTATTCCAAATTATGACCCAATTGTAATGACTGCTGCTCAAGAGACAGTAAAAGAGGCATATTTAGAAGCCGGTAGGCCAGATTTGTATAGGGAAGGAGATATAACTTATTTAACTTCTGACCAATTTGGTTATGCCGCGGGTTGTGATGGGATAATTATGAGAGAGAAACCGGGAGCAATCTTCTGGCAAGGTTATTTCTTTGCCGAATCATTAATCTTGGCAGAAACCGGCCACGCAGTGGGTGCTATTCAAATTGCTGGTACAACTGCGATAACCCAACTTCCTTTCTTTATTGCTGCTTGTGATTATACTTTGATTGGCGAAGAGATGTTTGCTGCCTCTTGTTATTTAAAACCTGAACCCCAAATGCTTGGTTCATTAAAAGGTGAAGATTTTTTAAAAGCGATTATTTTGGTTATCCTCATTATTTCCGCTATTATTGCCACCCTCTCAATTGTTTTCAAAAATTTCTATTTTTTAAATAATTTATATGAACTTATCAAAAATATTTTTACAATAAAATGATTAGAACTCAATTACCATTAATTATAACTTTCTTTACAGGAATGTTATTAATCGTTACTTTCTTTATTCCCCATAAACCCTTTGGGGATTTAGAGCAAAGATTTTTAATTTGGTATTCAATTATTTCTGGTTTTACTGTTTTATTAGGTTTAGATAGCCTTGTTAAATATCATTTAACAAAATTAAAGAAAGAATTTAATATCCACAGTTTTATTTTACTTTTTTCGTTATTCTTAACTTTAATTTTAGGTTTCTATTCTTGGTTTAAATTTAAAACACCTTTTGCCTTAAATTCTCCTTTTATGTATCTATACACTTATGTAATAATTCCTTTGCAAGCAACAATGTTTGCTTTACTTGCTTTCTTTATCGCTTCAGCTGCTTATCGAGCATTCCGAGCAAGAACTTTTGAAGCAACATTATTACTAATCGCCGCAACAATCGTTATGCTTGGAAGAGTGCCAATTGGTTCTTATATCTGGAAAGGTATTGCTTCTTTTATTTCTACTATCTTTCCCAAAATTCCTTATGAAGAACTTGCTAAAAAAGAAATCTTTGCTTTAATAAGTGACTGGATAATGAATATACCCCAAAATGCGGCAAAAAGGGGAATTTTTATTGGCACTGCTCTTGGGGGAATAGCAATGTCAATAAGAATTATTTTAGGTATTGAAAGGACTTACATAACAAAATGAAAAATCTTTGGTCAAAATTAGCAACTATTGATAGAAGGATAATTTATCTTTTAGTATTTATTGTTGTTGCCTTGCCAATGATATTTAGAATGATTATGCCCATTAGGGTTTCTAGGGAAGTGCAAATGGCTTTTTCCGAAATTGATAATTTAAAACCAGGGTCAATTGTAATGATTTCGATTGATTACGATGCGGCATCCGAACCCGAATTACAACCGATGCTGATCGCTATTTTAAGACATTGTTTTTCTAAAAATATTAAAGTAATTCTGTTAGGTCATTGGGCATTAGGTCTTCCCTTAGGTGAGATGGCTTTAAATCAAGTTGCCAAGGAGTATAATAAAAAATACGGTGAGGATTATGTAAATTTAGGTTATCGTCCTGGTTATACTGCTTTAATGGTTGGCATTGGTAAAGAGATAAGAGATTTTTTCCCTACCGATTACAGAGGGATTCCTATTGATTCCTTTCCTTTTATGAGGAAAGTAAGAAATTATCAACAGATTGATGTATTAGTTGGTTTGGAAGCCGGAGCTACTGGTGATGCCTGGGTGCAATTTGCTGGTGCCCGTTTCAATCAAAAAATAATTTTAGGAACTACCGGTGTTATTGCTCCAGATATGTTTCCTTATCTTCAGGCAAAGCAGATCGCTGGTTTAATTAGTGGTTTACAAGGAGCAGCTGAATATGAAACCTTACTAAAGAAAGCTGGCAGTGCAATTTTAGGAATGCCTGCCCAATCTTTCGTCCATTTGTTAATAATTATCTTTATTATTATTGGTAATATTGGCTACTTTATTTTAAGAAAAAGAAGATGATATTAAATATTATTGGCACTTGGCTGGCTGCTACTCTAACATTAGCAATATTTTCTTTTTTGTATAAGGATAACCCTTTTTACAAACTTGCTGAACATATTTACGTTGGTGTCTCTGCTGGTTTTTGGGTAATCTATGTATGGGCTTTTGATATTAAACCAATGCTTATTGATAGATTTCTCACCACAACCGGAATTGAAAAATGGATATTATTAATCCCAGCAATCTTAGGTGTTTTAATGCTTACCCGCTGGTTTCCAAAAACTGCCTGGATATCAAGAATCCCTCTATCTTTTACAATTGGTATTGGCGCGGGCTTAGGTGTTACTGCCAGTATCCAAGGTTTCTTAATTCCCCAAATCGGTGCTACTTTATTACCATTAACAACAATCAATAATATCTTATTAGTTATCGGGGTTATCTCAACGATTATCTATTTTTATTTCTCAAAAGAATTTAAGGGAACTTGGAAATTTTTCTCCCGTTTGGGAATTATTTTTATTATGATAGCCTTTGGTGCTTCCTTTGGCTATACTGTTATGGCAAGAATTTCTTTATTAATTGGTAGAATCTATTTTCTTTTACACAACTTTTTAAATATTATTCCTTAATCTTTTCTTTCCAATCTTTATATATTTTTGGGATACGATAAATAATATAAATAATCATTAAAACAAAGATAAAAAGATAGAAAAAGGTTGAAAGAGAAAGAAGAATATTTTCTTTTTTACCAATTTTAATAATTTCTAAACCCTCTTCACTATCTAAATAAGCGTAAGGAAAGTTTATGAGAACATCTCTTACATAGTTTTCACTTTCATAATAATATATTTCTATTGGTGAATAAGGGTCTCTTACATCAATTACGCTTAAACCCATATCTGTTGCCAAATAAATATAAGGTTTTTCATAATACAAAGCAAGGGAATAACCCTCTATCTGATAATTAATTATTGTTTCTGGAAATCTCTTCAATTTTACATCAACTATTCCTAAACCCTTTTTACCGCAAGCTAGATATACCAAATTATCTTCGCAATAAATATCTAAAATTGGTGTAATATCTTTAAAATAACCAATCTTTTTAGGATTATAAACATCTTTTAAGTCAATAATCTTTAAACCTTCTTCTTTTAAAGCAACATAACAGTAATTTTTATAAATAGAAAAACCGAGGCAAAAACCAGAAATAGAAAGATTGCTAATCTGGTAGGGAGCATTTATGTTTTTAATATTATAAATCTTTAAATTACCTTCTTTTGTTATTAAATACATATAAGAATTAATAACTTTAATATCATTACAACATTCTTTAAAAGCAAGAGAATTTATTAAAAAAGGATGATAGGGATTTTTTATATCCCAAATTTCTATTCCCTTTTTAGTAGCAAGATAGAGTTTATCTTTTAAATGAAAAAGGCTATTTATCTTATCTTGGGCAATTATTTCTTCGGAAAGAAGTCTTAAATTATCTTTTCTTTTGGCATCATAAATAGAAACTTTTTTACCGAAAGCATAAAAAAGAATTTTTCTTTTTTTATCATAACTAATTGTTTTATTTATTAAAAAATTAAAAATAAGAAGTAAAAGAAAAATTTTACTCTTCACTGATTATTAAGCCTTCAAAGATGTAAATTTCAGTATCTTTATCTTTATAACTTTCTGGGTTTAAACCGGCTTTTAAGCAGGTATGTTTTAAAAAAGTTTCTCTATCCCAACCATACTCAGTAGCAACTTGGGGTAAAAGTAATCCTTGATAAAAACCTTTTTTAATAAGTATTCCATGCTTACCAACCACAATTTTATTAATATCTTCTATTTTTTTTAATGGCGAAAGGACAGTAATTTCAATTTTAATATCTTTTAATTCCTTGGAACTTACTGGTGGAAATCTTGGATCTCTTAAAGCAGCATTTATTGCATTATCAATAACTCCTTCATATAATGGTTTTATACCTTCCACATAACCAATACAACCTCTAAGTTCACCGAACTTCTCTAAAGTAACAAAAACGCCGTATCTCTTTTTTAAATTTTCCGAAGTAATTTTAAAATCAGGTATCTTTTTATTATGAAGATAACTTTCCAAAGTTTTTCGGGCAATCGTTAATAATTCTTTTTTTTCCTCTTCACTCAATTTTAATTCAAATTCTTCCTCTAAATTCTTTTCTTTTTCTTCTTGGGGAATAGTAAAAACTACCGAAGAATAACCAACACAATAACCTGTTTTCGCGCCTATCACATCGTTAGAATTGGTATAATTTAAAACAACTGCTTTTGCTTTTGGAGAAAGATTTTTAGCAATTAAAATTCCAATAAGAATAGGAAAGCCTCCGCAAGCAGAAATTTCTTCTTTTAATAATCCCTGATAAAAAGTTTTTGGTTCTAATTTCTCAATATAACTTAATGTCCTTTTATCAGTTTCTACACATTCTTTATAAGAATAGCCGTGATATAAATCGGAAGAGATAAGAAAGATAATTTTCTTTTTGGAAGTTTGTATCACCTCACTAATTGCCTTTGCTAAACTCTCACATTCCTCATAAGTGGGAAATAATACCATAATCGGGACAATTTTGAAATCTTTATAAATTACTTGTAAGAAAGGAATTTGAACTTCTAAGGAATGTTCATAATTATGGGCTTCCTTTAAATCTTTTATATAAGCACATCTGCTTTTCAACTCTTTTGCTATCTCTTCATCAATAGGAACTTCTCCTAAAGGTGTCTGCCAACTTCCTTTTTCATACAAAGCAAAACCTTGAAAACTTGCATGATGAGAAGGACCAAGAAGGATAATTGTATTTATTTCTAAATCCTTTATAATTTTATAAGAATGAGCAGCAACTTTCCCTGAATAAACATAACCAGCATGGGGAGAAATTATGCCAATAATTTTATCTTTTATTTCTGGTATCTTTGCCAAATTAAGATACTCTTTAATATCTTTTTCTAATTCAATTTTATCACTCGGATAAAATTGGCCACTAACAAATGGTTTTCTAATCATTTTTACCTCCGTTTTTTGTGGCTTTGAGCCACACATTAAAATTAATATAAAAAATATAATTATAAATCTCATTCTTTTACTAATTTATCCAACCTTTCGTTAGCCTCTTTAAAGTCGGGTTTTAATTCCAAACTTTTCCGATACATCTCCTTTGCTTTATCAATTTGATTTAAACCTTCATAAGCCACTCCCAATTGGTAATAAGTGAGATAATCCTTCTTTATTTCTAATACTTTTTTAAAAATCTCTATCGCCTTCTCATAATTTTTATTCAAAAGATAAAACTGACCAGTTTCTAACAGGTCATCGTAATCTTCTTTTTTTATCTTTATTTTTCTCATTCTTTAACAATTCTTTCTAAATCTTTATCTTTTCCTAAAATTATTAAAATATCATTTTCCATTATCATATCCTCACCCTTTGGGGAAACAATCACTTCTTCTTTAATTTCTGGAATTCCATTTTCATTAAGATAGGGGGTTTTTCTTTTAATCAGAATTACTGTTATGCCAAATTTTTCTCTTAATTTTAATTCTTGCAATGTTTTATTATAAAAACTTTTTGGAGCAGAAATTTCAGCAATAGAATACTCTGGATTTACTTCTAAAACCTCAAAAAATCTCCTTGAACGATAAGTCTTTGCCAATCTTATTGCTGTCTCTTTTTCCGGTAAGATAACTTTATCAGCACCAATCCTTTTTAAAATTTCAGCATGTAGTTCATCCACTGCCTTTACTATCACTTCTTTTACCCCCATCTCTTTTAACTGCATAGTAATCAAAATACTAGCATCTATTCTTTGACCAACACTTACCACCACACAATCCACCTCATTAATGCCACTCTCTTTTAATGCTTTCTCATCGGTAGCATCTAAAATCAAAGCACTGCTTACCCGATCACTAAATTCATTCACCTTATTATCATCTTTATCAATCACAATTACTTCAAAACCTTCATCTAATAATGCCTTTACCAATTGACTACCAAACCTGCCCAAGCCGATAACACAAAAAACCATAATAAATAATAAATAAAAAAATCTTAATAGTCAATTATTACCTTATTAATAATCTCCTTCTTTTCTTTTTTTTCTAAAGAAAATAAGGTTAATTTATAAAGATAAATACCTCTACCTAAATTATTTATCTTAATCGGAACTGAGTTAAAACCAAAATCAAAAATTAGATTATTCTTCTCTAATACCTTTCTACCATTAATAGTATAGATTTTGATACTTCCAAGACATTCTTCATTAAGTTTAAAAGTAAAATATAGGTAATCCTTCATCCGGACAACCGCCAAATCCTCTATTTCAATCTTTGGCTCTATTTTTGTTCTTAAAATAACTTCTTTTTTTCTTTTGTTTAAAAGGTTATCATAGATAGTCACCTGAATATTATTGTATTCTCTTTGTAAAGTTATAGGAATTTTACAGTAATAAAAGGTATCAGAACTGTAAAAATAGCCACCCAAATCAATAAACTCTTCTTCAATTATTATTTTGGGTGAATAGGTATTCCCTCTTTTTAAGAATATACCACTCTCATCAAAAGTCTTTATTTCCAATTCAAAACTTCTGGGTACCTCAGCAGTATCTTTTAAAATTTTATTAAGGCAATATAAAAAGATAGTTGGGGGGATAGTATCAAAATTTTCATAAGAAATTGTATCTCTTAAGAAGGTATCAACACTAAAAGTAAAAGAAGAATCTTTTGTTTTGTAAAATATGGATAACTTTAAAGTCTTTGGTATCTCCCAATAATAATTTTCAGGAGAACCAAGAAATATTGTATCTAAACTAAGACCCTTTGGAAAAACAAAGGAAAAATTATAAAAGGTATCTTTTAATAATTTTTTAAAAACAAATATTTCTTCGCCAGGAAGGGTATAAGAAACATCAATAACCGGTGATTTATACTTTCTTTTTCTTTTACCTAAATAAAAATTTACTTCACTAAATTCACTTCCTCTTTTAACACCAATTTTTGCTTCAACTTTTTTACCTGGTAAAAAAGGAACTTCACTAATTTCTAAATTAATCATTCTTCTTTTTGGTAAGTTTATATTAGTTAAAGGCTCACCGAATAAATGGTAAAAGGTATTTACTAACCAACAATTATAAAAGGCATCTCCTAAAATATTTTTATTGTTATAGATAATCGCCCCAATAAACCTCCTTAATAGTTCTTCGTTTCCGTCAGGAGAAGTTCCTTTTATTGCGCCAATTGTCGCAATAAACCCCTCTTTATTTCTTATAAGTTCCTCAGATAAGGCTTCAAATTTAGTATCATCAAACCTACCAACACCACAACTACCAAAATAGCCAATCGGGTAATTAGGTCTTGTTTTTACTTTATCAATATCTTCTAAGGTTAATAACTTCTCATGGGCAATCTGAAAACCTGCACCATGACCAAAATAAAAAGCAAAGGCAATTCCTTTCTCATTTAATAATCTTATAAACTCGTCTCGAGAATTTGTCTTGTCGTAATCACCAAGAAAGGGAAATTCGGTAAGATAAATTTTATAGACATCGTAATCCTTGGGAATAAGAGAAACAATATTTTCACAGTTTATTATGTGAGTACTACCAAAACCATCGGGTTTATTAGTTGTTCCCTCGTATTCATCATCAGCTAATAAGAGAAACCTTTTTTTATAACTGGCTAAATTTCTCTCATATTCTTTTAATTTATTTAAATAATCCCTTATCTCCCTTTCATTTCTTAATGGTAATCTTGTTAAAACAAAATCTGGGCTTCTTCCTTGTCCTTCAAAATCAGCAAAATAGGAATCTAAGGCATAAATACTTGTATTATAAACCTCAAAATCAAAACCAAAACCAACTTCATAAGTAAAAATTTGTGGTTTATTATAAAGAAGTCCCCGATAATCGTAAGTAGCGTCTCCAACTAAACAACCATATATCGGTCTTTTTAAAGCAAAAAATTTTTTTAATGAATAAGGCTCTTCTATACCAAAATTATAATGGTCAATTATCTCCTCAATCTTAAAAACCTCACAAGTTATCTCTTTTTGACGATATCTCTTTAATTCCCGACAAGCATAATATAAATCACTTGGACAGACAATTATATAATCAGCAGAAATTGAATGGATATTACTATTTTTATAATAACTTTTATCTTCTATCTTTTTTACCCTCTTTACTTTATTTAAATCCGTAATATATAAAATTGTGGTATCAAAGGCATTATAAGAGAGATATAAAGTATCCTTTTCAATTAAATAACTTATCAATAATTTAGGCTCAAACTCATTGGTAACGTCTAAAATAATCGGATTCTTAGGAGCAATAATTTTTAAATTATGCTTTTTTAAACTATCTAAAATTACAAAAAAGGGAGCCTCTTTGAAATTTAAACTTCTTAAATAACCAAATTGAAAATAATCGGTATAAAAAGCCATAAATTTATCTTTTTTATGAAAAACAATTTTCAAATTTATATTGTCCCTTATTGGATAATTTATTTTCTTATTATAAGTATAACCAATTGGTGGGCCGCCAAAATACACATTTGTTGTATCAATAAGATTGCTATCCAAATAGATCCTTATTATAAAATCAGAATAGCTTTCAGAAAAAACTCTAAACTTTAGTTCATCTATTAAAAAGGCATCTTTAATGTTAAAATTATAACTTATCTCTTTACTTTCTTCATAACTGGCTTTTTCTATTTTATCCCAAATCCATAAGAGACCACCCCGAGCAGGACAATCTTTATCAAATTCAATGTGTCTTTTCTCATAGGAAAAATTTTTAAATATCTCTTTTCTATTTGGTAAACCGGAAACCCTTTTCATCTCTTTACCATCTTCCTCACCAATACAAAGCCAATAAATATTATTTAAAGTATATAAATTTTGTTGATAATCTTTAAATTTATTTCTAAAATAAGAAGCACCGCGACAATAAAAGAGAATATAATCATCCTCTTCAAATCTATTGCTATCTTTCAAAACAAGGATGCGCGGAATTTCCACCATTGTATCAGGATAATATCTATCAGTAAGATAATTACCAATATTAAAAATTCTTATTTTCTTTGGTGAAATTAAAGATAAAGAAAGCCCAGCCTCTTTTAGTTCTTTTCCGGTAATTTTATATAAACCTGAACTATCAACATATATCTTAAAGATAAAATTAAAATCTTGAAAAAAGTTTTTTAAAGTATCTACTGGGCTTAGAGGTTTTAAAGAAAGGCTCTCTTCTTCATATTCCAAACTTATTGGATAATAAAAAACCTTTCCACCAACGATTTGAAAGGGATAATAAGTTACTTTTAACACCTCCTTCTCTCTAAGTTTTAATGTTTCAATTATGAGAAAATTTTCTGGATATTTTAAAAATCTCAAATTAATCTCTTCCGCTTTTTCACAAATACCAAATTTCGGCACCTTAGAAATTTGAAAAGGCAAACTAACTTCTCTTTTTTTAAAGAAATCTATCTTTAAGGAGTTCTTTTTGGCAAAAATAATTTTGCTTGGCAGATTTGGATAAGGATAGGATTCTTGAAATAAAAAACCCTTTTGAGACAAAACTTCTTTAAAAGTATGAAAATCCTTAAAAAAATTTATATCCAAATTTTTAAAATCAAAATAAAAATTAAACAGAAAAAGAATTAACATAAATAATCCTCCCTTTCATAATTTTCATAATTTCTTTTGGCTTTCTATCTATTAAAATAACTCTTACTCCCCATTTCTTTTTCTGCCAGATTTCTAAAGAGTTAAATCTCCTGGACAATGGTATCTTTTTAATCTTCTCTATCTTTCTTTTCAAAGAAGAATCACAAGTTGCCTGTATCCATCTTATTTTCTTATTTTTTTTAATCGCAATTAAATCAAAAACACCAAAAATATCCTTATTTAAATTAACATAAAAACTTCCCTTTTTGTTTCTTACTAAACGACCCCCTGCTCTCTGATTATGCACCAGATAACCTCTATCTTCAAGAAATTTTTTAATCCAATTTTGAAAAGTCAAACCCTTTCTCCTTTTCATTTAATCTTTTTGTATAACTTTCTTTAATTTTAACCGTTTAAACTTTATTATCAACAAAATAAACCAATCTTATCTAAATTTTCATTTCTAATTTAATTTTATCAATTTTAAACCTTTTATCAATTATCTAAATAACTATTATTCTCCCATTTCAACATTTTCCATTTATTTCAATCCCGCTTACTTAAAAATAAATAAAAAACCAAACAGGAAAGAAAAACTTTAACTATTGTGCTGTTTGAAAAATTTTATCTCAACCCTATACAATATACTATACTGCTCCCTTTTCTATAAAAAGTAAACTCCTCTTATCTTTATTACTTTAGCATTAAAATAACTTAGTATTAAAATAACTTCCCTAATACCTCCTTTTTCTTAATCCAACTCTTTAACATTTTATAACCCCTTCTTTGATAGTAATAACATTTCTCAAGATTTTCTTTCTCAATCTATTTTATCTTTTTGTCAATTGAAAAACTAATTTATTCTTTTATAATTTATTTATGTTCTTTTCTTTCCTTAGAAGATTTTTTTCTTATCTATTGATTATTATTGCTTTTTATTTTATTTTTAGAAATATCTTTAAAAACTGGAACGAGATAAGAATTGCTCTTTTAAATATCAATTGGTATTTTCTTATTTTCTCTTATCTTTTACTTTTTCCTTCGCTTTTTCTATATACCTATGCTTGGCAATTAATTTTAAAAGAGTTAGATAAAGAAAGAAATATTTCTTTTTCGGATTGTTTAGGAATCGTAGTTGTTTCTAATTTAGGAAAATATGTACCAGGTAAGGTTTGGTTTGCTTTGTCAAGAATAGATTTTACAAAGAGCTTCGGCTTTTCTGAAAATAAAATCTTTTTAGGCATTTTGTTAGAAAGTTTTTTTCTTTTTTTGAGTGCTTTTTTTTATTTTATTTTCTTTTTAAGAAAGTATTTCTATTTGCCTTTTCTTTTTCTTTTGCTTATTATCACTCCTAATTTTTTTAAACTTCTTTTTAATTTTGTTTTAAAAATTTTTAAAAAAGAGAGATTGGTGGTTTCTTTTCCGATAAAGAAGTTAATTCCATTACTTTTTTTGTATATTCTTTGTTGGTTTTTTCAAGGGGTTGCCTTTTTTTTCCTTATAAAAACTTTTTATTTTCCCATTAGTTTCCATAATCTCCTTTCTCTGATTGGTATCTATGCCTTATCTTGGATGTTAGGTTTTATTGTTTTGATTGCTCCTGGTGGTTTAGGAGTGAGAGAGGGAAGCATTCTTTTATTTTTGAAAGATATCTTTCCCATGAGTATCGCTTCCCTTATTGCTTTAATTTCTCGGATTTGGATAACCATTCATGAACTTTTAAATTTTCTAATCTTTGGCCTTATTTTTTTGACAAAAATAAGAAAAAGGATATAATTTCTTATGAAAAAGATTTCTAAAAAAGAAGTTAAGGAAATTAAAGAAATTTCTCTTAAAGAGAAATATCTTATTATTTTATTATTTTTAATTCCGGTACTCTTATATTTTGAAGTTATTTTTTCCAACAGAATGCTTTTTGGTACTGATTGGCTTTTGGGTGGTTTACCTAATCGTGAGTTTATTGCTGAGTATTTAAAGAAGTATAAAGAGATTGCCCAATGGCTTCCTTATATTTATTCAGGTTTACCCACCACTGCTGGTTTTTTCGCTGATTTATTTTATCCTACAACTTTTTTCAGACTTTTTATCCCTACTCATATTGTTTGGACTTGGACCTTTGTGCTTCATTTGTTTTTAGCAGGTTTAGGAACTTATCTCTTCTTAAAGGAGTTAGAGATAAATAAATATCTCGCCTTTCTTGGTGGTATTGGTTATATGCTTTCAGGTTCCTTAGTTTCTTTAACTTATGCGGGTCATGATGGTCGTCTAATCTGTTCTGCGTTATTACCATTAATTTTATATTTTTATTATAAGGGTTTAAAAAGTAAAAAACTTTATTATTTTATCTTTGCCGGTGGTTTTGTTGCTTTACAATTATTTTCGGGACATATCCAAAAAGGATATTATACGACTTTATTTTTGTTTTTTTTATTCATTTATCATATTTTAAAAGAAAGAAAATTAAAAATCATATTTTATTCAATAATAATGGCAATATTTATTATTTTCTTTGTTGCTATCCAATATTTGCCGATTTATCGCAATTTACCTTATGGAGCAAGAGGAGAAGAAAGAGGTTATTCTTTTGCCACTTCTTGGTCTTTACCACCAGAAGAAATTTTTGATTTAATAACCCCGGATTTCTCAGGTGGCTTAGATTTTTATTGGGGAAGAAATGCTTTTAAATTACATAGTGAATACTTTTCGATATTTTTTATTTTATTATTCTTTTTGACATTATATTTTTATTTTAAAAAACCAATTGTGAAATTTTTCTTTATCTATACCTGTTTTGGACTTTTGATGGCTTTTGGCGGTCATACGCCTTTTTATTATCTTCCCTATTATCTATTACCGGGGATAAATAAATTTCGCGGTCCTTCGATGATATTTTTCACAGTTGTTTTTAGTATGATTATATTAGGAATTTATGGTCTCTCTCTTCTTTTAAAAGAAACTTTTAAAGAAAAAGAATTAAAAAAATTAAAAAAATTCTTACTTACCTCTTCTTTGGTTCTTATTTTTCTTACCCTCTTTATTTTAATCTTCAAACAAGGGGTTATTTCTTTACTTATCTCAATTAGTAAAATTAGTGGTGAAAAGATAACAAACCTCCAAAATAATTACCCGAGAATTCAGCAAGGTTTTCTTTTTGCCAGTTTTCTTTGGATTATCTTCTCTTTACTAATTTATAATTTAATAAGAAAAAAGATTAAATTACTTACCTTTATGATAATTGCTGGTCTTATATTAATTTTTGATTTAGTAAGAAATGATATTCGTTATATAAAATCGGTCGAGGCACCTGAAACATATTATGCTACTGATGAAGTTGTAGAATTTTTAAAACAAGATAACAGTTTATATCGAGTCTTTCCCCTATTTTATAAAAGAAGTGATGATGGACTTTTAATGAGGCATAATATCCAAAGTGTGGGTGGCCATCATCCCAATCCTCTCCAAAGTTATCAAGAATTTATTGGCTTACCTAATACAGTAATGTTTTCTAATCCACCTCATTTATATTATAAGAATTTTTTGAATTTATTATCGGTTAAATATGTTATTGTTCCCAAATTACCTAAAGATTTATCACTTTATGATGAACAAACAAAAAATTTAATTCTTCAAATAAAAAACTATTTAAACTCACCCTTTTTCAAAGAAGTTTTTTCGGGAAGGGAATACAATATTTATAAGAATTTAACATTTTTAGAAAGAGCTTTTTTAGTTCCCTATTTTTCGATGGTGAAAGATAAGGAAGAAATTTTTGAAATTTTAAAAAGAGAAGATTTTGATTGTAAAAAACTTCTACTATTATATGAAAAACCAGAAGCACCAGAAAGTTTAGAGAAAAAAACATATGAAATTTCTGATATTCCTTTAATAGAAAATTTGGGCAGTGTACGATTATTAGAATATAAGGCGAATAAAATAAGTTTGGAAGTGGAAGCAGAAAGGGATTGTTTTTTAGTCCTTTCTGAAAATTACTATCCTGATTGGAAAGCAAAAGTGAATAACAAAGAAATAAAGGTTTTAAGGACTTTTCATACTTTAAGAGCAATTTTTTTAAATAAAGGAAAGCATAAAATAAAGTTTTATTATTATTCAAAATATTATCAAATTGGCAAAATCCTTTCTCTTTTAGCCTTATTTTTCTTGATTTTTAATATTATTTATTTTGTTAATGAACGAAAAAGAGGTATTAGAACTTAAAAAAGAGATAGAAAGAAAAAAGAAAAAAGAGATAAACATTATTGAAACCCATACTTCATGGGTATTGTTAACTGGCAAATATGCGTATAAGATTAAAAAACCGGTAAATTTTGGTTTTCTAAATTATACTACCTTATCTTTAAGATATAAATATTGTCAATTAGAATTGAAATTAAACCGACGATTTTCTAGGGAGATTTATTTAAAAATTTTACCGATTAGCAAAGATAAAAATAGAATAAATTTTGGTAAGAAAGGGCAGATAATTGATTACGCAATAAAAATGAAAGAATTACCCCAAGAAAGGATTATGACCAATTTATTATTAAAAAATCAAATTAATTATTCAATAATAAAAAATCTGGCAGAAACTCTTGGTAGTTTTCACAATAGTATCAAGCCTGATAATGAAGGCTTCCTTTATGGTTCTTTAGAGATTATTCGGTATAACTGGGATGAGAATTTTTATCAGACCAAAGAATTTATTAATAAAATAATTAGTGAAAAACAATATAACTTCATTAAAAAAGAAATTGAAAGATTTATCTTTGAGAAGGAAAATATTTTTATAGAAAGAATAAAGAAAGGAAAGATAAGATATTGTCATGGAGATTTACATTCCCAAAATATTTTTGTGTGTGATAAAATATATCTCTTTGATGGGATTGAATTTAATAAAAGGTTTGCTATTTGCGATTTGATTTCCGAGATTGCTTTTATGATCATGGATTTAGAGTTTTATGAGAGAAAGGATTTTAGTGATTATTTTTTAGATAATTATCTAAAAATTACTAATGATTTTTTTGGTCTTTCTTTATTAACCTTTTATAAAACCTATCGGGCTTATGTGCGGGGAAAAGTAACCGGCTTTCTTTACTTACAGAATAAAGAAGAAAAAATTTTAGAAAAGACAAAAAGGTATTTTGATTTAGCAGCCAGATATGCCAATAATCTTTTTAAAGCGAGAAAATTTTTAATCTTCTTTGGACATATTGGTACTGGCAAAAGTTTTCTGGCACAGGAATTTGGTAAAAGAAACGAAACAATTGTATTAAATACTGATATTATTAGAAAAGAACTGGCTAATCTGCCATTAGAAGAAGAAAGAAAAATCATTTATGGTAAAGATATATATTCTTATTCTTTTTCTAAAAAAACTTATAATTATTTAATAAAAAGAGGGTTGAGATACTATTTAAATAATTATTCTGTTATTCTTGATGGCACCTTTAATAAGAAAGAATGGCGAGAAATGGTTAAAAAAATTCTAAATAAAAAAGTGTCTCCTTTTTGGGTGTATATTCACGCTAACGAAAAGATTATCAAAAGACGTTTGAGTAAAAAAAGATTAATTACTAATGGTCGTTTAGAGATTTATCACCGAATGAAAAAAGATTTTTATCCAATAAAAAATTTAAAGAATTTAATAAAAATTGATAATTCAAAGGATTATAAAAAAGCAATAAAAAACCTTGAGCAGAAATTATTTTGTTTCTGATATCCATTTAGGAATAAATAACCAAAAAAAGGAAGAGAAATTTTTAAGTTTTTTATCAATTATTAAAGAGAAAGATACTCTTTTTATTTTGGGAGATTTATTTGAATATTTTTTAGAATATTATACAGTGATTCCTAAAAATTGTTTAAAAGTATTAATAAAGTTAAAAGAATTACAAGAGAAAGGAGTAAAAGTTTATTATTTGGGCGGTAATCACGATTATGGAATTTTAAAATTCCTTAAAAGAGAATTTAATTTTATTATTGGTGACAAGTATTTTGATTTGATAATTGAAAATAAAAGGGTTTATATTTCTCACGGTGATTTTATTGATAATTCCTTTTTAACAAAATTAAGTAGGTTAATGACAAAAAATCCAATTAACCAATTTTTTTATTCTTTTCTCCATCCTGATATTGGACTTCCTTTGGCACAATTTTTTATCCATTTTTCAAGAAAAAAAGAAGGTAATTTAAATTTAAAAGAAGAGTTTTATAATTTTGCCAAAGAAAAGATAACAAAAGAGAAGTATGACATTGTAGTCTTAGGCCATCTTCATATTCCCACATTAATTAAAATTGAAAAAGGGTATTATTTAAATACCGGAGATTGGGTAAACAATTATACCTATGGTGTTATTGAGAAAGATTTAATTGAACTTAAAAAATATTGAATCTTTGGAATAGTTAATGTATCTAATATAATGGGCAGGTGCTTAGGTGACCGTTTTTACCCTCTTAAATTGAAAAGGAGAGAGGGGAACCCTTTAAGGTTAGGCACCAAGCACCTGCTGAATTTTTTATATACCCTGCCTAAAATTACAGCAATTATATTAATTATAATCTTTATATATTGTAATAAAAAAGATAAAGAACCACCTTATGTAGAAATAACTTCCCCAAAAGATAGTAGTTTGTTTAGTGGCGGTTTAAAAATAGAGGTTGTAGTAATAGATAGTAGCAAAATTAAAGATGTTTTTCTTTATTTAGATTATAATCTCTTTAGTAACGATACTTCTCATCCTTACGAATTTAATATAAAATTTGATACCCCTTTTATTTGGCACAAGATTTTTGCGAAGGCTTATGATATTTATAATAATGAAGGGATTTCTAAGGAGATTAATGTGTTTTATCTTGGAAAAAGAAAAGAGAATGTTTATCATGGAGATATTTCTTTTAATCCTTATAGTGAATATAGAATAAATATATTTGCTAACGTGAAAGATTCGATCATTGGTGAGATTTTAGTAAAAAATAATGAAAATTTTCCCCTATTTCTCCTTCTTTCTAAGGATAATGATACAATAATAAAATTATCAGATTTTAATTATGGAAAAATAGAAGAAGAGATTAAAGAAGGTGGTAAATATTATTTAGTATTCAAAAACAATTCACTAAGAAATAAGGAAGTTTGGATGAGATTTTATTTAGCTACTGATTAAAACAAATGATTACTATTTTATTTATTCTTCAATTTCTAAAAATTGATATAGAAGAAAGATTAGCAAAAATTGAATCGTTAATAAATATTTATCAGAGAAAAGACTTTTATTTATTAGAAGAAAAAAATTTAGCAAAAGGTTTTTCTAATTATTGGGTTATTGGTTATAAAGAAGGGAAAAAACAAGATTTAAAGAATTTGATAGAAGGGAAAGGTGGCAAAATAATAAAAGAGAGTAACACAGGTGGCAATTATTTATTAGCCTATTTACCTTTATTCCAATTAATAAAAGAAGATTTTATAAGATACTTTGAGCCAAGTGTAAAATTAAAATATTCTTTTTCTCCCAATGATGAATTTTATTTTAAATATCAATGGGATAAATGGGTTATGTATAGTGATTGGGTTTGGGATTTTGAGATTGGTAAAAAAGATATTATCGTTGCTATTTGTGACCAAGGAATAGATTATTATCATCCAGATTTAAGAGAAAATTTTTCTTTTGATTTAATTGGTTATGATTTTGTTGATAATGATAACGATCCTTATCCGGAAAATGAAGAAGAACTTCATGGAACTCATGTGGCAGGGATAGTTGCTGGTGTGATAAATAATTATATTGGAATAAGTGGTTGGGCACAGGTACGATTATTAGCAGTAAGAGTCTTAAATGAGCACGGTGAGGGAAGTGATTTTGACGTTGCTGAGGGGATAAGATGGGCAACCGATAATGGAGCAAGAATAATAAATTTAAGTTTAGGAACCGATACTTATTCTTCGGTATTAAAAGAGGCGGTTGAGTATGCTTATAAAAAAGGAGTGCTATTAATTGCTGCCTCGGGAAATGATGGAATGGCAAATATTCTTTATCCTGCGAAATTTAAAGAAGTTATTGCTTGTGGTGCTTTAAATAAAAGTAACGGTTTAGCTTATTTTAGTAATTATGGAAAAGAACAAGAATTAGTCGCACCAGGCACAGAGATTTTATCAACCATTCCTAATAATCGGTATATATTATTAGATGGGACTTCTATGGCTTCTCCCCAAATCTGTGGAATTGCTAGCTTAATATTATCTTCCTTTCCTTTTCTTACCAACTGTCAATTGAGAGCAATTTTAAATGGAGGAACTGTTGATTTAGGAGATAAAGGTTGGGATAGATATTATGGTTTTGGTCTTCTCAATGCCTATTATACTTACCTAATTGCCCAAGAATATGTTTATCGGGAATATTATAAGAAAATAAAAGTAGAAAATCAAAATTATAAAAAAGAAGAATTTTATGGTATCTTAGGAAATAAATTAAGAAATAATAAAAAAAGAAAAATGGTTTATTTTCTAAAAAAAGGAAAATATTTTCAAAAAAGAATAAATTTTTGACAGGATTATCTTTTTTGATATAATTTATTGGAAATGGCAAAAGAATATCCTAATGGACTTTGGATAAGATGTGATAATTGTAGTGAAATTCTTTATAAGAAAACGATAGAAAAAAATTTTTTTATCTGTTCAAAATGTAATTATCATTTTCGGATTAGTTATAAAAAGTATATTGAATACCTTTTAGATAACGGAGAATTAGAAGAATATGATAAAGATTTAGAAACTAAAAACCCTTTAAATTTTCCCCAATATAAAGAAAAATTAATCCAATTGCAAAAAACCTTAGGAATAAAAGATGCCTATATTTATGGTGTAGGAAAGATTGATAACATAAAAGTGGTTTTTGGTGCTATGGATTTTGGTTTTATCGGTGGAAGTATGGGTATAGTAGTAGGTGAAAAAGTTGCCCGGTCTTTTCGGTTGGCAAATGAATTAAATATTCCAATTATCATAATCTGCACTTCCGGTGGCGCACGAATGCAAGAAGGTATTTTTTCTCTTATGCAGGTAGCAAAGACTGCTATGGAAGTCGGGCTTGCTGACAGAAATAGGATTCCTTACATTTCTATTCTTACCAATCCTTGTTATGCAGGGGTAATGGCTTCTTTTGCTTCTTTAGGTGATATTATTATTGCTGAACCCGGAGCGATGTTAGGATTTACTGGTCCAAGAGTAATTGAAGAAACAATTAAACAAAAATTACCCGAAGGCTTTCAAAAAGCCGAATTTCTATTAACCCATGGATTTGTTGATTTAGTTGTTCCTCGTTGGGATTTAAGAAGAACTTTAATTAGATTATTAAATATCATATGGAAAAAATAATCTTTTTATTAATTTTCTTTTTCACTGAGGATTTAGAGTTAAAATATCAAAAAGAAGATAGTTTAAAGAAAATAGTTTATAAAGATAATTGGTTTGGTGAAGATAAATTGTTCCATTTTTCGGTAAGTTCCTTATTAATTGGTTCTACTTACCATCTATTAAAATGTCGGTTAAAAAAAGATAATAAATTGTCAACTTATTTCTCATTAACTGGCACCTTTTTTTTAGGAATTAGTAAAGAAGTTTACGATAAAAAAATAAAAAAAGAAATTTTTAGTTATAAAGATTTAATTTATGATTTGTTAGGCATTCTTTTTGGTTATTTTCTTTTTATCCACTAATTATGTTAAAACCAAATGATTTAGTCCTTTTATATCACAGTGAAAATGCTAAATATTTAATCACTTTACCTGAAAGTGGTGAACTGCAGACCCACAAAGGAGTTATTAAATTGAATGAAATTTTTCAAAAAAATTACGGCGATGAAATTTCTACTCATAGAGGAGAAAAATTTTATATTTTAAAACCAACAATTGCTGATATTGAAATGAAAGTGAAAAGAACAACGACAATTATATATCCCAAAGATGCCGGTGTTATGTTACTAAAAACCAACCTTTTTCCCGGCGCAAAAGTTGTAGAAGTAGGAACAGGAAGTGGCGCTTTCACAATTATTCTTGCTAATTTCGTTCGTCCTTCAGGAATTGTCTATTCTTACGAAGTAAGAGAAGATTTTTTAAAAAATGCCCAAGAGAATGTGAAAAGAGCCGGCTTGGAAAATAACGTCATTTTCTATCTTCGGGATGTAGTAAAAGAAGGTTTTTTAGAAGAGGATAACAGTATTGATAGTGTCTATATTGACCTGCCAGAACCATGGGAAGTAATTAAAGAGGCGCACCGAATTTTGAAAGGTGGACATTCTTTAATCTCTTTAAATCCTAATGTGGAACAGATACAAAAAACCTTCAGAACTTTAGAGTTAATTGGATTTACTCGGATAAAGGTTTATGAAATATTAGAAAGAGAGATATTAGTGAGATATTCGGGAACAAGACCAAAGGAATTTTCTATCACCCATACTGCTTATCTTCTTTTTGCTAATAAGGTGAATAAAAGATAAATGAGAGAAATAATTTTTTTATTATTTTTTATATTATTTCTTTTCTTTTGTGCTTCTCCACCAAAGGACAATCAAATTAGGGTCGTTTCTCTTTCGCCAGCAGTGACTGAAATTATTTTCGCTCTAAACTGTGAAAAATATCTTGTAGGCAATACTATTTATTGTGATTTTCCGGAAAAAGCAAAAGAGATATACAAAGTTGGTGATATGATAAATCCTTCTATAGAAAGAATTGCAAAATTAAAGCCAACGATTGTCTTTTTAACTTATCCTTTACAAAAAAATATTGATGAGAAATTAAAAACATTAAATATTCGTACCTTCAATTCTTCTCCTAAGTCTTTAAATGAAATGTTTGAAGAGATTATTAAAATTGGTGAGATTTTTAATAAAAAGGAAAGAGCTGAGAAATTGGTCGAGTCTTTAAAGAAAGAATTAGATGAAATAAGGAAACTTAAAAAGAGATTAAAAGTTTATATTGAAATTAATACCAATCCCCCAATTACTATCGGAAAGAATTCTTTTCTTAATGATTTATTAGAAAATATTGGAGTGGAAAACATTTTTGCTGATAAAGTTACTGATTATCCAATAGTTAAACAGGAAGAAATTATTCTAAAAAACCCTGATTATATTATAATTTTACATCCTAAAAGTAAAGCAAAAGAAATAGCTTCTCGCTTGGGTTTTGAAAAGGTAAAAGCTGTAAGATTTGGAAAAATTGTTGATAATTTAAATCCCGATTATTTTTTAAGAAATTCGCCAAGAATAATTGAGGGAGCAAAAATTTTGGTTAATCTTTTAAATAATGAAGAGCAATAAGATTAGAATATTTCTTTTATTTTTAGGACTTATTTTTTTTATAATTTTCTCTTTATTTTTTGGGGCTGATGGTTTTTCTTTTGATAAAACAATAGTTTTAAAAATAAGATTACCGAGGATAATTTTAGGTTTTTTAGCGGGTGGTAATTTAGCTTTTGCTGGAGCTATTCTTCAAGGAATTTTAGAAAACCCTTTGTGTGATCCCTATATTTTAGGAATTGCTAGTGGTGCCGCCTTTGGTGTTAGCTTGGGTTATCTAACAAAAAAGTTAAGTTATTTTTTTTCCCCAATTTTTGCCTTTTTAGGTTCAATTCTTACCATTTTTTTAGTTTATAATTTAGCTTTCTATAAAGGGAAAACAAATAAGATTGCTATTATTCTGGCAGGAGTGATTATCAGCTTTTTATTTTCTTCCATTACAATGCTCTTTATGGTTTTTTCTCAACGTCCTTTAAATGAGATTATTTATTTAATAATGGGAAATTTAGCAATTATCTTTGATAAATCCACTTTAATTATTTTCATCATTACAAATCTTATTTCAGTAATTTTTCTAATTATTATTTATGGAAAAGCCTTTGAATTGAATTGCTTTAGTTTGGGGACCGAAGTAGCGGAAAGTTTGGGAGTAAATTATCACAAATCATTAAGACTTTTTTTCTTTTTAACTTCCTTTATCATAGCTACCCAAGTTTCCTTTGCTGGGGCAATTAGTTTTGTTGGTTTAATTATTCCTCATATAACAAGATTTCTCTTTGGTGTTAATTATAAAAAAGTTCTTCCCTTTTCATTTCTTTTAGGTGCCTTAGTAGTAATAATTGCTGACTTATTTGCCCGAACCATCGCTCCGGTGGAATTACCAATAAGTATGATAACAACCTTTTTTGGTGCGCCCTTTTTTCTTTATCTATTGAAAAAAAATTTGTAATGCCTATTTTTGCTTACGAAATAAAGAATCTTTATTTTCAATACAAAAAAGACGAACCCCTTTTTGAAGGATTATCAATTAAAATAAAAGAGAAAGAATGGTTTGGAATAATTGGACCAAACGGCAGTGGAAAAACAACATTATTAAAATTGATGGCTGGTCTTTTAAGACCTCAAAAAGGAACAATAATTATCTTCAACAATAATATCTTTTCTTTAACACCCAAAGAAAGGGCAAAGTTTATTGGTTATTTTCCCCAAGAAAATTTTTTTATTTTTGATTATACAGTAAAAGAAATTGTTTTAATGGGTAGAAATCCATATATTAAATGGTTTTCTTCCGTTAGTAAAAAGGATATGGAAATTGTGGAAAGGGCAATGGAATTGACTGAGACTGTTGGTTTTAAAGATAAAAAAATTAGTGAATTATCTTCTGGTGAAAGAAAAAGGGTTATATTAGCAAGAATTCTTGCCCAAGAGCCTAAAATCTTGCTTTTAGATGAGTTTACTACTCATTTAGATATTTCTTATCAAATTGAATTTATCAATCTCTTAAAAAGATTAAAAGAAGTTAAAGATTTAACAATCATCTTTCTAACCCATGATTTAAATCTGGCAAGTATCTCTTGCGATAGAATACTATTGATTGATAAAGGAAAATTTATTGCCTGTGATTTACCGGAAAAGATTTTAAAGGAAGATTTAATTGAGAAAGTCTATAAAGTAAAGCCAATAATAAAAAACCATCCTTTAACAAATAAACCTTTAGTGATTTTTTAGTTTATGAAAAAAGAGAAATTGTCTCCCAAAAAAACTAAGAAGTTAAATTGGGAATATTTTATTTTTTTAATAGCAATTTTTCTTTCGGGCTATCTTTTTTTAGCACCAGGACACCCAATAACTGGTGATATCTGGCCCCATTTAGTAAGACAAAAGATTGTTTATCAATCAATAAAAGAAAGATTTTTACCTTTTTTTACCTTTTATTTTTACTCTGGTTATCCCCATTTACAATTTTATAGCCCTCTTTTCTTTTTTATTACTGGCCTATTCACTTCATTAACTTTTGGTAATTTAATTTTAAGTTTAAAAATAGTATTATTTATTCTTCATATTTTATCTGCCTTAACAATTTTTTATTATCTCAAAAAAGAAAACAAAAATTCTCTTTTGGCTCTTTTAGGTTCTCTTGGTTATATAGTAGTTCCTTGGCGGATTTTATATATTGCCTCCTTTGGTAATTCTCCACTCTCTTTAATCTATCTTCTTTTGCCTTTGATTTTTCTATATTTTGATAAAAGTTTTTCTGAAGATAAAATTAAAAACTTTTTTGTTTATTCTCCTAATTCAAAAGAAGCACTTTTAGAAGGGAGTAAAGCTTTTGCTAAAGAGTTTATGA
>JANXBG010000015.1 GCA_025060715.1 Caldifarciminota bacterium | reverse complement strand
ACTCGTTCATATCTCTTTTGAAATTTTTCAATATCCTCTACCATATTTTGATAGTCTCTTTGCCAGTCAGCCATGTCTCTCGTACGATGGTAAGGACCCAATGTGCCTGCCTGCCGTCGAGAGATAATTGTAAAAATTACACCTGCAACTACAACAATACCAACGATTGTCCAAACTATTGTTCTTGTTTTCATTGTTTCCTCCTTGTTAGTTTATTTATTTCTTTCCACAACATTTTTTATATTTTTTCCCTGAACCACAAGGGCAGGGTTCGTTTCTTCCAACTTTTTTTTCTTTTATTACTGTTTGTGAAACTATTTCTTCTGGTTTTTCATTAGGGGTGGCGGTAATAGTTGGTTTATACGCCACCACTCTTCTTGGCGCCTTTCCTTCTTTAGGCGCAACGGCAATTCTGAATAACATCATAACAGCTTCTTTATAGAATTCTGACTTTATTAAAGTTTCAAAAAGATTATAGGCTTCTTTTTGATATTCAATTAACGGGTCTTGGTGTCCGTAAGCACGCCAATTTATTCCTTCCCGGATAGTATCTAATTCTCTTAAAAGATGTTGCCATTTTGAATCCAAAGTTCTCAAAAAGATAAATTTAAAAAGCTCCTTAAAAGTTTCTTCTCCAAGCTCTTCTTTTCTTTTTAAGAACCGAGATTCAGCAATTGCCAACAATTTCTCTTTTAAAATTTCTTTTTTCATTTTATGAATTTCTTCCTTTGGTACTTGAATATCTACAAGATAAATAATTCCGAACTCAGCTTTTAACTCATCCCATTGCCAATTTTCCGGAAATTTATCTTCTGTATACTTATCTATCAATTCATCAATAATTGCCTCACTAGCTTCTCTATATAAATTTATAATATTTTCACCTTTGAGTATTTCATCACGCCAAGCATAAATCACTTCTCTTTGTTTATTCATCACATTGTCAAAATCTAAGAGATGTTTTCTAATTTCAAAATTACGTATTTCTACTCTTTTTTGAGCGTTTTCTATTGCTTTGGTAACTAAAGGATGGGTTAAAGGTTCCATTTCTTTTTTCCCAAATCTTTCCATAATACTTACTACTCGGTCACTACCAAAAAGACGCATCAAATCATCTTCCAAAGATAAAAAAAATCTTGAAAATCCTGGGTCTCCTTGGCGACCACTTCTTCCTCTTAACTGATTATCAATTCTTCTCGCTTCGTGTCTTTCTGTACCAATGATATATAAACCACAAGGAGGCTCTTCTAAACATTTCCCTGGATTTTTCTCCCAATATTCACATTCACCCTCACCATTGCTATTGATATAACATTTTTTCCCTTTTACTACACCAGGTCCTAATTTTATATCTGTTCCTCTTCCTGCCATATTGGTGGCGATTGTCACTGCATACGGTTGACCTGCTTTGGCAATAATTTCTGCTTCTCTTTGATGGTGTTTGGCGTTTAAAACTTGATGATTTATTCCTTTTCTTTTAAGCATCTTTGATAATAATTCTGATACTTCTACGGAGGTAGTACCTACTAAAATTGGTCTTCCGATTTTATGCCATTTTTCTATTTCTTCTAAGATTGCTTTGTATTTTTCATTTTTTGTTTTATATATAATATCTGGTGCATCAATTCTTCTAATAGGCTTATGGGTTGGTATTACTACCACATCTAATTTATAGATATCCCAAAATTCTTTAGCTTCCGTTGCAGCCGTTCCCGTCATACCTGCTAACTTCTCATAAAGGCGAAAGTAATTTTGTAAAGTAATCATTGCCAAAGTTTGAGTTTCTGCTTGGACCTTAACATTCTCTTTTGCTTCTAAAGCCTCATGAATACCATCGGAAAATCTTCTCCCCGGCATCAAACGGCCAGTAAATTCATCAACGATAATAACTTTTCCGTCCTGGACAATATAATCAACATCTTTTTTAAAATGGTCAAAGGCTTTAAGCAATGCCTCCAAGCAAGCTAATTTTTCACTTTTCTTTGCATAAATTTCATATAATTTTTCTTTTTCAAAGATTTTTTCTTTCGGAGTTAAATTTTGGTTTTCATCAATCTTTTTAATTTCAATTGCCAAATCAGGTAATAAAAAAAAGTCGGGATCTTTAAGATATTCAATTATTTGCTTCCTTCCTTTTTCTGTTAATCTAATGCTATGGTCTTTCTCATCGGTCACATAATAAAGCTCTTCGTCCAAATCATAAATCTTTTTTTCACGAATAAATTCTAACTCAGTTTTTTCAATAAGTTTTTTGACTTCTACCTCTCTTTCCGCTTTTAAAAGTTGGGTATTTTTGGGAGAACCTCTCTTTGCTTGTAAGAATTTTATTCCTGCCTCTCTTATCTTTCCTTCTTTTAATAATTTCATCCCTTCATCAACAATCCTAGAAACCAAGATAGTTTGTAAATTATATAGATTTCTTACTGCTGGAACCAAATCACGATAAATATTTTTTTCTTCCTCCTCTACCGGACCAGAAATGATTAAAGGTGTTCTTGCCTCATCAATTAAGATTGAATCCACCTCATCAATAATTGCATAATAATGTCCCCTTTGAACTTTATCTTCCCATCTTAAAACCATATGGTCACGCAGATAATCAAAACCAAATTCATTATTAGTCCCGTAAGTTATATCACAATTATACTCTCTTTTTCTTTCTTCGGTTTCCATTCCTTGTTGAATGCAGCCAACACTTAGACCAAGGGTTTCGTATACCGGTCCCATCCATTCTCTATCTCTTTTTGCCAAATAATCATTAACAGTAACCAAATGGACATTTCTGCCTGTTAACGCATTTAAATATAAAGGCATTGTGGCAACTAAAGTTTTTCCCTCTCCCGTCTTCATTTCGGCAATTTTCCCTTGATGAAGAACGATAGCACCTAATAGTTGAACATCATAGGGAACCATATCCCAAGTAGTTTCTATACCGCAGACTAACCACTTTTTACCACAAAGTCTTCGGCAGGCTTCTTTTACCAACCCATAAGCCTCTGGTAATATTGAATCTAAACTTTCACCTTCAGAAATTCTTTTTTTAAAATCTTCCGTCTTTTTTCTAAAATCTTCTTCTTTTAAACCTTTAAACTTTTCAAAATACTCATTAATCTGTTCAACAATAGGCCAAAGTTTCTTTAATTCCCTTTCATTTTTTGTGCCACCAAATAATTTAACTAAAATATTAGAAAATCCCATAAATTTTAATTTTAATCCTCACCTTAACATCCCTTATAGATAATTATAACAAAATATAAAGATTTTGTCAATAAATATAATAAATATTAGCAGAAGTGTTAAGACTTGATTACCAGTTTAATAATAAGTTTCGGTATTTCTGAGAAATTTAAAAAAATGATAACCTTTGGGGCTATTTTTTCGTTATATATATAGATAGAAGGAGAAGTTATGGCTAATAAGATAAGAAAATTATATTACTACCAAAGAAAGACTTACAAATTGCTAAAGAACTTAATTAAGAAAAGGGAGGTATTAGGGAAGTTATATATCTTTTAGTTAGCAGGTAGATAAGTAATTCTTTTAATTATCTTCTTAATACTACATTATACTACATTGATAAGACAAGGGGGTTTTACTTTCTATAAAGAATGGGGCAGTATAGTATATGGTATAGTATCTATAATGATGTAGATTATATAATTTGTTAATAAGAAATTAAAACGCTTAAATTTAACCTTTTGAGGAAACTTTTGTTGATTTTTTAAATTATTTTTTAATTTATTGACCAAAAATAAAATTTATTTAAAATTTTTCTATGGCGGCGTAGCCAAGCAGCTAAGGCGGCGGTCTGCAAAACCGCTATTCCCGGGTGCAAATCCCGGCGCCGCCTTTTATTTTATTATGAAAATATGGAAAGATATAAAAAAATAATTGAAGAATTAAAGAAAAGGAATGAATTAGCTTTAAAAGGTGGGGGAGAGGAGAGAATTCAAAAACAACATGAAGCAGGAAAGCTTACTGCTCGTGAAAGATTGGATATTTTATTAGATAGAGACAGTTTTTGTGAGGTTGATAGATTAAGGGTTCACGATTGTGTTGATTTTGGAATGGATAAAAAGAAGTTTTATGGTGATGCAGTGGTAACCGGATTTGGTAAGATTGATGGTAGGAATGTAGCGGTTTTTTCCCAAGATTTTACTGTTTTTGGCGGAACCCTTTCTAAAGTATTTGCGGAAAAGGTTTGTAAAATAATGGATTTGGCAATGAAGGTAGGTATTCCAATAATTGGATTAAACGATTCAGGAGGAGCAAGAATTCAAGAAGGGGTTGCTTCCTTAGGAGGTTATGCGGAAATCTTTTTGAGAAATACTTTGGCGTCGGGTGTTATTCCTCAAATTTCAGTAATAATGGGGCCTTGTGCTGGTGGCGCAGTTTATTCACCGGCTTTAACCGATTTTATTATTATGACTGAAAAGACAAGTTTTATGTTTATTACTGGACCAGAAGTGATAAAGGCAGTAACAAGAGAGGAAGTAACGATGGAAAAACTTGGTGGCGCTGATACCCATTGCCAAATTTCCGGTGTAGCTCATTTTAAAGGAAAGGATGATAAAGATTCATTAATGATTGCAAGAAAATTACTTTCTTATTTGCCTTTAAATTATAAAGAAAAGCCACCAAAAATAGAAACTAACGATGATCCAAAAAGAAAAACACCCGAAATTAAAGAAATGCTTCCTAGCGATCCAAGAAAATCTTATGATATGTTGCCAATAATTGAAACGGTTGTTGATAAAGGAACTTTTTTTGAGGTCCAAAAAGATTGGGCAAAGAATATTATTATTGGATTTGCAAGGATGAATGGCGAAGTTGTTGGCATTGTTGCTAATCAACCAAAATACTTGGCAGGCTGTTTGGATATCAATGCTTCTATTAAAGCAGGAAGATTTGTTAGGTTTTTAGATTGTTTTAATATTCCAATAATTACCTTTGTTGATGTTCCCGGTTTTTTACCCGGCACTGCTCAAGAATATGGTGGGATAATAAGACACGGTGCCAAATTGTTATATGCCTATTGTGAAGCGACCGTACCGAAGATTACAATTATTGTCAGGAAAGCCTATGGTGGTGCCTATGATGTAATGTCTTCTAAGCATATCCGCGGTGATTTCAATTTTGCTTATCCAACTGCTGAAATTGCGGTAATGGGAGCCGAAGGAGCAGTAAATATTATTTTTAAAAAAGAGATAGAAGCAGCAGAAAATAAAGAGGAATTAAGAAAAAAATTGATTGAAGAATATGAAGAAAAATTTAATAATCCTTTTAAAGCAGCAGAACTTGGTTATATTGATGAGGTTATAATGTTTGAAGATACCCGAGAAAAAATTATTTGGGCATTAGAATTATTAAAGAATAAAAGGTTAAAAAATCCAAAAAAGAAACACGGAAATATTCCTTTATAACTCTATTAGTATCAAGGAAAATACGATTCAATCAAAAATTATTTCTTTTTTTTCAATAGTTAAAATCAATTTTATATAAAGCAACAAGTTTATTTTCAAAATTTATTTAAATCGTTACCAGTTATAAGTCCAAATAGCTTAAACTTAAAGATTTTAATTTTTTAAGGGATAATATTATCATACCCTAACCAGAAGGAAATCTTTCTACTTTGCTTTGAAGACAAGTTTTTTAATTCTTATTTGAACACCTAGCATTAAGACCATTATTAACTTGTGATCAAGTCCTTAACACCTCTGTAAAAGTTGATTGACTTTATTTTTTCTTTTATTATAATACTTTCTATGGAAAAAAAGATTCCTGATTTTAGAGTTGGTGATACAATAAGAGTTCATTTTAAATATTTTGAGGGAGATAATGAAAAACACGGGGTTTTTGAGGGAGTTGTCTTAGCCATCCGAGGAAAAAATGAAAGCAAAACTTTTACGGTAAGAAAAATTTCTTATGGTATTGGTGTAGAAAGAATTTTCCCTTTATACTCTCCTTTAATTACCAAAATTGAAATCAAAAAAAGAGCAAAAGTAAGAAGAGCAAAACTTTATTACTTACGAGAAAGAAAAAGTCTAAAACTGAAGAGAGAAAGAACAGTAACTAAAGAAGAAATAAAAGAACCAGCCGAAGTTAATAACAAAGAGGAAAAAAAAGAAAATTAATGTTTCTATTTTGTCAACAGAAAAAATTCAAAATATTGTAATTTAAGGATTTTTATGAAAAGATTAAATGGTAAAGAAGGTGAAAAATTTGCTTTAAATTATTTAGAAGAAAGAGGGTATAAAATTCTTGAGAAGAATTATTACAGAAGATTTGGTGAGATTGATATTATTGCTGAAAAAGATAATGAAATAATTTTTTTTGAAATAAGAAGCAAAGGAAAAGATGATTTTTCACCAATTTTAACAATTAATCAAAGAAAGATCAAAAAATTAAAAATCTTGGCTTTAAATTATTTAAGTGAAAAAGGGATTTTTGATAAACAGATAAGATTTGATATTATTGGCTTAATTAAAAATAATAAAGGTTTTCAAGTTGAACATATAAAGAATGCTTTCTAAACTATATTCAGCATCGGTTTATGGAATTGATGGATTTTTAGTAACAGTAGAAGTTGATCTTTCAATGGGGCTTCCAGGGATTAATATTGTTGGCCTCCCTGATACCGCAATAAAGGAATCCCAACACCGAATTCAAGCAGCAATTAGAAACAATGGGTATCCTTTCCCTTTAAGAAAAATTACTGTTAACTTAGCACCAGCAGATATGAAAAAAGAAGGAGCGGCTTTTGATTTACCCATTGCCTGTGGTATTCTTTCGGCTTTTGGAATTATTCGACAACCAAGTTTTGAAAAGTTTATTATTCTTGGTGAACTTGCTTTAGATGGATTATTAAGGCCGGTAAAAGGTGTTTTATCAATGAGTTTAATGGCAAAACAACTTGGTTTTTCTGGAATCATTTTGCCGAAAGAAAATGCCAAAGAAGCAGCAATTGTAAAAGAAATCTCAGTTTTTGGTTTTTCCCATTTAAATGAAGTTGTTAATTTTCTTAATGGTTCTTTAAATTGGGAAAAAACAGAGATAAATATCAATGATATTTTCAATACTTATTCTGAATATAATATTGACTTTTCTGAAGTAAAAGGTCAACTTCATGCAAAAAGGGCATTAGAAATTGCTGCTGCTGGTAGTCACAATGTTTTAATGATTGGTCCACCTGGTGCTGGCAAAACAATGTTAGCAAAAAGATTGGTAACAATATTACCAAAAATGGAATTAGAGGAAGCTCTAGAAACAACAAAAATTCATAGTGTGGCTGGGCTACTTCCTTCAAATCAATCTTTAATTGCTACCCGTCCTTTTCGTTCTCCCCATCATAGTATTTCGGAAGCAGGTTTAATTGGTGGTGGGGCAGTTCCTAAACCAGGTGAGGTTTCTTTAGCCCATAATGGAGTTTTATTTTTGGATGAACTGCCGGAATTTCATCGGGATGTTTTAGAATCTTTAAGACAACCATTAGAAGATGGTTTTATTACTATTGGCCGTAGTAAACTAACGGTCTCCTATCCTGCTCGTTTTATGCTTGTCGCTGCAATGAACCCTTGCCCTTGTGGTTATTTTGGTGACCTTTATAAAACTTGCACCTGCCCAATTACGGCAGTGAAAAAATATCGGCAAAAGGCTTCTGGACCTCTTCTTGATAGAATTGATATTCATATTGAAGTCCCTTCTTTAAAATTTGAAGAACTTAGTTCAAAAGAACCAGGCGAAAGTTCAGAAAAAATTAGGGAAAGGGTAGAAAAAGCAAGAAAAATTCAATTAGAAAGATTTAAAGGATTAAAGAAAAGAAAACCAATATTTGCCAATTCTCAAATGGACCACAAAGATATCAAAAAATTTTGTGAAATTAGTGAGAAAAGTCAGAATTTAATTAAATTGGCAATGGAAAAATTTGGACTTTCAGCAAGGGCTTATGACCGGATTTTAAAAGTAGCAAGAACAATCGCTGATTTAGAAGGTGAAGAAAAAATTAAAGAAAACCATATTGCTGAAGCTATTCAATATCGGAGTTTTGATAAAATAATTTTTTAATATGGATTTAAAAGAAAAAATATTAAAAAAAGAAGCAATTGTAGGTATAATTGGACTTGGTTATGTAGGATTACCATTAGCAATTGCTATTGGGGAAAGTGGTTTTAAAGTTATTGGTATTGATGTTGACAAAAATAAAGTAAACAAAGTAAATAAAGGAGAAAGCTATTTAGAAGATGTAAAAAGTGAAGATATTAAAAATCTTCTTAAAAAAGGCCTTTTAAAAGCTTATTATACTTACGAAAAAATAAAAGAATGTGATATAATCAACATTGCCGTTCCAACTCCTTTTACTACTAATAAAGATCCGGATATTTCTTATATTATTGAGAGTGGAAAAGAGATTAGCAAAAGAATGAGAAAAGGGCAATTAATAATTTTGAGAAGTACCACTTATCCCGAGACTACTGAAAAAGTTTTAAAACCAATTTTAGACGAAAGTGGATTAAAAATTGGTAAAGATTATTTCTTATCTTTTGCTCCTGAAAGGGTAGATCCAGGAAATAAAATTTGGACAATAAAAAATACACCGATAGTGGTTGGTGGTATAACAGAAAAATGTACTTATTTAACAAAAATCTTTTATGAAAAGGTTGTTGATAAAGTTTTTATAGTTTCCTCGCCACGGGTTGCTGAGATGGCAAAACTTTTAGAAAATATTTTTCGCAGTGTAAATATTGCTTTGGTGAATGAACTTGCCCTTCTTTGTGAGCGGATGGGAAATATTAATGTTTGGGAAGTAATTGCTGCTGCTTCTACAAAGCCTTTTGGTTTTATGCCTTTTTATCCCGGACCAGGAATTGGTGGTCATTGTATTTTAGTTGATCCGTATTATCTCTCTTGGAAGGCAAGAGAATATGATTTTCATTTAAATTTTATTGAATTGGCCGCCGAGACAAATGAATATATGCCCTTTTTTGTGGTTAATAAACTTTTTGATATCTTGGGACAAAATAAAATTAAAATAAAAGAGTCCGAAATTCTTATTTTAGGAGCGGCTTTTAAAAGAAATGTGAGTGATACGAGGAATTCACCAGCAATTAAGATTATTTCTCTATTGGAAGGAAAAGTTAAAAAGATTTATTATAATGACCCTTATGTGCCAATTTTAGAGGTGAATAATAAAAAATATTACTCAGTCAAATTGAGTAAAACTCTATTAAAAAAAGTTGATTGTGTTTTAATCGTGACCGACCATTCAATTTATGATTATGATTGGCTTTTAAAAAATGCGAAACTTATTTTTGATACCAGGAATGCCATTAAAAAGAAAGATAAAAAAGTATATCTTTTAGGTTGCAATATTTAAACTATGAAATTAAAAATCTATTTAGGGCCAAGTATTTTTACAAGTTATTTTGAAAATTTTAAATCAAGGGCAATTGAAGTGCTTTTTTCTGAAATTGAAAAAGGCAATTTTTTTGGATTTTATTCTTTATTAACCATTGATGAATTATCCTTTTTACCTTCTCCCTTAAAAGAAAATACCCTCAATTTAATAAAGAAAAGTAAATTATATCTTTGTGAATTTGAACCTGAGGATATTGTCCATTTAGTCCAAAATTATTTAGAAGAAAAAATTCTTGTCCCGGAAATGGAATTTGCTGCTTGCCATTTTGCGATTGCCACAATAAATGAGATGGATATCTTTGCTTCTGTTGATACTACCTATTCGGCAAATGAATTTCTTTACCGCCGATTTAAAAAAGTAAATCAAAAATTTGGTTACGCAAAAACTCCGGAAATAAGGATGCCGGAAGAGATTACAGGCGTTCCTGGACCTTATGAAAATCTTAAATTAATCCATCAAATTAGAAAACAGAAATACGAAGAAAGAAAGGAAAAAAATATTTCTCTTTTGGATTATCTTATTTCCTTACAAAAGAAAGAATTTTAGGCACCGAATTTCTTTAATCGTAAAGAATAAGCTAAAAGAAGGGGAAGGATTTTTTGGGCTTTAAAAACCCCCAAACTCCCCTTTTGGCAATTTTTTTCACAAAATTTTACTTTTTCATTATTTCGGGAAAAGGGAGAATACAATAGGAATGGTGAAGGATGCCAAGAATGGCTTTTCAATAATGCTGGTGTGGAATGGTCAGAAGTTATTGCAATAACCGAAAAATTTAATTTTAAAATTTCTGGCAAAAGGGAATCAAACTTTTCAATTAACAAAACCTTTTTTTCAAAATCACCATCTTCACCCGCAGTATCTATCTCTTTAAAATGGAGATAAAAAAAATCATAACTCTGATAATTTCTTTTTAACTCCTCTATCTCTTCTTCCCAACTGTTTAGAGAAGATTTAACCACATCCATACCAATTAAAGAAGCAATACCTTTATACATTGGGTAGGTAGCGATTGCTAAACTTTTTAATTGATATTTTTCACAAAAATTTTCAACTTTCGGCACCTTACTGTATCCCCGCAAAAGAAAATAGTTAGCTTCTTTTTCTTCTTTTAAAACTTCTCTACCCCTTTCTATTAAAATTTTTAAAATTTCACTTGTCTTTTTACCTTCTTCTGACAAAGGTTCGGGCAAATATGGTGGTAGACCATCTTTTTGGGGGTCTGTTTCTTTTATTTCTTCGCTTAGATCTTTTCCTTTTATTAATACTACAAAACGATGTTCAATTCCAGAATGAAATTCAATCTCATAATCTTTAATATACTTAATCTCTCTTCTTAGTTTTTCACATAATCTTCTGTTTTCTTCACTGCTTATCCTTCCGGCTCTACGGGAAATTATTTTTCCATCTTTAAAAGTAGCAAAATTTCCTCTTATTGCTAACGTATTTTCTTCTAACCTAAGTCCTAATCCTAAAGCTTCTAATACTCCCCGACCGATTTTAATTTCTAATGGGTCATAACCAAATATAGCTAAATGTCCAGGACCAGAACCAGGGGTTATACCATAATCAACAGAAATTGTTAGACCTAATTCACTTTTTCTTGTTAATTCATCAAGATTAGGGGTTTTTGCTGTTTCTAATTCAGTTTTTCCATTAATCGGTAAACCACCTAATCCATCTAAAACAATTAACAAAATTTTATTTTCATTTTTTACAATCAACTCTTTCATTTTGTTGTAATTAAACTAATTTTTTTATTTCTTAAATAAATCTCCGCTTGGGCAGCAGCTAATCTTGCCTTTGGCACCCGATAGGGACTGCAACTTACATAATCTATATTTATTTTTTTAGCAAAGAAAATACTTTTTTCATCTCCACCATGTTCACCACAGATACCAATTTTAATATTTTTATTTATCTTTTTGGCATTCAAAACTGAAGTAATAATTAAAGAACCAACCCCTTCTTCATCAATAGTTTTAAAAGGTTCAAAATTAATTATTCTTTTTTGTTGATAAGGAATTAAAAATTTTTCTGAATCGTCTCGGGAAAAACCAAAAACAAATTGGGTTAAATCATTGGTTCCGTAGGAGAAAAAGTCAACATATTTTGCTAATTCTTTAGCAATCAAGCAAGCCCGAGGAGTTTCTATCATTGTGCCAATTTTGTAATTCAATTTCACACCTTCTTTTTCAAAGACTTCCTTACTTACTTTTTCAATTATTTTCTTTTGTGATAAAAACTCTTCTACCAGCGACACCAAAGGTATCATAATTTCTAAATTAACTTCTATTCCCTCTTTTTTTGCTTCACAGGCGGCCTCCAAAATTGCTCTTACTTGCATCTCGGTAATTTCAGGGTAAATAATTCCTAAACGACATCCCCTTAATCCCATCATTGGATTATGTTCTTCTAATTCTTCAATTTTTCTTATTAATATTTCTTTATTAACATTTAATTCACTTGCTAACTGATTTATTGCTTCAACTTTTTCTTTAGGCGGCAAAAATTCGTGAAGAGGTGGGTCCAAGGTTCGAATGGTTACTGGTAATCCATTCATCACTTTGAATAGCTCTTTAAAATCATTTTTTTGGAAAGGCAAAAGTTTAGAAAGTATTTCTTTTCTCTCTTTTTCATCTTTTGCTAAAATCATTAATTGAACATATTTAATCCTTTCTGGAGCAAAAAACATATGTTCAGTTCTTGCCAAACCAATTCCTTTTGCTCCCATCTTTTTAGCATTTTCAGCATCTATTGGTGTATCAGCATTAGCCCGTACTTTTATTTTGGCAATCTCATCAGCCCAAGATAAAAGAAGATTTAATTCTTGCGGAAATTCAGATTTTATTAGTGGAACTTCTCCTTTTATAATCTCTCCTGTCGTTCCATTAATTGAAATCTTATCGCCTTCTTTTAAAATTAAATTTTTTATTTTTAATATCTTTTTTTCAAAATCAATAATGATATCGGCACAACCAACTATACAAGGTTTTCCCATACCTCGGGCTACTACTGCTGCATGAGAAGTTTCTCCTCCAGTGGTAGTAACAAACCCTTCGGATTTCGCCATTCCCGCAACATCATCGGCTTTGGTAAAATTTCTTACCAAAATAACCTTTCTATTTTGATTGGCTACTTCAATTGCTTTTTCGGCTGTTAAAACAATTTCACCAACAGCACAACCAGGAGAAGCCGGTTTGCCTTTGGCAATTATTTCTAAAGGATGATTAGGATCAAAAGTGGGATGAAGAAAATAATCAATATCCTCGCTACTTATTCGCATAATTGCTTCTTCTTTAGTAATTAATCTCTCCTTTACCATATCGCACGCAATCTTTATTGCTGCCAAGGGAGTTCTCTTTGCTGCCCGGGTTTGAAGAAAATATAATTTTCCATTTTCAATTGTAAATTCCACATCTTGAACATCCCTTAATTTTTTCTCTAATTTTTTCACATATCTTTCTAATTTGATGTATACCTTTGGCATCTTTTCTTTTAATGTCTCTAAGGGTAAAGGTGTCACATGACCAGCAACTAAATCTTCTCCTTGGGCTTTAAAAAGAAACTCACCATAAATCTTATTTTCTCCATTTTTTACATTTCGGGTAAAAAGTACGCCAGTGCCACTTTTTTCATCCCAGTTACCAAAAACCATTGCTTGAATATTTACCGCAGTTCCTAAATCTTCAGGTATTTGATAAATTTTTCGGTATTCTTTTGCTCGGGGATTATTCCAAGAGTTAAAAACACCTTCTATCGCCATCTTTAAACATTCATAAGGATTTTGGGGAAACTCTCTTTTTGTTTTTTCGTAAAAAATTTCTTTATATTTTTCAATTGTTTTCTCTTTATTATCAGAAATTTTTAAAAATTCTTCCCTTTTTATACCAAAAATTATCTCAGAAAAGATCTCAATAAATCTTTTATAAATATCATAAGCAAAATCTGGATTATTAGTTTTTTTAATAAGTCCTTCAACCACTTCATCATTGATTCCTAAATTTAAAATAGTATCCATCATCCCGGGCATAGAAAACTTAGCACCGCTTCTTACCGAAACAAGCAAAGGATTGTCTTTATTACCAAACCTTTTTTTAGTTCTTTTTTCTAAATATTCAATTCCTAAATAAACTTCTTTCAAAAGGCCTTTAGGAAGTTTTTTATTTTTTAGATAATACCGACAGGCAGAAGTAGAGATAATAAATGCTGGTGGCACCGGCAAACCCATTTTGGCTAAAAAATAAAGCCCAGCTCCTTTGCCACCAAGAATTTCTTTTAATTTATCACTGTTTTTAATATTTAAATTATCCGAAAGAAAATATACCCATTTTCTTTTCATACTATCTCCTTAAAATAGAGATTAAAAAAAAGATAATTGTTAAGATTATTGAAAGGATGATAGAAGTCATAATAGGAAAATAAAAAACAAAATTCTCCCTTTTGATTATAATATCACCCGGCAATGTAAAAAGTTTTAATTTGGGTGAAAGATAAATAAGTAAAGAAATTACCAAAAAGATAATTCCAAAAAGGAAGAAAAATTTGGCTAAAAAGAAGCGGTTAATCATTCTTTTGAGAGAAAAAATCTTCTAAAAATTCTTTTGCCTTTCCAAAATCTTCTTCCAAAACTAAAATCTCGCCCCACTCTGAACGCATCATTTTAGCAATTCCATCAAAATAAGGTAAATCGTAAGAACGGATAACCGCCTTTATACCAATACTTTCTAAAAAACTCTGAATAGTAATCGCTTCTATCTCATCTTTTGGTTTATATAACACCTTTAAAGCCATCAAAAATTATAAAATTTTTTCATTATTTTTCAACATTTTTCCTCTTTTTAAAGAAGCAAAAATTCCTAAGAAACATAAAAAAGCAAATATTAAAAAGATTATCCTTATACTTTTTAAAAGAAGTAAAGAATTAATTTTATTAAGATTTGTTTTTCCTATAATGATAGCAAAAATTACAATAATAATTCCCATACTGAACATCTGCCCCAATGTTCTCATTGTTGCTAAGGTTGCCGAAGCCACTCCATAAAATTCTCTTTCTACCGACCCCATTATCGCATTGGTATTTGGTGAAGAAAAAAGAGCAAAACCAAATCCTAAAATAAATAATAAAATTATTAATAATGTTATCTTAAAATCTTTATGAATAAAACTTAATAAAAAAAGTGAAAAAGCAATTAAGGCCATTCCTAAGGAAGCAATTGTTCTTGGTTCTTTCCTATCGGAAAGCATTCCGGCAAAAGGTGAAAAGATTGCCATTGTTAATGGTTGGGAGAGCAAAATAAAACCTGTTCTTTGGGGATCAAAATTTCTCAAGTATTGAAGATATAAACTTAAAAGAAAATTGATTCCAAAAGTAGCACTATAATTAATCATCGCTGCTAAATTAGAGAAAGTAAAATTTGGATTGTTTCTAAAAAGCTTTATATCTAATATGGGTTCTTTAGTCTTTGACTCATAAAAGATAAAAAAATATAAGATTAAAAGAGCAAAGAGAATTAATAAAAAACTTATTAATCTGGGTAAGAAAGAAAATCCAACCATCAACGGAATAATTGTGAAGGAGTATAAAATAAATCCCCAATAATCAAATTTAATGGATTTTATTTCTTTTTCTTTAATTTTTAATTTTAAGATTGTTAAAATAATAATTATTAAACCAATAATCCCATTAAAAATAAAAATACTTCGCCAACTAAAATGATGGGTAAGAATTCCGCCCAAAAAGGGACCGGAAGAAAGACCAAAATAAGTTGCCGAAACATTTATTCCTAATGCCTTTCCTCTTTCGCCAACAGAAAAAAATGAAGATAAAAGAGCAATGGCGGTGCTAAAAATCATCGCACCACCAAGACCATGCAAGAAACGAATAAATAGAAAGAAAGAGGAAGAAAAAGAAGAACAGGATAAAAAAGAAGCCAGGGTATAGATAATAATTCCTAACAGAAATATTCTCTTTCTACCGTAATTATCGGCAATCTTTCCAAAAGGAATAAGGAAAATTGCTGAAGATAAAAGAAAAATCGTCGGCACCCAACTTATTAAAATTGATGACATCTTAAATTCTTTACTAATAGCAGGTAAAGCAATATTTATTGAAGAACTCATAAAAGGGGTTAAAAAAGAAGCTAAACCCGCAAAAAGGGAAATATAAAATTTCTGTTTTCTATTTTCGGAATTCAAGATAGTGTATTAATTATTTTCTTAGAAGTAGTAACCCGAAGTAAAATCATAAGCTAAATTTAACAAACTTGCTAAATGCATCTCTTCGTTGATTGTGTCTATTGCATCAGTCAAAAAGAAAACCTAATAATCCCGAAAATAGGCATCCTGGACAGTTGATTCACAACACATATTAGTCATTATTCCAGTAATTACTAAATCTTCTATTTTTAAAATCGGTATTATAAAAGCAGAATAACAATGTTTGGTTACCACTTTTTCCTTCTGGTAAAGGTGCTAATTCATTATGAATTTCGCTCTCTTTGCTTTCTTTCCAACCTTTTCCTTGTCATCACCAACCCATAATTCCTAAATTACAAAGAGAAGGATGATAGATATGTTTAGTAAAATCACTGGCCTCTCTATTTTTCTAAAAAGATTAATCAAATTCTTAATTTTTGGTAATATTACTAAACCACTTTTCACAAAGGTTATTAAGTCTTCTTTTAAGAAAAAATTTTGCATATTAATAAAGCAGATTTATCTTTTTGTAATTCAATTTTATGGGTGTTGAAATCCTTAATCTTTTCTAACCAAACTTTCGTTTTTTTCTTTTAGATTCTTTTCATTCAACTCAATCAATACTCCATAAGCACTTTTAGGATGGATAAAACAAACCAGATTGCCTTCTGCTCCCTTTTCTGGTTTATCAGTAGTTAATTTTATTCCTTTTTCTTTTAATCTTTCCATTTCTTTTTCAATCTCATTAACTTCAAAACAGATATGATGAATACCTCCACCCCTTTCGTCTAAAAATTTTTTCACAGGAGAATTTTCATCCAAGGGTTCTACTAATTCAATTCTTGTTTCTCCGATTGGTATGAAGGCCACCTTTACTTTTCTTTCAGGAACTTTTTCGATCTTTTCAATTTTTAAACCTAGCACCTCTTCATAAAAATTTTTAACCTCTTCAATACTTTTTACTGCGATAGCAATGTGAGATATTTTTTTTATCATTTAATTCCTCCTTTTATAATAAAGGTATTTCTTTTCTATCTTCAAAAATCTCAATCTCTGGTAAAGTTTTCCCAGCAATACCTTTGATTTTTCCATAAAATCGTGCCGCATTATCCAAAATTTTCCTTAAATGCTCTTCTCTTTTTGCCCAAAGGGCTTCCATTTTTCTTCTCTCTTCTAAATAACTTTTCTGTAATTCAACAAAACCTTCAACAATTGCTAAAAATTGATTTTTAAATTCATTGCTTGTTAAGTAATTATACAAAAGTTCCATTTTAGTTTCTTTGCCCTTATGAATTGTTTCAATATTATTTATTTCTAAAAGAAAATGGCGTAAAATATATGAGACAGGCTTTAATTCAAAAAAATTACATACCCAAACACCATCCTCAAAGAAAAACTTATTTTCCTTTTCGGGCATAGCTTCTGTAACTAAAACTAAAATATCGGCTTTCATTTCTAAATTATCCTCTCTTAATTTTCTTAACCAATCATAATTAAACTCTTTTGTCCTCTTGCTTTCATAATAAATTTTGCCACATTCTTCTCCTTGATTATTTATCACTATTTGTAAAACATCAGCCCCTTTTTGACCTTTTTTAATTTCTTGAATTTTGTCGTTGGGATATAAACTTTTTAAGAGTTTCTCAATTTCAATCTCCTGCACTTCTCCTTTTAACTGAATAGAACCCATTTCTGCTTTTCTCTTGGCTTCTTCTAATTGGTTTTTCAAGTCTTCAATGATTTTATCTTTCTCTCTCAATTTCAGAAAGATTTGTTCTTCTATTTGCGTTTGGATTCTTCTCTTTTCTTCATTTAATCTTTCAGAAAAACTCTTTTCCATTTCCAATCTTATTTTTGCTTCATTCTCTTCTTTTTCTCTTTTCAATTTTTCTAACTCTGCCTGTAAGATATAAATTTCTTTAACCTTTTTCGACTTCTCCTCTAATTCAGTTTTGAGTCTGTTTATCAATTCCTCTTGCTCTTTTTCAAGTTCTTCTTTTAAACTTTTTCTTAACTTTGCTCTTTCTGTCAAAATTTCTTCTTTTAATTTCTTTTCGTAATTAATTCTAATTTTCTCTTCAATCTGTTGATATAAAATTTCATTTACATTAATTTTTGTTTTACAATTTGGGCAGATAATTATATTTTCATTCATTTTAAACCTCCTTTAATAAATAATAATTAATTTGATTAAAAAACTTTTGATTGGTATTCACCAAAAACTTCCCGAAAAACATCAGAAATTTCACCTACGGTAGCACCATTTCTTACCGCTTCAATCACAGCTGGCATAATATTCTCTTCACTTTGGGCAACTTCTTTTAATCTTTTCATAGCCTCTTTTAATTTTATTTGATTACGGTTCTTTTTATAATCTCTTAATTCTTCAATTCTTTTTTTCTCTAAACTTTCATCAATTCTTAAAATTTCGTATTTTTCTTTTTTTTCTTCTTGAAAACAATTTACGCCCACAACTTTTCTTTTGCCGCTTTCTAATTCTTTTTGATATTCATAAGCGCTTTCATTTATCTTTTCTTGAATATAACCAATTTCTACTGCTTTGGTAGCACCACCTAAATTTTCAATCTCATTAATAATCTCTTCGGCTCTTTTTTCAATCTCATCGGTTAAACTTTCTACAAAATAAGAACCAGCCAAAGGATCACAGACATCCGCGACACCGCTTTCATATGCTAAAATTTGTTGAGTTCTTAATGCGATTGTTACTGCCTTTTCAGTTGGTAAACAAAGGGCTTCATCAAAGGAATTGGTATGAAGACTTTGGGTACCGCCCAAGACAGCTGCTAATGCTTGATAGGCAACACGAATTATATTATTTTCAGGTTGGGCAGCGGTCAAAGTAACTCCGCCGGTTTGGGTATGAAATCTTAAACGGCATGCCTCATCATTTGCTTGATATCTTTCTCTTAAAAGTCTTGCCCATAATCTTCTTGCTGCCCGAAATTTTGCTACCTCTTCTAAAATGTTAGAATGAGCAGCGAAGAAAAAGGAAATTCTTGGTGCAAATTTATTTATATCAATCCCTCTTTTAACTACTTCTTTAATATATTCCAAACCGTCTGCCAAAGTAAAGGCAATTTCTTGTACTGCATTTGCACCAGCTTCTCTTATATGATAACCGGAAACGCTTATTGGATTGAATCTTGGTAAATTTTCATTACACCAAATAATAACATCACTAACTAATCTCATAGAAGGCCTAGGTGGAAAAATATAACACCCCCGGGCGACATATTCTTTTAATATATCGTTTTGAACTGTGCCACTCAAATTCTTTAAATCAGCTCCTTGTTTTTCTGCTAAAAGATAATACATTGCTAATATAATACAACAAGTAGCATTAATTGTCATTGAGGTAGAAATTTTATTTAAATCAATCCCTTTAAAAAGAATTTCCATATCTGCTAAAGAGGAAATAGCAACTCCAACTTTGCCAATTTCACCTTTTGCCCTTGGATGGTCAGAATCGTAACCTAACTGTGTGGGTAAGTCAAAAGCTACCGAAAGTCCGGTTTGCCCTTGGGATAGAAGATAATGATATCTTTTATTTGTTTCTTCAGCAGTACCAAAACCAGCATATTGTCTCATCGTCCATAATCTTGAACGATACATTGTTGGATGAATGCCACGAGTAAAAGGAAAGATCCCAGGCAGCGACAATTTTTCTTCATATCTCTCACTATCAAAATCAAGAGGGGTGTAAACTGGTTTTATGGGAATCTTCGAAGTTAAACTAAAATCTTTCTCTCTTTCCGGCAATTTTTTTAAAGAATCTTCATAAATCTTCTGCCACTTTTTAAGTAATTCTTCTAATCTCTTTTTTTCCATTATTTCAATTATAAGAGATAATAAATTTTTGTCAAAAAAAAATTTTAATAAAATTGCCCTCTAAAAAGAAAGTCTTTTTAAATTATTGATTTTTAAATACTTATTAATTAATCTATAATCGGAAATGAATTAATACTAATTTTTCTGATTTTCTAGCTGGTAATTAATAAAATATAAAATTGTTGATTTTATTTTTAAATTTAATATAATTTCTTTTGTATGAAGAAAAAATTTGCTTTTTATTGGGCTGCTTCCTGTGGGGGTTGTGAGATTGCAGTATTAGATATTAATGAGAAAATTTTAGATGTGATTAAAAATGCTGATATTCTTTTCTGGCCAGCAGCAATTGATACCAAATATAAAGATGTGGAAAATTTACCCGATAATTATTTTGATTTTTGTTTCTTTAATGGTTCAATAAGAAATTCTGAACAGGAATATTTAGCGAGGCTTTTAAGAAAAAAATCGAAAATATTGGTGGCTTTTGGTTCCTGTGCGATAGAAGGCTGTGTTCCAGGGTTAGCAAATCTTTATCAAAAAGAAGAGATTTTAAAAAGAGGATTTGTTGAAACTGAATCAACTGAGAATCCTAAGAAAATTTTGCCCCAAAAAGAGATTTTTTATAATGGGGAAAAAATGGAGCTGCCTGAATTTTATCCCCAAGTGTTTCCTTTGGATGAGATTTGTGAAGTGGATTACTATTTACCAGGTTGCCCACCGCCTACAGCTTTAATTATTAATACTATGGAAAGAATTTTTGCAAATGAGAATATACCCAAAAAGACCTATTTAGCACCAATAAAATCTTTATGTGACACCTGCGAAAGAAACAAAACCTTTCCTAAAAAAATGCCAAAAATAAAAAGAATGATAGAAATTCAACCTGATCCAAATACCTGTTTTTTAGAACAAGGAATTATCTGTTTAGGACCAGCAACCAGAAGTGGCTGTAAAAATCTTTGTATTAATGCCAATTGGCCCTGCACCGGTTGTATGGGACCAACACCAGAGGTCTCTGATCAAGGAGCAAAGATGATAAGTGCTCTTACTTCTATTCTCTTACTGGATGAAGAAAAGAAAAATTATGAAGAGTTTCATAAAATATTAGAAGAAGAGATTAATAAAATAAAAGACCCAGTTGGAACTTTTTATATGTATAGTTTAGCAAAGGCAATTCTTAATAAAAGGAGAGAAGAATGAAGAAAATATCAATCGATCCGATTACCAGATTAGAGGGGCACGGAAAGATTGAGATATTTTTGGAGAACGGCAGAGTAAAAGATGTATTTTTGCAAGTACCCGAATTTAGAGGCTTTGAAAAATTTTGTGAGGGAAGAAAAGGTGAGGATATGCCCCAATTAACATCTCGGATTTGTGGAGTTTGTCCAGTTGCCCATCATTTTGCTGCTACTAAGGCATTAGATAGTGCTTATAATTGTGAAGTGCCAACTAAAGCAAAGAAATTAAGAGAATTGATGTATTGTGGTTATATAATTTATGACCATATTTTACATTTTTATTTTCTTGGTGGCCCAGATTTTTTAGTCGGTAGAGATGCTCCGAAAGAGAAGAGAAATATTATTGGTGTAATTGAAAAATATGGCGAAGAGGTAGGAATGCAAGTTATAAAACACCGGGCATATGGTCAAAAAATTACCGAAATTATTGGTGGTAAAGCAACCCATCCGGTTTGCGGAGTTCCTGGCGGTGTTACAAAAGGGATAAATGAAGAAGAAAGAAAAGAGATTGAAGATATGGCAAGAAGTTGTGTTGACTTTTCCCTTTTCACACTAGAGATATTTAAAAAAAATATTTTAGAGAATTACAAAGATTTATTCTTTAATGAGAAATTTGATTTGGAAGTATATAATATGGGATTGGTTGATAGTAATAAATGTTTAAATTTCTACGATGGCAAGGTAAGGGTAACAGCACCCGATAATTCTGAATATACTTTATTTGAACCAAGAGAATATTTAAATTATATTAGTGAATATGTTTATGAGTGGTCCTTTGTGAAATTTCCTTATTTAAAAAATATTGGGTTTAAAGGTTTTATACTTTCAAAAGATAATGGACTTTATCGGGTTGGTCCATTGGCACGGTTAAATGTATCCGAAGCGTTAACAACAAAAGAGGCACAAAAAGAATTTGAATTATTTTATAAAACTTATAATAAAAAACCAGTAAATAATATTTTTGCTTATCATTGGGCAAGATTAATTGAACTACTTTATGCTTCAGAAAGGGCATTAGAACTATCTTTGGATAAAGAGATTACGGGTTATGATGGGATAAGAAATATGGATTTAAAAAAACCAAAAGATGGGGTGGGAATTGTGGAAGCAGCAAGAGGGACTTTAATCCACCACTATTTCTTAAATGAAGAGGGAATAATTGAAAAAGTTAATCTAATAGTAGCAACAACAAATAATAATGCTATTTTAAATATCAGTTTAAAAATTGGGGCCATATCTGTTGAAGAATATTTAGATAAAGAAGATGAGAAATTATTGAATCAAATAGAAATGTTTTTCCGTGCCTATGACCCCTGCCTTGCCTGTGCCTCCCATAATTTGAAATTCCAAATCCTTAAAAAAGAAAATAATAAAATAACCATTATATTTTAAAGAATAAGATTAAAATCATGAGAAAAATACTTCTAACGAATTCCTAAAGAAAGATGATTATAAATCTAATATCAAGGCTATTTATAAGGCTGTATAGTAGATAGCCCCATAATTTAAGTTATTGAAATCAAATAACTTATGAGATTGATAAAATTATCTTCGTTGGGCAACAATTAAGTCAGCGATGTGACTTAATGTTTCTTGGGTCTGTCTGTTCATTTCAGCGATTATTTCTCTTGTTTGTTTATACATCTCTACAATTATTTCTTGTGTTCTTAAATTATATTCTTCCATTCTTTTATTCATTTCTTTAATTATTTCTTGTGTTCTTAAATTATATTCTTCCATTCTTTTATTCATTTCTAAAATTAACTGCTCTGACCTTTTCTTTCCATTTTCAATCATCTCTTTTGCTCTTTGGTCTTCTGTTTTAATTAGTTTATCAGTTCTTTTTGACAAATAAATTGCTAAAAAAACACTTAAAAAGGCAATAACTACCGAAGAAATTGCTAAAAATATTTCCATATAAAATTATAAAGTTAAAAAATTTTATTGTCAATAAAACTAAGTAATTAAAGGGTTGTTATCAGTTATGAAAAGATGATGGTTAATTTTTTAATTAATATTTGTGAGAAAAAAAGATTTAATATAGAAAATTGTCCGAGAAATCTTTGGTTCATAATTTACAAATAACTTATAAATATATATCATTCTTCCTATCAATTTTATTGACTTTATTAAAATTTTTTATAATTTTAAAAGGAAGAAAAAATGAAAGTGAGAGTTTTATTTTTAGGTTTATTAGTTTTTAGCTTTTTATTTGCTGGTGGAAGGAAGGTGATTGGAAAGGAGGTAGTGGTTCCAAGGATGCGGATGTTATCAGCAAGAGAGATAATGAGAGAAATTCTTCAAAAGTTTCCGGAGATGGTTCCAGATTGGTGTAAAGATAATATATTTGTTAAAGGAGATACAGAAGAAGTAATTGAGTTATTTCCATTTAGTAAAGTTGAAGGGGTAGATTTACTCCAACGATTTCTTCCTTATGTCAATTTTTATAAAGGGATAAACTTAGTGGCGATGTATCCTTATTTTATCGCGATAAGTGGTACAAATAAGTATAAGATGCCTCAAGATTTTAATAGATTGATTTTAGATAACGGGCTTGAAGTGACGGATAAGAATATATTAGAATTAGCGAAGATGTTTGTAATATTAGCGGTTGGAAGCGAGCCGGTTTTTTTAAAAGGTGGGGAATGGGGGGAGTGGCGGAAGCGGCGGCCATCACTAACTATTGAAGATGAACTCCTTTCTTTCCCCCAAATCACCTTCTTAGAAGGGAAGAGGATAAATATGTGGGATAGCGAAGAAGGTATGAGAATGGATGCTGAATTGAAAATACGAATTGGTGACGGCGAAATCCAAAAATGGCGATTTTCTCAAACCTTGTATAGAAACCCTCCTGGTGAAAAAAGAAGGAGATTGATAAAAGTAGGACAGTTTACCCGCATAACGGTCTTCGTAAATGAAAAACCATACCGAAGTTATGAGGTCTGGCTTATTGAAGAGAAGTTGAAGGGAGAGTTAGATTCTCGCAATCCGAGAATTGAGATTGCTACCAATATTGGAAATGCCACTGTTGAGAATGATAGTTTTCATTATCTTATTACCAATAGAAATAAAACTCCGACCAACTCTTGGCTCAGATTCAGACTATATAGTTTTAATCCGATGGAAACCGTCTACATAAAAATAAAACCCATAAGGCCATATATTTATGGTCCAGAAGTATCCTTGGTCCAATTTATATAAATCCAGATAGCCAAGCGTATTTTGATTGGGTACCTGGTCCTGAAACAACTGGAATAGGTGAAGTATTCGTTATTAAAATGCCCGATTCTGTGGTAGTCCGTAAACCAGGCACCCTCACCCTTGAGAAAGTGTTAACTGGGAGGTTTTCTGGCGATGATTCCTTTTGGGTTTATTATACTGACCAGTTCTTTATTAATCATCCGCAAGGTTCTAATCATAGTTTAACTTTTGCTCAATATGTAAAAGAAGCAGCGATTGAGTCTTGGCAGAAGCAGGTGGTAGAATGGGATTTAGGGTTGCCACCTGATGCCAACAGATGGCATAAGTTTTTTATAAATAACACTCAACATTGGTATCATGGTATTCCAAGCACTTATAGTGATACTGGACCAAATCGTAAAATATTTCTTCAATATGATATTTGGGAGCAAAATCAAAACTATTCAAATGAAGATTCAATAATAAGAGCAGTTATAGCCCACGAATTTTATCACGGCATCCAATGGGGTCTCTCCTCCAAAACACTTAAAAAATCTTCTTGGAGATATTTTACAGAAGGCCAGGCGGTGTTTATCCAAACAGTTCAATGTCCAAAGGAAGAGTTTATCGACGAATATAGAAGATATCCCTTAGAGGCCTTTAAATACTTATGGGAATCATTAAATACCTCTCTTAGAAATATTTCCTATCCCTTCTGCCTCTATTGGCGGTTTTTATTTGAGAAGTTTTTTAAAAATGGAGATACCAAAACAAAGTTGTCAGTAATAAAAGAGTGTATTATTTAATGTTTTTAATTATTGACTTTTTTTTTCATGATTATAATTTTAGTAATTTAACAAAAAGGAGGAAAAAATGAAAGTGAGAGTTTTATTTTTGATTTTAATTGTGTCATTCACCATTTTATTTGCTGGTGGCAGGAAGCCGATAGAGTTTTATTCTGCTTGTAAGCTTATCCGGCTTTCTGGAGAGGAAAATAAGATGGTTGATAATCTTTATCTTCAATGGGCTAAAGACAAACCAAAGGAAAAGCAGCGGAGTTGGTATAAATTTGAGACCCATCCATTGTTAGCAAATATTTTTCCTGAGGTTAAATTTTATAAGTTATTTTATGGAATATCATTACCACCTCAGTCTTGTATGAAAGCAGAGTTTAAAGGCAAATTTTATAAATTACCGGTTGAGTTTAATCGTCTTTTACTTGACAATGGTTTTGAAGTAGATGAGAAAAATATAATTGAGTTAGCAAAGGCATTTGTTGTGATAGCTTCGGAAGGGTTTGCTTTACATGATCTAATAGAAGAGCTACTAAAATCAGATACTGGAAGATATCTTATAGAGGGAATAGTAGAAGAAGAGAAGTATAAAAGAGGTTTCCCCCAAATCACCTTTTTAGAAGGGAAGAGGAGTATAGATAAGAAGAAAACACCTCCAGTATATCGGGCATTCTTAAAAGTTAAGGTAGGAGACCAAACACAGATTTATAGTTTTCGCATCCGAAGAGGACAGATTGAAGAGGCAAAGATGAATATTGAGGGTGAAACCGTAATTCACTATTTTCACTTAAAAGTTATAAAGATTTCTCCTAAACGAGGAGAATTAGATCTTAATGGTGAAATAAATATTGTTACTACTCCACCGAGTGATGCTTATGTAGAATGGGAAAAAGATATTCCGCACTATTATTTAATTGTAAAAAAGAACAATGAACCAACAGGTTATTGTGTCCAATTTCACCTCTCAGGTTTTCAACCCAATCAACAGCATATTGTTATTTTAGTGAGAAGTATTAATTCGAGATATGCTGACACTCTTCTCCGCCAACCGGTGGCAATCAATAGTAATGGAGAAGGTTCTTTCCTTTGGGTGCCAAGTTCTGAAACTACCTGTATCACTAAGGTCTGGGCCATTGATACTATTTCTGGAGACACAACTTTAAGCAAGAAACTCACCCTTGAGAAGGTGATAACTGGTATTTTTCCCAATGGAGATTCATTTTGGGTGTATTTCTGTGGCTAATTCTATCTTTGCCAATATATATAAAAATATAAAAAAACGGGCAAAAGAGCTATTGATAATGTTTTAAAAATTTTATTGAAAGTGAAATATTTTATAAAGGCTTTATCTTGACATAGAAAAATTTTTTGATAAAATATTTTGTTTTATGATAAAAAGTAATAGTCTGGCAATTATTGGTGCCCAATGGGGTGATGAAGGAAAAGGAAAAATTGTTGATTTTTTTTGTAAGTATGCCGATGGCTGTGTTCGTTTTCAAGGTGGACCAAATGCTGGGCATACAGTTGTCTTTGATGATAAAAGAGTAATTTTTCATCAATTACCAAGCGGTCTTACCCATTCCCATTTAAAAGGTTATATTGCTAGTGGTTGTATAATTGATTTAGAAGTATTAAAAAATGAGATAGAGGAATTAAAAAATTTAGGGATTGATATAAAAAACCGAATTTTTGTTGATTACCGCTGCCATTTAATATTTCCTTTTCATAAAGAGATAGATAAAAAAAGAGAAGAATTAAAAAAAGGAGTAAAAATTGGCACAACCCAAAAAGGGATTGGTCCTTGTTATGAAGATAAATATCAAAGAATAGGAATTAGGATTGGTGATTTAAAAGACTTTAGTTTATTTTCTGAAAAATTAAAGCAGGAGTTTTTAAGAAAAAATTATCTTTTAATGGAAATATACGAAGTTCCGCCAATTTCGGAAAAGAGTTATCTGAACTTTGTAAAAGAAAATCGAGAATTTTTCCTTTCCTTAATTACTGATGTAAGTAAAGAAGTATATGAGGAATTAAAAAAGGGGAAAAAGATTATTTTTGAAGGTGCTCAAGGAACTTTGTTGGATATAAATTTTGGAACCTATCCTTATGTAACCAGTTCTTCAACAATTGCTGGTAGTATATCTGGTCAGGTAGGCATCCCTTTTAATTTTATTGAAGAAGTGATTGGAGTTTGTAAAGCCTATACCACAAGAGTTGGTGAAGGTCCTTTTCCAACAGAATTGACTAATGAAATTGGTAAATATCTTCAAGAAAAAGGAAAAGAGTTTGGGGCCACTACGGGTAGAAAAAGAAGATGCGGTTGGTTTGATTGCGGTATTATTAGATATGCCAAAAGGATCAATGGATTTGAAAAATTAATAATTACTAAAATTGATATTCTCTCAGGTTTAAATGAGTTGAAGATTGCTAATGGTTATATTTATGAAGGAAATGAGATTGATGAATTCATTCCAGAATTAGCCTATCATTTAGAGCCAAAATATTTGGAGTTAAAGCCTTTTAATCAAGATTTTAATAAAGTTAAAAGTTATAAGGATTTTGATGAAGAGGTTTTGGAATTTTTAAATACGATTGAAAGATTAACCGGTTGCGAAATTTGGGCAGTTTCTATTGGTGAAAAAAGAGAAGATATAATTTTTAAATATTAAATGTTATTGCCCGGTAATAAAAATAATAGAAACTCTCTTTCAGTAGTTATTCCTGTCTATAATGAAGAAAAAGTTTTAAATTTATTACACGAAGAATTAATAAAGGTTTTAGATTCTTTAAATATGGAATATGAGATTATTTATGTGGATGATGGTAGTATTGATAGTTCTTATTTGATTTTAAAGAAATTTGCCCAACAAAATGAGCGAGTGAAAGTGATTAGGTTAGCAAGAAATTTTGGACAGCAAGCAGCAGTAAGTTGTGGATTGGATTATTGTAAAAATGACGGAATTGTGATAATGGACGCCGATATGCAAGATCCTCCAAGTTTAATTAAAGAGTTTGTTAATTATTGGCAAAAGGGGTATGATATTGTCTATCATATAAGAAAGAAAAGGTTAGGCGAACCTCTTTGGAAAATTTTCGGGATGAAGATTTTTTATTTTCTTTTAACAAGATTTTCTAATATTAATATTCCACCAAATGTTGGTCTTTTTCGTTTGGTTGATAGAAAAGTAGTTTTGGCATTGAGAAATTTATCTGAGGAAAAAAAGTTTTTACCAGGTCTTTTTGCCTATGTTGGCTTTTCCCAAATTGGGATTGAGAGCGAAAGACCCGAAAGAAAAGGAGGCAAAAGTAAATCCTTTTTTAAACTGGCTTCTTTGGCAATTGATGGTTTAATCAATTTTACCAGTTTGCCCGTAAGAATAATCCAATTTTCTTCTTTATTTTTTATTTTTTTGACCTTCATTCTTTTTATTATTTTTCTTATCAATAAAAATAGAATAATTTTGATTTTTACTATTTCTTCTTTCTTTTTAAGCATTTTATTTATTGCCTTATCTATTGTTGGTGAATATCTTTTAAGGATTCATTTTGAATTAAAAAGGAGACCCCAATATATCATAAAAGAGACCCATAATATTTAATGAAAAGGAAAAGAATATTTTATTTTTTCTTAATTCTTTTTTTAATTGTTCTTTTTTATAAAGAGATTATTTTTAAAGAGAAATATTTATGGGATGATATTCTGTATCAATGGTATCCTTTTTTAACTTATCTTAAAGAGAGTATAAAAAATTTAAAATTACCTGTTTGGAATCCTTATGTCTTTTCTGGTATGCCTTTTTTAAATGATATCCAATCCCAAGTTTTCTATCCATTAAATTATTTCTTTCTTTTTCTTAATGGTTTAGATAAATTGACTTATTACCAAGTGGAATTGATTGTAATTTTCCACATCTTTTTAATATTTATTTTCTCTTTTATTTTTCTAAAAAGTTTAAAAATTGATGAAAAAATTTCTTTTATTGGTGGAATAATTTTAACTTTTTCTTCTTTTGTTACTTTAAGAACAATTCAACTGGGTCCTTTAGCGGTTTTTACCTATTTTCCAATTGTTAGTTATTTCTTTCTTAAATTTTTAAAGGAAGAGAAGATAAGTAAAAATGCAATATATGGAGGAATTATTTTGGGTTTATCTTTTTTAGCCGGTTATCCACAATTTTCTTTATTTCTAATCTATAATCTTCTTTCCTATTTTCTTTTAAATATTATAATCACTAAGAAGATTAATCGTTTTCAAATTATAAATACTTTTATTTTCTTTTTAATTGGATTAGGAATAGCAATGATTCAATTTTATCCTACTTATAAATATTTACCTTTTACCGTTAGAAAGAAATTAAGTTTTGAAGAAGCCAGTGATGGGTCTTTATCTTTTTTACAATTGATAAATATTTTTATTCCTAAATTTTTTGGTAGCACCAGTGGCGAAGGAACGGAGACAATATTTTATTGGCTTTATCCTTACAGACATTATTATTGGGAGGCTGGTATTTATTTAGGAATTCTTCCTTTCTTTTTTGCTCTCTACGGATTAATTTATTCTAAAAGAAAAGAAAAATATCTCTTTTTTATTCCAGCAATTGTTGCTCTCTTATTTGCTTTTGGTAAAAATTTTTTCTTATATAATTTATTTTTCAATATTCTACCTGGTCTAAAACAGTTTCGGTTTCCTTGCCGTTTTTTAGCAGTTTATATTTTTAATTTAACAGTTTTATCAGTTTTTGGAATAGAAAATTTTTTAAAAGAGAAAGAAAGAAAAAATTTTTATAAATTTTTAATTTTCTTTCTAATAATTTCAATAATTCTCTTTTTGGGATTTAAAAAAAAGATTCCTAATGAATTTTATAAAAATAGCGAAAACCAATTTTTTATTTATCTCTTCTTTTTAATTATCACAATTTTTATCTTTTTCTTTAAAATAAAAAAGGCAATTACTTTTTTAATCATTGTCGGTTTAATAAGTTATTTTGATTTATTTATCTTCGGTAGCAAATTTAGTAAATCATCAATAAGTGATGAAGATTATTATCCTTACACCAGTTTGGTAAGCAAACTTCAAAGAGAAAGAGAGGGGGAATTTTTTAGGATAAATTCAAGAATAGATAGTTATATGATATTAAAAAGAAACGAAGGCTGTCTTTGGAAATTGGAATTGTTAGAAGGTTATACACCACTAAACTTAGCTAATTTTTCTACTTTTCATATTAATCGTGATAGAAAATGTGAGCTTTTAAATGTGAAATATAAAATTAAAGTTGAAGAAGATAAGATGGGTTTAGTTGAAAATGAAAAATACTTAGAAAGGGCAAAACTTTATTACGATTATATAGTAGTTAATGATAATAATAAAATTTTAGAATTATTAAATTCTGACACCTTTGATATTTATAATAAACTAATTTTGAAAAAAGAAATCCCCGGTTTTGTTAAAATAATGAATAAAGAGAAAATTAAAAATTCAATAAAAATTTTAAAATATGATATTGATGAAATAATAATTGAAGCAGAAACAAATTATCCTGCGATCCTTTTACTTTCCGAAATCTATTATCCCGAATGGCAAGTAAAAGTGGATAACAGAAAAGAAGAGATTTATGAAGCCAATTATCTTTTAAGAGCAGTGCCGATAAAAGAAGGAAAACATATTATTAAATTTTATTATGATAAGAAAAATATTTTAATTGGTTTGAGTATAACTATTTTAACACTCCTTTTTGTTATCTTCCTTTTAGCTTTTTTAGGCAGGCAGAGCAAAAATTAGGACCTTTTCTATCCGTATCTAATAAGGAGTTAGAAAAAAACATAACACATTTTTGGTTTTTACAATGTTCTAAATTAAATAAATGGCCGATCTCATGAATTGCCTCTTTTAGACTTCTAATGAAAAAGAGAGATTCCTTTTTTGGTCTATTATAAAACTCTTCTCTTAATCGGGTTAAGGAAATTATTGCTATTCCTTGTAATGGGGATGCCAAACCAAATATAAAATTTAGGTGAGGAACATAAAGGTCAACATCACAAATTCCTAAAACTAATTTATCTTTATATTCTTTCTTCTTTAATTCATTAATAAAATAGTTGCCATCATATTGTTTTCTTTTTTCAGAGTAGCCCGATTTTGGTAAAGGGATTGGTTTTTCAATAATGATTGGTAATTGAAAAGTTTTATTAAGTTCTCTTTGTAAGTAGTTTAGTAGATTATTTTCAATTAGAAGGAAAGGAACAAGAATTATTGTATCAATAGCCATTTTTTAGTTTTTTTAAACCGATTAAAATTTTTTTACTATGGGGTCCTTTTCTTAAAGCAAAAAGTTCTTTTTTCTTTTTTTCTTTTAAAGCTTCCGTCTCTTTTCTTTTTCCGTAAATTTTTTCGTAAGCCGAAATACCAGCAATTTCGCCTTCAATCATTGCTGTTGATGCCTCTTCAATACCACTAACATCTCCGCAGACAAAAATACCCGGTATTGAGGTTTCATAATTTTCATCATAATAGGGAACAAAGCCACCCAGTTCCGGAATATATAAAAGTTTAGCATTAATTTGCCAAAGTAAGTCAGTAAAAGGTGTTAGCCCAACTGCTAAACAGATAAAATCAACCTTTAATCTTTTTTCCGTTCCTTTTATCGGTTTAAGATTTCTATTAACTTTACAAATTACTGCTCCTTCTACTTCATCTTTACCAATGGCCTTTAAAATTGTGTGAGAAGTTAAAATTGGCACACCGCATCTTTTCAATTTTGCATAATGGACATACCAACCTGTTACTTTTGGTAAAATTTCAATTACTGCTTTTACTTCAATATCGGCTTGAAGAAGTTGATAGGCAACAATTAAACCGATATTCCCACTACCAACCATTAAGCAACTTTTTCCCGGCCTTACACCATATTGATTAACTAAAGTTTGAACAGCACCGGCACCATAAACACCGGGTAAGTCATTATTTTCAAATAAAAGAAAATTCTCATAGGCACCAGTAGCAATAATTAAAACATCAGTAGTAATTTTCATCAATTTCTCATTTTTTACTAGGGCAACAATCTTTTTGTTATTTTCTAAATATAAACCAACAGCACAGGCATTTAAAAACAGTTCTATATTACTTCTTTTCTTTATTTCTTCTTCAAAAATTTTAGCGATTTCAAAACCTCTTAAACCACAGTATAATTCTTTTGAGCCAAAAAATTTGTGGGTCTGTTTTACTAATTGACCGCCAACATAAGGATTTTCATCAACCAAAAGGACTTCGCCCCCCAAATCAGCAATTGTAATTGCTGCTTTTAAGCCGGCAGGACCGGCGCCGATAATAGTAATTTTTCTTTCTATATCATTGCCTTTCAATTTTCATTCCCTCCTTTAACCTAGTAATGCAAACCATCACATTCTTTTTTCCATCCACTTTCATTAAACAAGAAGAACAACGACCGATAGCACAGAAAAAACCTCTTTTTCTTTTTTTCTCCTTTGTTATATGAAAAACCTTTATTCCATTTGCAATTAAAGCACAAGCAATTGGTTCATCTTCGTAACCGTAATATTCTTTTCCTTCAAAATAAAATTTAACCAACTTTTTCTTTTCAAAATTTAAAATGGGATGGATTTCAATTCTTGGGTTATAATTCTCTTTTGGCATATTCACAAGCATTAATAAAAAATTTCAAACCATCAACCTTATTTTTTCTTAATGGATGATGTAAGGGGAAAATAAATCTTTCCGGATGGGGCATAAGTCCAAAAATTCTACCGGTAGCATCACAAATTCCTGCAATATCTTCTATTGAGCCATTCGGATTATTAATATATTTTAAAACAATTTGATTATTTTCTTTTAATTTTTTTAAAACTTCTTCTTTATCAACAAAAAATTTGCCTTCGGCATGGGCAATAGGCAATTCAATTATTTCATCCAAATCTTTAATGAAAGGTGTTGGAGAATTGTGATTAACCTTTAAAGAAACCCAACGACATTCAAATTTTTGAGAATCATTAAAAGTTAAAGTAACTTGCGGAAACGAAAAATAATCATCAAAACCCGGCAAAAGTCCAGCCTTACATAAGATTTGAAAACCATTACAAATACCAATGATCAACTTACCTTCTTTAATAAAATCTTTTATCTCTTCCTGAAAATAATAACGAAGTTCATTTGCTAAAATTTTACCTGCCGAAATATAATCACCATAAGTAAATCCACCAGGTAAAGAAAGAATATGAAACTCTTTTAAAATCTTTTTATTTCTTTTAAGGTAATTGATATGCAATTTAAAAACTTCTCCACCAGCTTTTTTGAAAGCATATTCTGTCTCTTCATCACAATTAGTGCCGCTACTAAAAATCATCAAAACCTTTACCTTACTTATCACAAGATATAATTAAAATAAAAAAATATTAAAAATCAATAAAATTGCGTTAGGCTAAATACTAAGGATTTTCTTACGAATTATCCTTTACAACTTTCTATTTCTTAATAGGTGCCTATTATTACCTTAAAAAGTAATACTAAAAAATTAACAAAGCTTTCATCAAAAAATTAAATCTAAAAATTCAATTTTCCTAATGGAGTACTTTCTTTTTTATTTTCTTATTTTGTGTACCTTGATTAATATCCATAGACGTAGGAAGTCTATCAATAATACTCCTTGGTAAATTATTAATAATATGCTTTTAAAGATTATAAACATAGCGCTCCTGAAAATGAACGATAATACACTTCTAAAGATTAATAATAAAACATTAAGAAAAATGATAATAAAGACACTCCCAAAGACAAGTATAAGACCATACTGGGTATCGTTCCCTATCTTTAACCTAAATGTGAAATAAGTATTTGATATTTAAAGACTTATAAGAAAATTCCATTTAAAAATTTCTGTCCTTTGAAGACATTTTTTCGTCTTTATATTTTAATACTTATTATTATTGATTAATTTGGTTTTATGTTTATAATTTTATAGAAAGCCGGGGTGGTGGAATTGGCAGACACACACGTTTGAGGGGCGTGGGCTCAGAAAGAGCGTGCGGGTTCAAATCCCGCCCCCGGCATTTTTATTTTAATTATTAATTATGATTTACCGTGTTGAAATTAAAAAGAAAATTTTTGATAACGAAAGTGAAATATTAAAAAAAGAGTTAATTGAAAATTTTAATATCAATATTGAGGATTTAATAATTGTTAAAGTATTTTTATTTAAAACATCCCTTAAAAAGAATGAAATAGAGGAGATTGTAAGAAATTTATTTCTCGATCCAGTAGTGGAAGAATTTAAAATTGGTAATTTTAATTTTAAAGGATATAAAGTTATTGAGATTGGTTATAATTTAGGTGTTACTGACCCAGAAGAAGAGCAAGTGATAAAGAGCTTAAATGAATTTGGTTATTCTTCTTTACAAATAAAGATTTTAAAGAAATATCTTTTTAAGACCAAGGAGAAAAAAGAAAAATTAGTAGAGATTGCCAAAGAACATCTTTATAATCCTTTAATTCAACACATTATTAAGGGCAAACCAAATTATCTTTTTTTAAAACCCAAGGAATATAAGTTTAAATTAAGAAGAGTTAAAATTTTAAATAAGAAAAGAAAAGAATTGATAAAACTTGCTAAAAAATTTAGCCTTTCCTTACCAGAATTATTAGCAATTCAGAGATATTATCAAAAATTAAAAAGAGAGCCGACAGATATTGAAATAGAAACCTTTGCTCAAACATGGTCAGAGCATTGTAAGCATAAGACAATGAAAGGGGATGTTTATTATAAAGGAAAATGGATAAGAAATTTATTAAAAGAAACAATCTTTAAAGTTACCGAAGAGTTAAATAAACCTTATGTGCTTTTAGCATTTAGAGATAATTCTGGTGTAATTGAATTTGATGAGAATTATGGAATAAGTTTTAAAGTAGAGACCCATAATCATCCTTCGGCAATTGAACCATATGGTGGTGCGGCAACTGGTATTGGAGGGGTGATTAGAGATTGTTTAGGAACCGGTTTAGGTTCAAAACCAATTTTAAATACTGATATTTTCTGTTTTGGAAAATTAGATATTAAGAAAAAAGAAATTCCTAAGGGAGTATTGCCACCAAGAAGAATTTTAAAAGGAGTAGTAAGTGGAGTGCGTGATTATGGTAATAGAATGGGAATTCCCACTGCTTGTGGTGCGGTATATTTTCATAAAAATTTCTTATGCAATCCCTTGGTTTTCTGTGGCACCTTGGGAATTATTCCCAAAGATAAGATTGAAAAGAAGATAATTCCTAATGATATAATTGTTTTAGTTGGTGGCGATACCGGAAGAGATGGTATTCACGGAGTTACTTTTGCTTCGGGTGAATTAAAAAGAGAATCGAAAAGAGTTGCTTCTACCGCAGTCCAAATTGGTAATCCAATAGAAGAGAAAAAAATGGTTGATGCTATTTTACAGGCCAGAGATGAAAATCTTTTTAATGCGATTACTGATTGTGGTGGTGGCGGACTTTCTTCGGCAATTGGTGAACTTAGTGAGAAGACCGGTGCCGAAGTTTATTTAGATAAAGTTCCTTTAAAATATGCCGGATTAAGTTATACCGAAATTTGGATTTCTGAATCCCAAGAAAGAATGATAATATTCCTTCCCGAAGAGAATTTTAAGCGATTCAAAGAGATTTGTGATTTACATAATGTGAAAGCAACAATAATTGGTAGATTGAGAGATGATAAGAAATTGATTTTAAAATATCAAGATAAGATTGTGGGAGAAATAGACCTAAATTTTTTACATAACGGAATACCTCAAGTAAAAAGAAAGGCAATTTGTAAAAGAAAAGAGAAAATAAAAAAGATTGATTGGGAGATAAAAGATTATAACGAACTTTTATTAAAGATAATTAAACAGGAAAATGTTGCCTCTAAAGAATGGATTATTCGTCAATATGATTTAGAAGTTCAGGGAAGGACAGTTTTGAAACCTCTTTTGGAAGGAAGCCCTTCTGATGGAGTAATTTTAAAGCCTTTAAGAGAGAAAGATAAAGGGATAGCAGTTGCTTGTGGGATAAATCCTTCTTATGGAGAGATTTCTCCTTATTGGATGGCGGCCTCAGTGGTTGATGAGGCATTAAGAAATGTTGTTTGTTGTGGTGGCGATATAAATCAGACAGGAATTTTAGATAATTTTTGTTTTTCTAATCCTGAGAGAGAAGAAGTGATGGGAGATATTGTAGAAACTTGTTTAGGAGCTTATTTTGCAGCAAAAGGTTATCAAACTCCTTTTATTTCAGGAAAAGATTCTTTATATAATGAATTTAGAATTGGAAAAAAAACAATTGCTATCCCACCAACTTTATTAATTTCAGCAGTTTCAATTATCCCAAATATAAATAAGACAATTACTTCTTATTTTAAAAAGCCAAAATCAAAGATTATTTTAATTGGTGAAACTTATAATGAACTTGGTGGTTCAGTTTATTTTTCTTTATTTAATAAAAATTTTGGTAAAGTTCCAAGAGTATTTCCTGAAAAAGGAAGAAAGATTATGGAAAAGATATTTGAAGCAATTAATAAAGATTTAATAATTTCCATCCACGATTTATCAGAAGGTGGTTTAGGAGTTGCTTTAGCCGAAATGACTTTTACCCAAAATTTAGGTTGTAAAATTGATTTAGAAAAAGTTATATTGGGTGAAGAGATTAATAGACCTGATATAATCTTATTCTCTGAATCTAATACCCGTTTTCTTTGTGAAGTGGAAGAAGAAAAAATAGAAGAGTTTTTAAGGCTAATGGGCGATATAAAATTAGCAATCCTTGGTGAGGTATTAGAAAAAGACTCTTTAATAATTAACTATTATAACAAAAACCTTATTGATTTAGAAATAAAACTTTTAAGAGAAAATTGGGAGAAGGGATTAAGCCTTCAGATTTAGCAAATCCGAATTAGAGGTGGCAGATTTTATATTATGGAAAAATATTTATTACCTAAAAAGAGAAACATCCTAACTCTCTTAAAAGTTAGAATTGATAAAATTAAAAACTCTGATAGTTTCTAAAAAGGTAAAAGGGTTGTTTTTATTATAACTACTTTAAAGAATTACTAACATAAGAAGAAGATTAACGATTTATTTCTTAGATTTTGTTATCTTTTGTTAAAAAAAAGAAAGATTGCTGTTGAATGGGATGGCAAGAAATACCATTTAACTAAAAACTAAAAAGCAATTCTTTATTGACCGAGAAAGAGATAATAAATTAATTAGTGCTGGCTGGCGAATATTAAGATTTTAAGATTTTACTTTTAGGATATAAATAAATATAAAAAAGACAATAATCAGAAGTCTATTTATCTAATATAACAATATAGAAAATCAGCAAAGTTTTCATATAAATAAGTTAAATCTATTGGGTTTTAATAACTCTCCCTTTCTCCGCTAAAATTTAAATGATTGGTAAATTGATAAATATCAAAAATTACCTAAAAACTTATCTAAATATCTTTACCTATACCATATACTATACTGCCCCATTCTTTATAGAAAGTAAAACC
>JANXBG010000014.1 GCA_025060715.1 Caldifarciminota bacterium | reverse complement strand
TCTTTCATATAACATAATCTAATATAGTCAAAGATTTATTGATAGTAAATAGACAGATGGCGACATTTCGCGACATTTGGCGACAGATGGCGACAGGTTTTAGTCATATTTTAGAAATCATAGTTTTAGAATTTTCAACAAATTTAATAAATTCTTCGGCATCTATGAGGAGGGTTCTTTTTTTATAAAACTTAAAGATATTTGCTTTTAAGAAACCTTTTTGGATAAATCTTTGGATAGTTCTTGGGCAGACTTCTAGAAAGTGGGCGACTTGATTTACCTTTAAGACTCCTAATTTTCTTATTTTTTCTTTCTCATCGTTAGTTAAATAGAGTCTCATATATATATAACGAAAAAACCCCCTATTAGGTCACCAAATTTTTTTATTAAAATATTAAAAAATAAAAAAGGCCACCTAGAATTTAATTTTCCAGGTGGCCTTAAAAAATAAAAAATCTATTCCAATACTTTTTTAATCAAGGCAAACTTACACTAAATAACAAACGGTTTTGCCATTACTAACGAGTCGCAATCCTTTTTTAATCAAGGTGAACTGATTTAACAAATGATATTTTAGATGAGATAGATTTGTCGCAATCCTTTTTTAATCAAGGTGAACTTATACAACGAAGAATTCAAAAAAGAGTGGCTTTTGACCGGGTCGCAATCCTTTTTTAATCAAGGTGAACATAATAGCAGTTGCGAAGATGAATGTAACTGTTTTCTGTCGCAATCCTTTTTTAATCAAGGTGAACAAAAAACATATGTCAAATGCGAGGGATGGCTTGTATTGTCGCAATCCTTTTTTAATCAAGGTGAACCGTAAATTTTTTCTTTAAATTACGCAACTTATACAATTTTTCTTTTAATTTTTGCGTCAAACCTTTAGTTTTATTATTCTTTTTTTTCCTAATTTTCAAAGAACAATATTTTATATAGATAATACAAAAATCTTAAAAAAAGTCAATAATTAAAAGTTTTTTAAATAGTTAAGTATGTTTAAAAAATTTCTGATATTTATTTATTTTTTATTTATTTGATTATAAAACTTACTTTTTTATAATATCATAGTGGGAAGAATTATCTTTTTGGGAAGTGGTGGAGCGCGGGTTGTTGTTTTTAAGCAAATTCGGGCATCGGGAGGTATTTGGCTTAATTTGAATAATAAGAATCTTTTAATTGATCCCGGGCCAGGTTCGCTTGTTAGAATTGTCTCTTCTAAGCATAATCTTAACCCAACGTCAATAAACGCTGTTTTACTTTCTCATAAACATCTTGACCATTCGGGTGATGTTAATAATATTATTGAAGCAATAACAATCGGAGGCACAGAAAAAAGGGGAATCCTTTTTGCTCCTTATGATGCTTTAGAAGGAGATGATCCGGTAGTTTATCGTTATTTAAGAGATTATTTAGAAAAGATTGTTATTTTAAAAGAGAAGGAGGTTTATAACCTAAATGGGGTAAGTTTCACCTGCCCAATAAGACATCAACACCGAACGGAAACTTATGGTTTTCTTTTCAAAACGGATAAAATAAAAATTGGTTATATTGCTGATACCAAATTTTTTAACGGTTTAATTGATGCCTATAAAGAAAGTGAATTTTTAATTTTAAATGTGGTAAGGGAAAAACCCTCAGAATTGGATCATTTAAGTTTAGAAGATGTGAGAGTCTTAATTAAAGAAATAAAACCAAAAGTTTGCTTTTTAACCCATTTTGGTATGACTATAATTAGAAAAAAACCTTGGGTGGTGGCTGAAGAGTTGAATAGAGAATTTGCCAATCTTAATGTAAAAGTGATTGCTGCTAATGACGGAATGAAATACGACTTTTAAAATGATTGAAAAGTTAAAAGAAGAGGTTATCAAAAAGATCGCCTGTGGTGAAGTAATCTTTCGGCCCGCCTCTTGTGTGAAGGAATTGATTGAAAACTCCCTAGATGCCAATAGTGAAAAGATTATTATTGAACTTAAAGAAGGCGGTAAGAGGTTAATCAAAGTAATAGATGATGGCTACGGAATGGATAAAAAAGATTTATTTTTGGCCATTGAAAGATATTCCACCAGTAAGTTAAAAACTATTGAAGATTTAAAAAAAATAAAAACCTATGGTTTTCGAGGAGAAGCATTATCCGCTATTGCCAGTTGTAGCCTATTAAGAATTGAATCAAGCACCAAAGATGGTGAAGGTTATTATATTGAAGTAAAAGATAATAAAATTGTTGATAGTGGCTTAATAATTAGAAAAAGGGGAACCACTGTTTATGTAAGAGACCTTTTTTATAACTATCCAGTAAGAAGAAATTTTTTAAAAAGTTCTTATCAGGAATTTCGTTTAATATTAGAGGTGGTAAAAAATTATTTATTAAGTAATTATTCAGTAAGTTTTCAATTGAAAAATGATGAGAAAAATATTTTTAACTATCCGAAAGCAAATTCAATAAAAGAAAGATTAGAAATGGTTTTAGGAAAGGAAACTTTTTCTTCCCTTTTGGAAATTTATTTGGAAAATCCCCATTTAACTGTTTACGGCTTTATTTCTGATCCAGAAAGAATATTTTTACCAGCAGAAATTCAAGCAATCTTTTTTAACAAAAGACCAGTAAAAAGTTTAGTTACCAAAAGGGCAATTTATGATGGCTATGGCGGAACTCTGTTAGGAAAAAATCCTAACTTTATTATCTTTATTGAAACACCTCCCGAATATTTGGATGTAAATATCCATCCCACAAAAGAAGAGGTAAGATTTATTGATGAAAAATTTCTTTATGATTTTATCTGTCAAGGAATAAGAGAGAAGTTAAAAATTGAAAAGGATTTAGAATATTTTGAACTTTCTGAAGAAATAAAAGATTTAGAAGAGAAAAAAGAGCCCCTATTAATAGAAGAAAAAAAACTTTTTTGGCAATTACATAATAAATATATCTTTACTCAGATAAAAAGCGGCTTTTGTATTGTTGACCAGCATGCTGCTTCGGAAAGAATTTTATTTGAGAAATTATTAAAAAGTGAAAGTTTGGAAAAAATCTCCCAGCCCCTTCTCTTTCCAATTTTAATTGAATTAAAACCCGAAGTATTTTCGGTTATTCAAGAATTAAAAGAAGAACTCAATTATTTAGGTTTAGAGATAGAAATTTTTGGCGAAAATACTATTGCTATCAAAGCAATTCCTATTGATACCTTTTTTAGCAAAGAGGATTTAAAAGAACTTATTTTAGAAATTTATAACAATTATAAAGAGATTGAAAAGAAACCATATGAGAAAAGAAGAGAACTTTATGTCCAATTGATTGCCTGTAAGGGAGCAATCAAAGCAAATCAGAGGTTGAACGAAAGGGAGATGGAGAGTTTAATCAACCAACTTTTTTCTTGTTCTAACCCTTATTTTTGTCCTCACGGTAGGCCAACAATTATAAAATTTGAAATTTCTGAAATTGACAAAAAATTTGGAAGATAGTATAATTTTAATATATCTTAAAATAAAAATATATATGCTTTTAGAAGGATATAGTAATGAAAGAAAAATGGGGTTATATTGATAAGACTGGCCGTTTTGTTATCAATCCCAATTTTGATAACGGCGGCAAATTTTCCGAAGGATTAGCCGGTGTGCGGGTTGGTAATAAATGGGGTTATATTGATGAAAAAGGGAGATTTGTTATCAATCCTCAATTTGATCGAGCCTGGCATTTTTCCGAAGGTTTAGCAGCAATTGAGATAAACTTTAAGTGGGGCTTTATTGACCGCCGAGGAAAGATTGTGATTGAACCAAAATTTGAAAAGGCTTGGCATTTTAAAGACTCCTTAGCGGCAGTAAAATATGGTGAAAAATGGGGGTTTATTAATCCTGAAGGGAAATTTATTATTGAACCAAAATTTGATTTTGCCTGGGCCTTTAATGAAGGAGCAGCTGCTGTAGAAATAGAAAAAAAATGGGGATTTATTGATAAAGAAGGTAATTTTCTAATTGAGCCCCAATTTGATTATGCCTATATCTTTTCTGAAGGTTTGGCGCCAATAAAAATCAATTATCGGGTAGGCTTTATCAATAAAGCAAATGAAATGATTATTAAACCTCAGTTTAGTGCCTCCCGCCATTTTTGTGAAGGACTGGCTTTGGTAAGAGTTGGTGAGAAATGGGGATTTATTAACCATCAAGGTGAATTTGTTATCAATCCCCAATTTCATAACGCCTGGGATTTTAGCGAAGGAATTGCAGCAGTAAATATCGGTGAAAAAAAAGATAGATGGGGCTTTATTGATAAAAAGGGAAACTATGTGATTAACCCAATCTTTGATTACGCCTATTCCTTTGCCGAAGGTTTGGCATTAGTGTCAATAAAATTGGAAGGTAAAAAATATAAATAAAAGAGAAAGATCACTTTAATTAAAATCTAAAATCTCTTGACTTTTTTAAAATAATTAGTAAAATATTTAAAAATTTATTTTTATGAAATTTTTAATTAAAAGGAGGAAAAAATGAGAAAAGTATTAGCCTTAATTTTATCGGCTTTAATATTTAGTACATTATTTCTTGGCTGTCCTAAAAAAGCGGTAAAAGAAGAAGTGATTCCACCTCCGCCAGAAAAAGAAGAAGTAGAAGCGCCTCCAACAGAAGAGAAAAAACCGACAATAGTATTAGAAACTATCCATTTTGATTTTGATAAATATGACATCCGACCAGGAGATGCAGAAATTCTGAAAAGAAATGCCGAAGTCCTAAAACAATACCCGGATGTGAAAATTATTATTGAAGGCCATTGCTGTCCCATTGGCACTACTGAATATAATTTAGGTCTTGGACAGAGAAGAGCAAATTCAGCAAAAGATTATTTAGTAAAATTAGGAATTTCGGCTGATCGAATAGAAACAATTAGCTATGGTGAGGAACGGCCAGTAACTACTGATCCAAAAGAATATTGGAAGAATAGAAGATGCGAATTTAAAGTAAAAGAATAATGAAAAAAGGAAAAATTGGGGGTAGATTATTCTACCCCCTTTTTATTTTTCTCTTTTTCTCTTGCAGTGGTTATAAAAAATTCCTCCATCGGCAAGCATTGATTGATACTTTAGATATGAGAACCAAAAAAATGGAAAAGGAAAATAAAAAAGCCTTAGAAGAATTGAAAGCGGATATATTATTCCAATTGGATAGAATTAATAATCGCTTAGAAGAGTTGCACAATCTTATCCAAGAAACTCAAGAAGAGATTTATAAGGTTAGAAAAAGAAAAATTGAAGAAACTACTTTTGTACCTGAGACAATTAAAGAATATGACGAAACAAAGGCAGAGGAACTTTATCAGATAGCTTACCAAGATATGATTAGGGGTGAATATGAACAGGCAATTTTCTCTTTTGAAAACTTTTTACAGAAATATCCTAATAGTGAATTGGCGGATAATGCCCAATATTGGATTAGTGAATGTTATTATGCTTTAGGAAATATAGAAAAAGCAATAATTGAATTAGAAAAAGTGATTACTAATTATCCTAAAGGGAATAAAGTACCTGCCAGTATGTATAAACTTGGCCTAATTTATTTAAATAAAAAAAATAAAAATAAAGCAAAAGAATATTTTCAAAAATTAATAAAAGAGTATCCGAATACTAACGAAGCTAAATTAGCAAAAGAAAAATTAAAGGAGTTATAAAATTTCTCTTGACTTTATTTAAAATTTTGCCTATATTTATTTATGAAGAGTCGGCAAGGGAAAGGGTCGAGGACTATATCCTCATTTTTATTTTATATTCCCTTTGCCGACTCTAATTTTTATTTTATTGGCGCCATCGTCTAACCTGGTTTAGGACATCAGGTTCTCAACCTGAAGATCAGGGTTCAAATCCCTGTGGCGCCAAAAATTAAATTTTAAATTTTTAGGAGGTAAATAATGGATTACGAAATTAAATTAAGCCAAGAAGATTTAGAAACTTTATTAAAATTAATATATCTTGGTAACTGGTTAGCCAATGCCAACAGAGAAGAAGAAAGAATGATTAAAAAGTTTGAAAATCTAAAAAACCAAATCCTTTCCTCAATTGGCAATCAAAATATCAAAAAGGAATACGAAAATTTCAAATATGATAATGAGATTATAAGTATAATAGAAGAATATAATGAGATTACCTTCTGGGATTTATTGATTACCCGTTTAGCCGAAAGAGATATGATTTTAGATTATGGCGAAGATAACTTAAAAAATTTAAGTGATGAAGAATACAAAAAAATCAATTTAGAATATCAGAAAAAATATTACCAGGAATTTTTTGAAAATGGTCTATGGAATTTAATAATTAAATAAACCTTCCCCTTATTTTTTTATTCTTTTTTTATAAATCCTTTGTTTTCATAAAGATATCTTTCTTTCTTCTTGTTGACATTTTTTTAAAAATAAACTATAATAAAATTATCTATCGGAGAGTTTTTTATGTTTAAAGATGAGCGGATATGGAAGCTTTTACAAGAGTTGATAGAGAAAAGAAAAGAGGAGTTAAAACCAAAATTTGATCCCACATGTGAAAATCTTTATCGTTATCCGGAGGCAGAAGAGATTTTAGGAAAACCACCTTTAACAACAGTTTATCTTATTGAAGATTTAGCTCGGCTAGGGTATTTAAAAAAGATTTTTAAAGAAAAATTATTTTTATGTCCTCTCTGTAATAGTGATGAATTAAAATATGAAACCTATTGTCCAAAATGCCATTCCGCTTATATTTTAAAAATGAAAGCTCTGGAACATATTTGTGGTTATTTAGGAAAATTGGAAACCTATCAAGATGGAAAGAATTTGAGATGTCCAAAATGCTTACAAGAATTACAAATCATTGATGAGGATTATAAATTCCACCCGGCTTATTATCAATGTCAGAATTGTGAAGAATACTTTAAAGAGCCAAAAGAATTATGGCGCTGTCTTAAATGTGGTGCTTCTATTGAAAAAGAAAATCTCAAAGAGATATATCTTTTCTCTTATCAATTAAAAGAAGAAGAAATAGGTCTTCTTAAATTAAAAGCCTTACCAAAGGACAAAATAATAGCCTTTTTAAAAAGTCAGGGTTATGAAATAGAGGAAGGGGTAAAGATTAATGGTCGTAGTGGGGCGGAACACGAAATTGACATTTTGGCAATAAAAAGGAGTGGTCCTTTAGAACACCGAATAGTTGTTGGTTTTGCCACTGCCGATGATGAGGTACCAGCGGAAGAGGTTATCAAACTTTATGCCAAAGCCTATGATGTGAATGCTGCTGATATTATTATGGTGGCTTTGCCCAAACTCTCCGCTGATGCCCTCCATTTTGCTAAACATTACCGGATAAGAGTTTTTGAAAAAGAGGATTTAGAAAAATTAGAAAAAGCCCTCCTTGAAAAATAAAAAGATTTTTTTTCTTACAACCCTTTTTTCCTTTTTAATTGATTATTTAACAAAAATCTGGGCAAGAAATTATTTAGCCAATTATCCTGAAGGAGTAAACATTCTTGGTGATTATCTGCGTTTTTATTTGGTTTTTAATCCTCACGGAGTTTTTTCTATTTCTTTTAAAATTGAGGAATTACATTATATATTACCAATTATTGGTATAATTCTTATTTTAATTATTGGACTTAAAGGCAACAAAAAGATTTATCAATTGGCTTATGGATTAATTTTAGGTGGAGCCATTGGTAATGTAAGTGAAAGAATAATTAGAGGTAAAGTCACTGATTTTATTGATATGGGAATAAAAAATCTTCGTTGGCCTACCTATAATCTTGCCGATTTTTTTATTATCCTAGGGATTTTAATCCTTTTAATTGCCTCTAAGGAAAAATCAAAAAAAGAAAATTAATTTATATTTTATTGAAAATTACTTTGATTTTTTATATTCTTTTTTATATAAGATCTGGGAGGAAAAATGAGAAGGGTTTATTTAGATTACAATTCAACAACGCCGATTGATAAAGAAGTAAAAGAAGCAATAATGCCTTTTTTAGAAAACAAGTTTGGTAATCCTTCTAATCTTCATTATTTCGGTAGAGAAACACGGGAAGCGATTGAAAATGCGAGAAGAAAAGTAGCTGAATTTTTAAATACTAAACCAGAAAGAATCTTTTTCACTTCGGGCGGTACTGAATCTTGCAACTGGGCAATCAAAGGAATTGCCATTGCTAATCAAAATAAAGGAAACCATATTATTACTTCAGCTATTGAACACAGTTCGGTTTTAAATTCTTGTTTAGCCTTAAAAAAATTTGGTTTTGAAATTACTATTTTACCAGTTGATGAGTATGGTATTGTTGATATTGATTATCTTAAAAAATCAATAAGAAAAAATACTATTTTAGTATCAATTATGCATAGCAATAATGAAGTTGGTACTATTCAACCAATTGAAGAGATTTCTCAGATTTTAAAAAATTATGATATCTATTTTCATACTGATGCAGTGGCTTCCGCAGGTAAGATAAAATTAGATGTAGAAAAATTAGGAGTAGATTTGTTAACTATTTCTGGTCATAAAATCCATGCTCCTAAAGGGGTTGGTGTTTTATACATCCGAGAAGGGGTTAATATTGAAAATCTTATCCATGGTGGACATCACGAACAAGGAAAAAGAGCAGGGACCGAAAATCTAATTGGTATTGTAGGTATGGGAAAGGCCTGCGAAATTTTGATGAGGGATATGGAAAAGGATATTGAAAAAATGAAAAAATTGCGGGATTATTTAGAGAAAAAAATTTTAGAAAATATTGAAGATGTAAGAATTAATGGCCATTTAGAAAAAAGGTTATGTAATACCACAAACATTTCCTTTGGTTATATAGAGGGCGAGGCGTTATTAGTTAATTTGGACTTAGAAGGAATTGCTGTTGCTAGTGGCAGCGCCTGTGCCTCTGGTGAACCTGAACCTTCCCATGTGTTAAAAGCAATGAATGTACCCATAGAATATATCAACTCGCCAGTAAGATTTTCCTTAGGAAAAGAAAATACAAAAGAGGAAATTGATTACACAATAGAAGTATTAATAAAAGTAGTAAAAAGATTAAGAGAGATTACAGCTTTTAAGAAAAGAATCTAATATTCTTTCTAATTTCTTAGTTTTCTCTTTAAAGAAATATTCAATATGAATAATTGGTTTATTTATTTTAATTACTCTATTTAAATCAATCGGAGTAGCAGAAATAATATAATCAACTTCTGCTCTCTCTAAAGTTCTTTTTAAGTCAAAAATCTGGTTTTCCCGATAGCCGACCGCTGGAATTACATATTTTAAATGGGGATATTCTTCATAAATTTTCTTATAAATTCCATAAGCATATCTTTTTGGCTCAACTATTTTTAACCCCAATTTTTTTGCGTAAAGATAACCAATCCCATAAGCCATACCGCCATGGGTGGTTGTAGGACCATCCTCTACTACTACTGCTTTCTTACCTTTTTTTATTTTTATTTCTATATCTTTTAGTTTTGGAATTAAATCGGCTAATATAACTTCCGCATTTTTATTATACTCTTTAATATTATCTTTTAACATTTTTAACTGTTCTTTTTTAGCAGTAGAAACTTTAGAAATACAAAGAACATCGGCCATTTGGAACAAAGCAAAACCAGGATGATAGTTAACCTCATCACCGGCTCTCAAGGGATCACAAACAACAAATAAAAGATTAGGCTTATAAAAAGGAAAATCATTATTACCACCATCCCAAATTATTAAAGAAAATTCTTCTTCGGCTTTTCTTAAAATCCTTTCGTAATCAACACCGGCGAAAACCGTATTTCCCATTTTGATATGGGGTTCATATTCTTCTCTTTCTTCAATCGTTGCTTTATAAAAATCCAAATCTTCCATTTTTTGAAATCTCTGCACTACCTGCCGATTAAAATCGCCATAAGCCATAGGATGGCGAACGACGCAGAAATTTATATTTCTTTTTTTCAAAATTTCACAAATTTTTCGAGTTAAAGGACTTTTTCCAGCTCCTGTTCTTACCGCACAAACTGCAATAACCGGTTTCTTACTTTCTAACATTGTGTCCTTTGGACCAAGCAACATAAAAGAAGCTCCTGCACTTATCACCGCTTCTGCTCGTTTCATAATATATTCATAACTCACATCTGAATAAGAAAAAACTACTAAGGAGACATTCTTTTCTTTAATAAGTCTTATAAGCTCCTTTTCTGAATATAAAGGAATTCCGTTGGGATATAAATCACCCGCCAATTCCTTTGGATAAATCCGACCCTCAATTTCGGGAATTTGTGTTTGAGTAAAGGCGACAACTTCATAATCAGGATTATTTTTAAAATAAATGTTAAAATTATGAAAATCTCTACCACCAGCACCCATTATAATAACTTTTTTTCTTTCTTTCATAATTTCTCCTTATTAAATATTAAAATAATGTTTTTTGTCTTTCTTTTTTCTCTTCTTTCCTTTCCAAAATCCTTATTTCTCCAAAAACACCGTCATAACCCGGCAAAATTTTGATGTCTCCTTTGCGCATTTTTTCAATTCCCTCAGCAATCTTGGGGTAATTCTTTTGCAACTCCTCTATTGGCACATTTAATAAAATTTCAAATTCGGGAGCAATTTTTTTTACCATCTCTAAATAAAGATTTTTTACTACCATACTTTCTTTATTTACATTTAATACCTCCGCAATTATCTCATCTAAGGGAATTAAATTTTTAAAGGGAATAGCATTATTAGGAAAATAACCTTCTTCCCTGTCGGCAAGAAGCTCTACCCGATGTAAAACTCCGATTGTTACCTTTTTCCCACAAATTGGACATAAATCATTATTCATAATACTTTCTTTTGGTGACAATCTTACATTACAATTTCGGTGCCCATCATAATGATACTTTCCTTCTTCGGGGAAAAACTCAATAGTAAATAAAAATTTTTCTTTATTTTTATTTTTTAAAATCTCTTTAATCTCATAGTAAGAAATATTTTCTAATCGAAAAACATTAGCCTCTCGTCCAATTTTTTGTGGTGAATGGGCATCAGAATTGGAAATGAGAGTAAAATTATCTAAAGAAGAGAGACGCCAATTCATTTTTGGATCAGAAGAGAGCCCCGTTTCCAAAGCAAATATTTCATTAGTTAAATCTAAAAAACATTCCTCAACCGAATCAAAACCAGCAACACTGCCAAAAAGGGAAAAATGGGGTGTCCAAATATGGGCTGGAACAATAAAACAGTCCTCATCAATATCTTTTAAAAAATTTACCATATCATAAGAAGATAAATTTAATGTTGGTCTGCCATCACTTGCTAAATCACCATACTTAAAAAGGAACTTATTAATCTTTTCTACTCTTTCAAAAGAGGAAGTATAAATAAGATTATGAATTCTTCTCAATTTTCCATCCTGCTGATAAATATTACTCACTTCTGTTTGCAAAATAAAATAAATACCCTCTTTTTCGCACAAACCAATCTCTTCTATCTCTTTTAATTCTCTTTTTAACTCTTTTAACCATTCCGGATGGGTAAAATCACCGGTTCCTAAAATTTTTATACCTTTATATTTCGCATATTCTACTAACTTATTTATTTCCATATCTCTACTGGTTGCCCGAGAATATAATGAATGAATATGTAAATCAGCAATTATCATAAATGAGTTATTATAATTGAAAAACTTTATTTTTTCAAATAAAATATCTTAATGAAAATCCTTATTCCTTGCCTTTGTGGTCCTACCGGTGTTGGTAAAACCGATATCGCCTTATTATTGGCCGAAAAATATGATTTCTCAATAATCTCTTGCGATTCCCGACAAATTTATAAGTATCTTGATATTGGTACTGCTAAACCATCCTTAGAAATCAGAAAAAAATATGAATTTTTTATGATGGATATTATTACTCCTGATAAATATTATTCTGCCTATGATTATGCCAAAGAGGTTGAAAAAGTAATTGAAGAATTAATAAAGAAAAATAAAAGATATTTACTTGTTGGCGGCAGTGGTTTATATTTTAAAGCATTATTTTCGCCTTTTTTTGAAGCTCCAAAAGTAGATTTAAAATTACGAGAAGAGTTAAAAAAGAAACCTTTATCCTTTCTTTATGAGGAATTAAAAAGGGTTGATGAGAAAAGCGCTCAAAAAATCCATCCTAATGATGCCCAAAGAATTATTCGTGCCTTAGAAATTTATTATCTCACTAATAAACCTTTCTCTTATTTTCTTTCTCAAAAAAAAGAGAGTAAATATGAACCCCTTTATATTTGTTTAAATTTAGAAAGAGAGATTTTATATAGAAAAATAAACGAAAGATTTGATAAGATGATTAGAGATGGTCTAATTGAAGAGGTAGAAAACCTCTTAAAGATGGGCTATAATGAAAGTTCACCAGGATTGAATACTATTGGTTATAAAGAAGTAATCCTTTATCTCAAAGGAAAATTAAATAAAGAAGAGATGATTTCCCTTGCCAAGAAAAATACTCGTAATTATGCCAAAAGACAATTAACCTGGTTTAAAAGAGAAAAAATAAATTATTGGTTATTAAACCATTCTCCTAAAGAAACTTTTTTAAAGATTTTAGAAATTTTTAAGAAATATAATTTGATATAAATTGAATAATTGAATTTATTCTCCTTCCCTTCTGTAAGAATTTTTTTATTATTAGTTTTCTCTATTTTGTTTGCCTTTTATTTTCACCCAATTCTTTTTCTTTTATTAATTCCTTTTATTTATCTTACTTTTAGAGAAAAACGTTATTTCTATTATCTCTTCTTTTTTATTTCTTTTTCTTTTTATGCCTATATCTCAAAAACAAAAGAAATTTTTGAAGAAAGAAATTTTCTCTTTCATCAAAAAGTAATTAATTATATAGAAAATATTTTTGATGATTATTTAGAAAAAGAAAATAAAGGTTTAGTTTATGGCCTTTTCTTCGGCGATAAAAGCAAATTATCTTATGAATTAAAAGAAATTTTTAAGAAAACTGGGTTATACCACATTTTGGCTGTTTCTGGACTTCACATAACAATTTTTGCCTTTGTGATATTAACCATTTTTAATATTTTCCAAATTCCTTTTTCTTTAAAATATTTTCTTTTAATCTTTTTTATTCTCCTTTACGCCTGCCTTTGTTCTTTCCGACCATCTATCCTGAGAGCCGGTATAATGTTTCTCTTTCTTTCCTTCTCTTATTTTTTAAACCGCAAAACCCTACCTATTGTTAATCTCTTTTCTAGTGGTATTTTAATTTTATTATTTTCTCCATTAAGTTTATTTAATATCAGTTTTCAACTTTCTTTTTTAGCAACCTTTGGAATTTTATATTTTTACCCTTATTTTAACAATTTAAAAATAAATAATAGTATTATAAAAAATCTTTTAATTAAACCCTTTTTTATTTCCCTCTCCTGCTATTTTGCTACCTTACCAATTTTAATTTCTAACTTTGGTACTATTCCTACCGCTTCAATTTTTGCTAATTTAATTGTTGCTCCTTTGATTGGTTTCATTATACCCTTAATTTTGATTGTCTTATTTTTTTCTTTATTTTCATCTTTTTTAACCTTAATCTTTTCTCAATCTTTAAATCTCTTATTAAAACTTTTAATTATTTTAACAAAATTCTTTTCCCAAATCTTTCCTTTAATAAAAATAGAAAAAGAATATGGAATTATATTCCTTCTAACTTTTCTCCTTATAACTTTTCTTATTAATTCTTTTTATCAAAATAATTAAAGTAAAAATGCTAAAACGATTAGAAAATTAGTAAAGTTTTTCATTCAAGAAGTTAGAGTAAAAATTTTGATTTTTCCAAAAGAAGATTATTCATTATAAAAATAGACCACCTTAGATAAATAACCATTATTAATTATCATAATTTTTATAAGGGGTTTTAGCGAGTATCTTTCTTCAATAAAATTCTCAATGCTAATTTTAATAATATAGCCCTTATATCTTAAATCTTCTTTGTCACAAAATATAAGCCAAAAGCTTATTTTGCCACAAACTCAATTATTATCTAATAAATCTAATAGTATCTTTACCTATACCATATACTATACTGCCCCCTTCTTTATAGAAAACAAAGCCCCCTTGTCTTATCAATGTAGCATTAAGAAAATATCTAAAAGAATTACTTACTTATTTTTTAACAAAGGAATAGATAACTTCCCTAATACCTCCTTTTTCTTAATCAAATTCTTTAAATCCAATACTATAATTTTCCTTAGCAATTTGTAAACCCTTTTTATAAGTAGTATGGAAATATTAGACTTAAATAATTCCAGCCCAAAAAGAAGTAAAGCCATAACTTCTCCTTCTATATATATAAAACGAAAAAAGAGCCCCAAAGGTTAGCACTTTTTTAAGTTTTTGGTATTTATAACACATTTTACTTCCATTTGTTGACTTATTTCTTTTTTCTTTTATAATTTTTTATGTTTTATATTTTAATTTTTTATCTTTTAAATTCTTATGAAATCAGTTTTTTATTGGGAGATAAAACTCCTTTTGGAAGGTTAAAAAGATATTTTTATCCTACTCCTTTATTTTCTTTAGAGATATCTAAAGAAGCTAAATTTCTTGATATAGGCTTATCTTTTACTTATTCCCGATTTAATAATCAATATTCTTCCCTTTATTTTTTAAAACCAAAATTTTTTTTTGAGCCTTCTTTTTTAACCATTAAAAATAAAAGGGGAACGCTTTTTTTAGGTCTTTCTTATCTTTATTTAATAAGAGAAGTTTATTTAGAAAATAAAAAGAAGGAAAGGGGCAAATATTTTGATTACAATTTTGGTTTTGGTTATAAGGAGAAATTGAATAAGATTAATTTTCGGATAAGGATTTTCCTTTCTTTTATTCCCGAAAGATTAACTTATGAAAAAGAAAATAATTTTTACTATTTCCTAAATTCACAAATTGGTGTTGGCTATGGATTTTAAAAAGTTTTTTTCAATTTTATTATTATTATTTTTCTTTTGTCAAAAAGATACCTTATTAAATAGAACAACAGGCGATTATTTTCCCTTAGAAAAAGGAAAAATTTATTACTATTATTCTTCCTTAGAAGATACCATAGTTTTTAAATTTGTTGGTGATACCTTTCTTTTTGGCACCAATCTTTTTTATTGTGAAAGGAATATTGAACCCACTTTCTTTATAAAAGAAAAGTTTTCTATTGAAAAATTTATCTGTAAAGAGACATTAAATTTTGGCCAAATTGAAACATTATATAAAGATTTTATTACCTTTCTTTCTTTTCCTTTAATTGAAAATAAAGAATGGCAAGATTCAATAATTAATGATACGCTAAGATTTTATCTTTTTGGTAAAGTTTTAAAGAGGGACACTTTAACAGTTCCTCATGGTAAATTTTCGGATGTTTATTCAGTAATTATAAAAGAAAAGGAAATTATTGGCAAGAAAAAGGATTCTTTAATTTATATATACCATTTAGCACCAGAAATAGGAATTGTTAAAAAGGAATTTAATACTCATTATGAAGTCCTTTGCCGAATAGAATAAAATGGCTGTTTTCTTTCTATTTTTCTTATGTTATATTTTAATGGCAGTTTTTTTTAGATATAGGTTATATATCCTTTTTGCCTTTATTTTTCTTTTTTTTCTCTTTGGTTTTTCTTTAAAAGATTATATAAACTTTATTGATTATAATATTATCATCCTTTTTTTAGGTACCTATATTATTGCTGAAGGGTTTTTTTTATCAGAAATACCTAAAAAAATTGCTTTTCATTTAATAAATAAGGCAAAGACATTATTTTATTCTATTATTATCTTTTCTATTTTAAGTGGTTTTTTATCAAGTATTTTAGAAAATACTGCAGTAGTCTTAATTTTAGCGCCCCTTGCTTATTCTTGTGCTTTATATTTTAAAACTTCGCCACTAAATTTTATTATTCCCATTTGTCTATCTAGCAATCTCCAAGGTTCAGCCACTTTGATTGGTGACCCACCAAGTATGATTTTAGCAGAAAAGGCAAATCTAAAATTTTTAGACTTCTTTTTCTTTCAAGGAAAACCCTCACTATTCTTTGCTGTCCAAATAGGTTTCTTCTTCTCCTTATTAACAACCTATTTTATTTTAAAAAGAGAAAAAGATAAAGAACTTATAAAAATTCATCCCGAAATTGAAGAGGTTAATATTCCAAAAAGAAATTATATTTTTCTAATAATTCTTTTGCTATTCATTTTAACTTTAATAATATTTCCAAGAATAATCAAAGGAAATGGATATCTTTTTTATGCTGGTCTTATCTCTTTATTTTATGCCTTTTTAACAATCTTTTTTCTTTTAATATTTAAATTAATAAAACCAATTAATCTCTTAAAAATGCTTGACTATGAGACAACCCTTTTTTTAATTGGTATTTTTATCTTAATTGGAATATTTGAAAAAGGAGGTGGCTTAACAATTTTGGCTAATCTTTTTAATAATTTCTTTATTAATTTTAGACATCCGATTTTTATTTATATTTTTATTCTTTTTATTTCTCTTCTTTTTTCTTCTTTTATGGATAATATTCCTTTCTTTTTATTAATTTCCGAGTTAATAAAAATCTTTTATCCGGAAGGCAATATGTTTTATTTATTAATGTTTGGTTCGTTAATTGCTACTACCGTTGGTGGCAATATCACTCCTTTTGGTGCCCAAGCAAATATCGTTGGTGTTGGCTATCTTAAAAGAAAAGGAACAAAAGTAAGATTTTTTGATTTCTTTAAATTAGGTCTACCCTTTTCTTTGGCCGGCACAATTTTTGCAGGACTTTTTATTTATCTTTTTTGGAAATAAAATGATATTAATTAAAAATATCTCCCAACTTCTTTTAATGGATAAACCTGATTTTAAAATTATTGAAAAGGCTTATCTTTTAATTAAAGGTGATAAAATTTATGATTTTGGCGAAATGGAAGATTTAAAATTAGAAAGAAAAAGTTATCAAATTATTGATGCTCAAAATTGTTGTGTTTTACCGGGATTTATTGATTCCCATACCCACCTGTTCTTTTCGGGAACAAGAGAAGATGAATTGGAAATGAGGTTAAATAAAGCAAGCTATTATGAAATTTTAGAAAAAGGTGGCGGAATTTATTATACCCATAAAAAAACCAAGGAAAAAAAAGATAAAGAACTGTTTGAAGAAAATTATAGAAAATTACTTAACGTAATAAAATGGGGAACCACAACTATTGAAATAAAAAGTGGCTATGGAATTTATCCAAAAGAAGAATTAAGGCATTTAAAAATTATTAATCAACTAAAAAAGAAACTGAAAGACAAGATTACTATTTTACCCACTTTTCTTATTCATGTGGTTCCGCAGGATATAGAAAGAAAAAAATATATTTTGTTGATGAAAAAAACAATGGAAATTATTGCCAAAAAGAAATTAGCAATCTTTTGCGATGTTTTTTGTGAAAAGGGAGAGAATACTTTTAATAAAAAAGAGAGCATAGAATTACTTTCTTATGGAAAAAAATTAGGATTAATACCCAAAATCCATGCTAATGAGCTCTCTTCTTCCTATGGAGATTATGTAGCTTATAAGATTGGCTGTATTTCTGCTGAGCATTTAATATATCCGGAAATTAAAAATTTGAAATTAATGAAGAAAAAAGATGTGGTTGCTACCCTTTTACCCGGCACTTCATTCTTCTTACGAATGGCGAAGAAACCACCAATAGATATATTTAAAAAATTAAATATAAAGATTGCTTTAGCCAGTGATTATAATCCAGGAACCTGTCCAATTTATCAGATGCCAATAATCATCTCTTTGGGTGCTTTTTTGTATGGTTTTAATGAAAAAGAGAGCCTATATTATGGAACTATGGGAAATGCTTATGCTTTAAATCTCCAAGATAAAATTGGTTCAATTGAAAAAGGAAAAGAGGCAGATTTAATAATTCTAAAATATGATAAATATCAAAAAATCTTTTATAACTTTCCTCATAACCCAATAAAAAAAGTTTTTAAAAAAGGTAAAATAGTATTTTCTAACGAATAAATCAAAGACTTATACGGAAATAGAGATAAACCCCTATGACCATATACGGTATTCTATTTTAATTTTATAAAAATTTTTAATGGATGATAAAAACCTTTTTATTTATCTCATAATCTTCAAATTTTACCTTAATAATATAAATTCCCTTTCTTAATCTTGGCATCTCTTTTGAATTCTTCTTTTGATAAACAAGATTTCCCAAAAGGTTATAGATCTTAATCTCCTTTACCTTCTTATTAATTAAACTTAATTTTTCTATATTAATTGCTGAAGGAATTTCTTTTCTTAAATCTTCTTTGGTTAAGAAAGTTCTCCTAGGTAGATACCGCCAGAATTCATAAGTATTACTTCCTTTTAAAGCATAAATCCTTTTATTTATATAATCGTAAACTAAAGCACCGCCACTTTTTACTCGCTTATTACTTGGTAGCAAAGGAATAGGTTCTAATTCGTTCCATTCATTATTTAAAATCTCATAACACCAAAATTCATTACAATTGCCACCTTTGAAAGCATAAATTCTTTCACCATCACAACAGAGCGAAGCGCCGTCTTTTGTCTTTTTCTTCTTTAAATTCCTACCGATTAAAGGTAGACTTTTTCTTATTTCAAAGGAATCTTTCCTTATATCGTAGGCAAAAAACTCGTTTGTATTTCCTTTTAAAATGTAGATATAATTATTATCGGTAGTAAGGGCACTTCCTTTCTTAAATTTCTTTTCACCAGGCAATATTTTGAGCGTAAGCCAACTATCTCTTTCTATCCAATACGCATAGAATTCTTTTGTTCCACCTTTTAATAAGACAATATAGTTAGTATCTGCTGACAAAGAGAAATAGGTTACTCCGCTTCCGCCACCGATTCCTTTCTTTCCAGGAATATCTTTTTTTCTTTCCCAACTATCCAGTTCGGGATAATAACAATAAAATTCTTTTGTTTTATTTCCTTTAATAGCAAAAACTAAATTATTTCTTTTATCATAAACCAAAGCACCACCATCTTTTATATTTTTACCTTTATCGCCAGCGGGCAATGACTTTCCTTCTCGCCAAGTTCTTGTTTGACAAGAATAGATATAAAATTCTCTTGTATTATTTCCCTTAAAAGCGAATACTTGATTATTGCCGAATGCCAAAGCACCTCCGCCCCTTACTCCTTTATAATTGCCTCTTGGAATATCTCTTAATAATACCCAAGGTTCGTAACTTTCTACAATAAAGTTTTTGAAAAGGGTATCATTTACCGGTTGCATATCTTCATCCAAAATTACTGCAGCATAAAATGTAAAACTTCCTTCATAAGCCTGCCAAGGTGAAAAACTAATAATTTGAATTTCGTTGGGATGAATATCAACAAAAAAGGAATCAGTATATATAGGTAAATTATTTTGATAAATCACAATTTTTATTAAACTCCTTACAGAAATATTACCAAAATTTTTTATCTCAATCTTTGGAATAATTTCACCTTCCGAAACCGAATCACTTGGCGAAACAATTCTCAATATTCCAGCATCTTTAACCCTCACAAAATGAACGCTTCTTACTGTATCATTAAAAGGATTAATATCCTGAGGACAGGATTCAATTACACACTGAGAACAGAGATAATCCCTTCTTTTTGGTTGCCAACTATCAAATTCCACTAATAAGGACTCACCAGCATTAGTGGTAATAGGCTTAACTGATAAGTAATCTTCGCCAATTCTAAAAGATAGTTTTAAATCTTTATTAATAGTGCCATAATTTTTTATCAAAGCGATAACTGGATAAGTTTTATTAGAATCACAATCTTCAGGAGGCGAAAAAATAGTAATTATTCCACAATCGTGAACCTGAACAGAAAGTCTTTCTTCTTTTTTGTTGTTTATTGGTATCCGGTCATTAACCAATCTTGTTGAACAAATAACAATATATTCTCCTCTCTTAGCAATAAGCCAATTAGGAAAAGATATTCTTCTTTCTTCATTTGGCAAAAGATTTTCAACATAAGTTTCATTTATCCAATAATATTCATCACCAATTATTTTTATTGTGGTAAAGAAATTAACTGAAGTATTACCATAATTTTTAACTTTTGCTTCGGGGGTTAAAATACCTGTTGAATCCACATTACCTTGAGGAGAAATAATTTCTGTGATACCAACGTCTAATACTTGAACAAAAACTGAATCGATTTGATAATTATTATTGGGAAAATTATCCGTTAATGATAAAGAGCATTTTACTAAATGTTTTCCCCTTTCATTTACCTGCCATTCATCAAAGAAAAGGGTTGTTTCCTTTTCGGCTGATAAATGTAAATAAAGAGAATCATTATAGAAATCACCAATTTTAAAAATCACACTAAATTCATCATCAACATTTCCATAATTTTTTATCTTAATTTCTGGTATAATAGTAATTCCAGAATCAATAATATCTTTTGGTGCTAAAATTTCTTTTATTCCACAATCCCATACCCGAACAAAAACTGAATCAATACGATAATTATTATTTGGAAAATTATCAACCAATAATAATGTGCATTTCACTAAATGCTCACCACGCTCATTCGCCTGCCACTCATTAAAGGAAAGTGTTGTTTCTCTCTCTGCCGGTAAATATAAATAAATGGAATGGGTATAAAAACCACCAATCTTAAAAAGAACACTAAATTCTTGGTCAATATTCCCATAATTTCTTATCTTCGCTTGCGGTATAACAAGAGTTCCTGAATCAATAATCCCAGTCGGTGCCAATATCTCCTTCACCCCACAATCCCATACCCGAACAAAAACCGAATCAATACGATAATTATTATTTGGAAAATTATCAACCAATAATAATGTGCATTTCACCAAATGCTTACCACGCTCATTCACCTGCCATTGATTAAAAGAAAGTATCGTCTCTCTCTCCGCCGGTAAATATAAATAAATAGAATGAGTATAAAAACCACCAATCTTAAAAAGAACACTAAATTCTTGGTCAACATTTCCATAATTTCTTACCTTCGCTTGCGGTATAATAAAAGTCCCTGAATCAATAATCCCAGTCGGCGCCAATATCTCCTTCACCCCACAATCCCATACCCGAACAAAAACCGAATCAATTTGATAATTATTATTTGGAAAACGGTCGCTAATTAATAAACTACATTTTATCAAGTGTTTTCCTCTTACTGCTGCATACCACTGACTAAAAGACAAAATTGTCTCTCTCTCTGCCGGTAGATTGCAGATTAGAGAATCCCAATAAATATTGCCAATCTTAAAATAACTCTTAAAATTAACATTAACATTTCCATAATTTCTTATTCTTGCTTTGGGAATAATATTCGTCCCAGAATCAACTATCCCGAGAGGTTGCAAAATCTCTCTTATCCCAATATCAAAAACCCTTACAAACACTGAATCAATTCTTTGATTATTACTGGGAATAAAATCGCTGATTAATAAAGAACATCTTACATAATGTTTCCCTCTTTGGATTGCTAACCATTGATTAAAAGAAAGAGTTGTCTCTCTACCAGCAATTAGATTTAAAAATAAAGAATCCCGATAATTATTACCGACTCTAAAAAGAACCCAAAAACTCTCATTAGTATTTCCATGATTTCTTATCCTTGCTTGGGGGATAATTAATACCCCAGAATCAACGGTACCAGTAGGTGCTAATATGGAAACTACTCCAACATCTCTTACCCTTACAAAGATTGTTTCTACTTTCCAGTCATTATTGGGATTATAATCATTGCGCAATTGGGTAGAGCATTTGACAATGTGGGTTCCTCTTTGTCTTACCTGCCAACTACTAAAATTAACTTCTCTTACTTGTCCGGGGGAAAGATTGCTTACAATTTGTAAATTATTATAAAAAGTGCCGATACGCATTCGCACTGTGCAGGTGGTCATAAAATCACCAAAATTTTTTACCTTTGCTTTGGGTGTTATTGTAATTCCTGAGTCGAGAATACCTTTCGGAGCAATAATTTCCGTAACACCAACATCATAACGATAGCCATAAACTGTTACATCATCAATATATACACCTTCAATTACATTTACCGAATCAGAGAAAAATCTAAATCTTATTTTAGTTGCCGTATTAGGAATTGGTGACATTACCCTCTGAATAAAACCACCAACAAATCCATTTGACTGCCAAAAGGTTATCCAACTATCACCCACTAAATATTCAAAATAAATATAATCCGAAGTATCTAAATCTTGGTAAATATAAAAAACAACCGCGCCACTATAAAATCCACCAAGGTTCACACTTCTTTCCATCCAGATATTAGTATTATTACGATAAAGACTATCCTTGCTACATTTAGCACTATAAAGAGAGGAATTGTAACGATTAGAAACTCTTGTCCAGGTATCGCCCACTCCTCCTAATGTCCAATTTTGAGGAAAATTTGTCATATCATCATGCCAAATTAAAACCTGAGAAAAAGATAATGAGAAAAGAATGGAAATTAAAATTATTCCTCGCATTTTTCACCTCCTAATCTTTAAATTTGGGTGATATTTTTTGAATTTTAGTTAACCACCACCCCTATGGTTAACATACTCAGACTGGACACGCCTCCAGTCTTCTTTTATAAAATTATAAATAAAATTTATGAAAAGTCAAGAAAAAATTACTTGATTATCTCTTTATTTTTCAATAACTTATGATTTTTTATTGAAAATTATTCTTTAGGGTAGAGATATTTTTGAATAAATTCTTCTCTTATCCTTTTCAATTCTTCTTTCGGGATTAATCTCAAAAGTTCCCAACCAATATTTAATGTATCTTCAATGGTTCTATTTTCATATTCTCCTTGACTGACAAATCTTTTTTCAAATTCTTCAGCAAAACGGAGATAAATCTTATCTAATTCAGTTAATGCAGCTTCTCCTAAAATTACTTCTAATTCTTCAGCTTCTTTTCCTTTGGCATAACAAGCAAATAATTGATTTGCTAAATCAGCATGGTCTTCTCTCGTCTTTCCCTTACCAATGCCCTTATCTCTCAATCTTGATAAAGAGGGCAACACATCTATTGGTGGAAAAACTTTTTTTCTCTGTAAACTTCTTGATAAAATTATTTGCCCCTCAGTAATATAACCTGTCAAATCAGGGATGGGGTGAGTTTTATCATCTTCAGGCATTGTTAATATTGGCATCAAAGTTATTGAACCTTTTTTCCCTTTTATTCTTCCGCATCTTTCATAAATGGATGCCAAATCTGTATAGAGATAACCAGGATAACCCCTTCTTCCTGGAACCTCTTTTCTAGCTGCTGAAATCTCTCTTAATGCTTCACAATAGTTAGTCATATCAGTTAAAATTACTAAAACATGCATATCCAAATTAAAGGCAAGATATTCAGCTGCAGTTAAAGCTGCTCTAGGGGTAGCAATTCTTTCAATTGCTGGTTCATCAGCAAGATTTAAGAAAAGGACACTTCTTTCTAAGGCGCCGCTTTTTTCAAAACTATCAATAAAAAAATTGGCTTCCTCAAAAGTTATTCCCATAGCTCCAAAAACAACAGCAAACTCTTCCTCTTCTCCTAAAACCCTTGCTTGACGAGCAATTTGGGCTGCTAGAAGGTTATGAGGTAAACCCGAACCCGAAAAGATTGGTAATTTTTGACCTCTTACTAAAGTGTTTAAACCATCAATTGCTGAAATACCTGTTTGAATAAATTCATTAGGATATTCTCGGGCATAAGGATTAATCGGCGCTCCATTAATATCTCTTTCTATTTCGGGAATAATCTCGGGTCCACCATCTCTTACTCTTCCTAATCCATCAAAAATTCTACCTACAATATCCCGAGATAAAGGCATCTTAATTCCTTCTCCTAAAAATCTTACCTTCGTTTCACTCAAATCAATCTCTCTTGTTCCTTCAAAAACTTGGACTAATGCCTTATCTTCATAGACTTCTAAAACCTGCCCTAATCTTCTTTCTTTTTCACCAACAATAATTTCTACCAATTCTAAATATTTCGCACCTTCTACACCTTTAATCAAAATTAATGGCCCAGAAATTTCGCTGATCTTTTTATGATATTTTATTTCAAACATTCTTCAATCTCCTTTTTAATTTCTGAAAACTCTTTTTCCATCTCTTCTTCTTTTATAAATTTCATTTTGGCAATTCTTTCTCTCACTTTCAATTTCTCAATATCTTCTATTGTCACTCGGTTTTCATTTAAAGCCTTTTTGGCTCTTTCGTAAAAATAGAGACATATTTTTAACATTTCGTATTGTTTTTTCAAAGAGGTATAAGTATCAATTTCTAAAAAGGCATTTTGGTGTAAAAAATCTTCTCTAATAATTCTTGCTGCTTCTAATATTAATCTATCATTTACTGAAAGGGTATCTTTTCCTATCAACCGCACAATCTCTAAAAGTTCTGCTTCCTTTTCTAAAATTGCCATTGCTTCTTTTGATAATTCTATAAAATCTGGAGCTACTTTTTTGCTTAAATCTTCTATTAAATCTTGCTGATATAAAGAGTAAGAATTCAACCAAGAAATTGCCGGAAAATGTCTTTGATAAGCTAATTTATCTTCAAGAGACCAGAAAACTTTAACTACTCTTAAGGTAGCTTGGACTACTGGATCTCCTAAGTCACCCCCCGGTGGCGAAACTGAACCGATAACTGATAAAGCACCTTCTCTTTCTGGTCTACCTAACGCTAAAACTCTACCGGCCCTTTCATAAAATTCAGCAATTCTTCTTTGTAGATAAGCTGGATAACCTTCTTCGCCGGGCATCTCTTCTAATCTTCCTGAAATCTCCCTCATCGCTTCTGCCCAACGAGAAGTAGAATCGGCTTGTAAAGTAACCGAATATCCCATATCCCGAAAATATTCTCCAATAGTAATTCCCGTATAAACACTTGCTTCTCTAGCTGCTACTGGCATATTAGAAGTATTAGCAATTAAAACTGTCCTTTTCATTAAAGGCTCGCCGGATTTAGGATCTTTTAATTTAGGAAATTCAATTAAAACATCGGTCATTTCATTGCCCCGCTCACCACAACCAATAAAAATAACAATCTGGGCATCAGCCCATTTAGAAAATTGATGTTGAATCACTGTTTTACCACTACCAAAAGGACCGGGAACACAAGCAGTGCCACCTTTAGCAATTGGGAAAAAAGTATCCACTACTCTTTGACCGGTTGATAAAATTTCTTTTGGTGGTAATTTTTTTTGATAAGGCCTTTCTTTTCTTACCGGCCATTTATGGTATAACTTTAAGTCAATTATTTTATCCTTAACTCTTATCTTACCAATAGGTTCTTCCACTGTAAATTCACCTTCTTTTAACTCAATAAGTTCTCCCGCGATATCTGGAGGTATCATTATTTTATGAATAACCAAACTGGTTTCACTTACTTCACCAATAATATCGCCTCCAAAAACTTCAATTGGTGGTTTTATTAAAGGTTTAAAATACCATTTCTTTTCCCTATCCAAAGCAGGAAGAATAATTCCTCGGGTGATAAAATCACCAGCGATTTCTCTTATTTTATCAAGGGGTCTTTGGATACCATCAAAAATAGAAGAAATAAGTCCTGGTCCCAATTCTACCATTAAAGGTTGATAAGTTGGAAAAACGGGGTCATTTACACCAAGACCAGCGGTATCTTCATAAACCTGAATATAAGTCAAATCTCCAGAAAGAGCAATAATTTCACCAATTAATTTCTCCTCTCCCACATAGCAAACATCGTACATCCTTGAACCTTCTAACCCCTTACAAACAACTAACGGACCTGATACTTTATATATTTTCCCTACTTTCATGTTTCTTCTTTAAAAATATCTTTTCCTAATGCTCTTTTTAATAATTCTCTTATTCTTAAATCCTCTATGCCTTCCTCTTCTGTGGTTAAGCTAATAAAAATAGGATAAGAAGAATATTCATATTTTTTAATAATTTCAAAAATTGATGAATAGATTTTAGGCGTAAAAAAGATTATTTTATAACCCTCCTTTATTTTTTCTTCCAACAATTCTCTTGCCAATTCTTTTTTTGTCTGTAAAACATCCATACCATAAAGATTAAAAACTTTTAAAAAATCTTCCTCTCCGATTACTAAAATCTTTAAATTATCAAAAACTTCGCTATCCATTCTTTTGGTAATTTCTCTTTTATTTTTAAATAATAAATCTTAGAAAGATTATCCACTTCATTATCTCTTTGCCAATAATAAGAACATAATAATTCTCCTCCAAAAATTAAATATTTAGTAAAATTAGCGAAAGATAATAACCTTTTTTTAAAAAGATTTTCCAAAAGAATAAAATTTCCTTCTTTTTGATAATCCATTAAACCTTCTTTTATTATTGAAAAATAATCACCTTTAAATAACAAAGGAATCTTTTCCCAATCAGTTTTTAAAATTTCATAATAGAAAGAAAAGCCATAAAAAGAATAGGGAAGTAAAAAGAAATAAAAATCCTTTTCTAAAAAATAAACCCCTTTTCTTTTCATCCTTAAAGTTGTTAAAATATTTTTTTGGAAAGCCTTTTCTTCAAAGTAAAGTTTTAAGAAATCACTATTTTTAGCATATTCGTAAGCCAAAGTAAACATCCTTTTATCCACAAAGATGTCTAATAAAGTTAAATTTTTTACTTCTTCAAAATAAGAAATCGTCTCTTTTATCAACTCTTTTATTTTCAACAGATATTCATTTTCAATTTTTATTTGAAAAAGATTTTTAAGAATATTTATGGGAATTGCTGAAAAACGAGAAAAATATAAAGAAAAATCTTTTTTTAAAATTTCACTTTTTAAATAAACTTTAAGATTGTGTAAGTCATATTCAAAAAGAACTGAATAATATAACCAATCGTCCAAACAATAATTTTTGAAAAATTGATAATTTTCTAATTGGGCATTCCATAAAATTTTCTCTACTTTTTCTTCTAAAAATTTTTGATAACTTGTCTCTTTTAAATAATCTAAAAAAGATTTTTCTTCTTCTTTATTTAATAAATTCTCAAAATCTTCTTTTTTTAACAATTCCTTTTCCCGAACTCGAATCCGCCCTGCAACAAAAGCATATTTAGCATCTTCTTTAAATTTAATTAATTTCATTAGATTGATATTATAACAATTTACTTCTAAAAATCAATTTTTTTATTATAATTTATTAATGGCTTGGAATGAAATTTTGGCTATAGATTTTTTAAAAAGAATAAGTAAAAAAATTGGTGATGACTGTGCGGTTTTAGAAAAGGGGATAATAATAACAACTGATGCTTTTCTTGAAAATACCCATTTTGAATTAAAATATTTCTCCTTTTCTGATATTGCTAAAAAAAGTTTCTCAGCAACTCTTTCTGATATTGCAGCAATGGCTGGAATACCAAAATATCTTTTTATTGCCTTTTTATATCCTTCTTATTTAAAGGAAAAGGATTTTAAGGAAATGTATAATACTTATAAAAATTTGGCAAAAAAATATAAAGTAGAAATTGCCGGCGGCGATATTGTAAAAAGCAAAAAATTAGGAATAACCTTAACCTGCTTGGGCTATGCTAAAAAACCGATTTTAAGAAACACTGCTCAAATTGGTGATAAGGTTTATATTACGGGTTTTGTTGCTCTTTCTGAAACGGGTAGATTAGTGTTAAAATATAACTTAGATAGGAAAAAATTTAAAAGGGCAATAAGAAAACATTTAGATCCTGAACCAAGAATTAAATTGGCGCAAATACTAAAAAATAGAATAAATGCTTTAATTGATACCTCTGATGGTCTTGCTTGTGATAGCTATAATTTGGCAAAGGCCAGTAAAATAATGATGGAGATTGATTTTGATAAATTACCAATCGCTGAAGAAACTTATTTATTATGCGAAAAGTTAAATTTAGATCTAAAAGAGTTTGTTTTAAAAAGTGGCGAAGACTTTGAACTACTTTTTACTGCTAATAAAAAAATTCCAAAAGAGATAGATAAAATAAAAATAAACGAAATCGGCATAGTAAAAAAAGGAAAAGGGGTTTATTTAATAAAAGAAGACAAAAGAGAAAAGGTTTTACCGATTGGTTATCAACATATTATAAATGATAGCTAAATTTTATATACATTTTATTTTTAAATTTTTCTTTACTAAAAATATAACCAAGATAGAAAGAAGATAGTTTTAAAGCCTTTATTTCTATTGATGGAAAAATTATTTTACTCTCTTTTTTATCTTTTAAAAATTCATTTACCGGATCACCTTCTTCCCAAGTTTTATTTTTTATATCGCCTGAATTATATTTACCTCTTCTTTCTCTACTTATAAAGATTTTAAGTAAAATCTTTTCATTAAAATAATAAGTAATCTCCCCTTTTAATTCGTCAGCATCCGGTCCTAAAGGATGACCTAAAGGTATTCCATAATTTGTATAAGCGATATGATAAATCCGATGATAATAAGTATAAGGCATAATTTTTGTATATTCTAATTTTAATTCAAAATTTAAAGGCAAAAGAAATTGAAAACCTAAATTATAAGCATAGCAATTAGGCAAAAATTTTTTTCTTTCTTTTTGGTATTCAATATTGTCTAAAAAAAGTTCGTAATATAATTTGATTCTTTTTAATAAAAATAATGAAAAATCAAAACTGGCACAAAAATTATCATCATGACCGGAATTGGCAACTTCAAAATAAATAGGAATAAAAGGATTTAAATAGCCAAAAAAAGATTTTGTCTGAGAAGAATCGGGCGAATGAATAACAGCATTATTAAAACCTAAGTTAAAATATTTAAAAGAAAATTCCGCTCTCTGAAAAGAGAGAAATCTTAAATATTCTTTATGCCTTGATAACGCAGAAACAAAAAAGATAATCCTTAACTTATTAAAATCACCTAGAATTAAAAATAAATCTTTTGGTGGGCCAAAATCAGATAAAGAGACACTATAAAATGGCGAAGGTGAAAAAGAAAGAGTGGTTCTACCTAAAAGAAGATAAAAATAACCAAGAGGAAAACTGATATTTGCTTCATCAATTACTAAACTCATATGTTTATTACCACTCCGACAAACAGAATGATTAGGAATATGTCTATTACCTCCTTCATCAACAATATCCAATAATGTATCTTTATAAAAATTTATTTTATATCTAACAAAAATATCTCTTCTCTTTTTATTTATGCCAAAAAGATGAGCCCCAAGCATTAATCTTATATTACTAGTATCTATCAAAGGTTCAGAGATAAATTCAAAACCAAAAGAAAAATCCTCTTTTAAAGGTAAAGTAAAAGATAAAGGCAATAAAGAAAAATTTCTCTCTTTCTCTTCTTTTAAAAATAAGAAACTTCTTTTTATAATGGTAGGTAAATTTTTCTTTTCATAATATTCTTTTTCAATTTTTGAATAAATATCTTCAAATAAATCCTCATAAATCAACTTGGAATAAAAATAATTAAAATTAAAACCATGAATTTTTAAATACTCCAAAGATTGATAAATCTGAGAATTTGTTGGATAAAAATAAGAGAAGATAAAGAAAAAAATACTAACCATCTAAAAATATTAAGAAAAAAATGATAAATTTCAAATAGAAAGATATTTATTATAAGTCTTTTAATTTCAATAATTTAACTTAATTTTCCAGTTTCCTATATGGAAACTTTTTATTTTTGAAAAATTTTGTCTAAATAATTAAAATTTAAAAACTTAACTCACTTCATTTTTTGAGATAGGGAGCTATCTACTATATCACCTTATAGACAATCTTTAATAAATATACTAATTATTTATAACTTTATTACTTTATACCATTTTTCCTTTATCTTTAAAAAGTATATTCCTTTTGGTATCTTATTAAGATTATTTCTTTCAATAACTCTACCAAATTGATTGTAAAGAACTCCTTTATTTTCTTTTATAATTCTCTCATTAAAGAAAATTGTATTTACTTTTATCTTCTCAATTCCTTTCACCTCTTCTTCTATCGGCACAAATTCATAAAACCCACGATATTTGATAACATAATTATAAGGCCCACCAGCCTGTAACTCCATTAATGTCACCCAATATGAATAATCCCTCGGATCAAACTCTATCCCCCTAACATTATACCGCTCAGAAATTAAAAACCTCTGTATAATCGCTAAATTCTCAGGATTTAATTCATAAACACCACAAGAATCTATCGCCGTCCCTCCTGAATTAAAAGAAGTATAAACATTTAATAATGTCGGCCTATTTGGATTGCTATTGCTTAAATCTAATGCTAAACAACGAGTTCCAGCATTTCCCCTTAACGGATGAATCATCTGCCTAATAACATTCCCTAAGGTATCACAAACATAAATATATTGCGGCAAAGTATTTAATGCCCTCCTATCTGCTATATATAAAACCCTATTCTCTTCATCCCAACCAAGCCCTGTCGGATAATCCTGAGCAGGTGAATTAAAATACCTTAATACCGTACCAGTGGAAGAAATCTTATAAACCCTCTTTGTCTGATTAGAATGAACCCAAAAAGTATTATCATAAGCACAATATTTAATATCAACTATCGCTGTCTCATTATTAGGCGTCGGTATCGTTCCTAAAGGTGTCAATAAAGAATCAGATGAATAAATATAAATATTTCTTGCCCGAAAATGAGTAATATAAACCCTATCTAAATTGGGAACATAACAAATTCCATAAAGTCCAGCGCTACTTGGCATATTGGTCAATTGTCTCGGTCCCCAAATTCTTGTGCCTGGCGGCTGAGGTGCTTCACCAATTGTCAAAGAAAACCTTCTTACAAAAGTTGTTTCGGTAGCAGTTAATGTTAATTCAAATTCTACTTGATATCCTCTGGGAGTATTGAGATAAGCTTCTACTATAAAAGGATCAGAAAGATTATTTACGCTTTCCCTGGCAGGGCAATTACCAAAATTTGCTAAAGAATCTATAATTGTAACATAAGATTGTGAGGAAACTCGCAAAACTCCTCTTAAATTTGTAGCACCCACTTGACCAGTATTTTGTAAATAGACTATAAGATTACCCCTCTCTCCGGGATCTAATCTATTATTCCCATTTTCACCAGTGATTGCTACTCTTCTTATAATAAGGTTAGGCATATTTGTCGGAGCAATCGCATTTAATACCTTTTTACAATTTAACCTTCCCCAACCATAATTATTATTAGGATAAGGGCCACCTTGGGAAGGATAATCACAATTATTAGTAATTAAATTAAAAGCTTCATCAGGAGTGATATTATTTCTTTTTTGTAACATTAAAGCAACACAACCTGCCACATGAGGACAAGCCATTGAAGTCCCATCCCAATTTTGATAACCACCGCCGGGAACACAAGAACGAACATTTACTCCTGGAGCAGAAACTGCAGGGTTTATTAAATTCCAATCAGTTCTTGGCCAATAGTTTTGGTTATTCCAAGGGTCTGAATTTGGAGAGGGACCTCGAGAAGAAAAAGATGCAATATTATCGCTCATATCAGTAGCACCGACGCCAATTACTGTTGGATAAGAACCTGGTGGTTGAGAGGTATTGGATGAAGGCCCACTATTGCCAATTGCTCCAATTACAATAATTCCTAAATTTCTTAGATTATTAACATAAGAGAACCAAAAAGTAGTTGTTCGGGAACTTCCCCAAGAATTAGATATTAAATGAGGTCTTCCGTATTGAGCAAACCAATCTAAACAAGAAGCAATCCAACTTGTATTTCCTTGACCTAAACTATTAAAACCTTTAGCACAAATAAAAGTTGCTCCTGGAGCAACTCCGATATCATTTTCAAAAGGACCTAACCCGTCGCCACCACAAATTGTTCCCATTGTGTGAGTGCCATGTCCATTATCATCATAAGGAGTAGTTCGGCCATTAACACCATCAAACCAACCGTTACTGCTTCGCCATTTTCCACTTAAAGCTGGGTGAGTTATATCTACACCTGTATCAAGATTACTCACAATAATTCCTTCGCCATTATAACCCTCCATCCAACAGGAATCTGCTTTTACTTTAACAATATTCCACTCAGGAGTATCGGTAATATCAGGAGCACTCACTTTTTTAACCGGTTTTATTATATAATTCTCAAAATCATCAATTATAAAAAGAATATCTTCTCTTTCTGCTAACCTATAAATAAGTGAAGGCTTTGCCTTTAAAGCAATATCGGAAACCAAAAAAAAGCATTTTACATCTTTTACCTCCGTTGGATAATTCTTTAAGAAATCTAAAATAGGTTTTTGAGCAATTCTTGCTACATATTTTAAATATTCAATTTTTTCGTCATAGGAGGCATTTTTAAATTGAGAAAGATCAGCTTGTAATTTAGTACGAAGGATTACCGAAATAAAAGTATCACAAGGAGCCTTTTTTAAGATTTCATTTAACTCAGGCATTATTACATTACTATGAGAAAAAATAAAAATTCCTATAATAAAAAAAATTATTTTTTTCATTTTTCCCTCCTTTTTATATACATTAATAATTATAATAAAATTTTTTATTAAAATCAATGATAATTATGCCGCCCTTCGCAAGCAGGAGGTGTGTGTTTCTACGGTGGGTAGGGACAACAGAATGATGGACTTGCGGAAGGGCGGCATCCCTTTACTCCTATTATGAAAAAATATAAAGAAAATTTTTTAAAAAGTCAATAATTAAAGTAATTTTGAAAGTTAATAAAAATGCCTTGAAATTATTTAATAAGTTTCTTGAAATAATAGTGTTTTCTCAAAAAATAAAAGAAATTAAAAAAAAAGTTAAAAGAAAGACACCTATATTAAATCCAAGATTATCTTACCCAAGTTGATACCAAGATATTCTTAAAAAAGCAACAATTATTATATCTATTGAAATACCTCTTTTATTTTTTCTATTGCCCAATCTATTTCTTCTTTTTTGATAATTAAAGGTGGAGCAAACCTTATTACATTCTCTCTTGTATCTTTAGCTAAAATACCTTTTTCTAATAATTTTTCACAATAAGGCCTTGCCTTTTCTTTCAATTCAACACCAATTAATAAACCTTTACCACGAATTTCTTTAATAATTGGGGATTTTATCTCTTTTAATCTATTAATAAAATATTCACCCATTATTCTGGCATTTTCTGCTAAATTTTCTTCTAAAATTACTTTTAAAGAAGCGATACCACAAGCACAAGCCAAAGGATTACCACCAAAAGTGGAACCGTGGTCACCAGGAGTAAAAACATCCATAATATTATCATTAGCGCAGATTGCTGAAACCGGATAGACACCGCCACCTAAAGCTTTTCCTAAAATCAAAATATCTGGTTCAGCATCTTCATATTGATAACAGAAAAGTTTTCCGGTTCTTCCTAAACCAGTTTGAATCTCATCTAAAATAAATAAAACATTATTCTTTTGACAAATTTCTTTTGCCTTTTTTAAATAACCTTCTCTGGGAACATTCACACCCCCTTCTCCCTGAATTGGCTCAACCAAAAAACCAACAGTGTTTTCATTTATATTCTTTTCTAAACTTTCTAAATCATCATAAGGAATGATTTTAAAACCAGGAGTAAAAGGACCAAAACCGAATTTATACTGTTCTTCGGTTGAAAAACTGATAATTGTTGTTGTCCTTCCGTGGAAATTATTTTCGCAGACGATTATTTCTGCTTGGTTTTCTTTTACCTTCTTTTTTAAGTATCCCCATTTTCTTGCTGTCTTGATTGCGGTCTCTACTGCTTCGGCACCAGTATTCATTAAAAGGACTTTATCTTTTTTAGTAATTTCACAAAGAAGTTTACAAAATAAAGGAAATTTATCATTATGAAAGGCACGAGAGGTTAAGGTTAATCTATCTGCCTGTTCTTTTAATGCCTCTACAATTTTTGGATGGCGATGCCCTTGATTTAACGCCGAATAGGAAGAGAGCATATCTAAATATCTCTTTCCTTCCACATCATAAACGTAAACACCTTCGCCATACGATAAAACTACTGGTAAAGGATAATAATTTTTTGCACTATATTTAAAAGTTAAATCAATGTATTCCTCTTTTCTCATAATCTTAATAAATTAAAATTGGTATTTCTAATTCTTTTAAAAAATCCTCATATTCCTCACCAAGAAGCAAAAATTTGCTTTTTGGTAAAATAATTAGTTCGGCCGAAATTGCTCTTGCTAATTCTAAAATATTAAATAAAGAACCTCTCTCCATTCCTACGGAAAAAGGAATTTTTTCACATTCTAATTTTTCACAGATAGAAAATAAAAAATGCCAATATTCCCTTTCTTCCTCACCTTTCTCGGGAAAACCTAAAAGGATTATTTTCTTTTTATTCTCCTTTAAATAATTTAAAATTCCTAAATAAATATCCTCTTTTTTATTAATCACAAAAATAACATTATTCATATTATTTTAATGTTAATATTTTAACTAAAAATAAAAAATTTGCAAAAAATAAAGTAAAAAAGGTGACAATAATCCCTGCTTTTAACCAATCAGAAAAACGAAAACTTTTCCTAAAAGCCCTTTCATAAACACCTATTGCTACCAAGTTAGCAGTTGAACCAATCATTGTTAAATTACCACCAAAGCAGCCACCAATTAATAAAGACCAATATAACTGGTTTGCTAAAGGAATACCTTTTAGGATCAAATTTTTTACCACTGGCACTAAGGCAGCAACAATTGGTAAGTTATCAACAAAACCCGACAATATTCCACTTCCCCATAAAAGCATTGTCAAAGAACCAAAGGTCTCTTTTAAATCTTCCCTAAAAAAGGGAAATCTTTTTGCTCCTTCACTTAAAAGATATGCTAATTTATAAGTAACACCAGTATATTCTAAACAGCCAGCATTAGCAAAGAGAAACATAAAATATAAAATTGTCCACCAATCTGGTCCCCTCTCCACAAAAAATCGGGAATGCTCTTTCTCATAAAAAACAATAAAACCAACAATTAAAAGTCCCGCACCCAATAACATTGACCTTTCTTCAATTTTTAATAGCCTTTCAATAAAAGAATGGAAAACTACTAAAATAACAAAAACTAAAAAAACTAAAACCGCAATTTTTACTTCTTTCTTATCAATCTCTTCTTCTAATTTTTTCAATTCTATTTTATTTTCCAATTTAAGATTTTTTTTATAAATTAAAAGAATAAGAAAAATAGTAAAAAATAGAGAGAGAAGAGAAATTGGTGTAGAATTTCTTAAAAAATCTAAAAAGGTCAATTGGGCAGAAAAGGCTAAATAAATACCGATTGGATTACCAATCAAAGTTAAGGCACTGCCAATATTTGTCGCCATAACCAAACCGATAAGATAAGGAATAATATTTCCTTTGGTATATCGAACAATTTGAATAGCAATACCAAAAGTAATCAAAATTGCTGAAACCTCATCAATCAAACCACCAAGTAAAGCCGAAAAAAACATTAAAGAACCAAAAAGAATTAAAGGAGAATTACCAAAATATTGGATTGCTTTAAGAACCAAATATCTAAAAACACCTTTCTCACTAAACCATTTAACCATTATCATTACCGCAATAATAAAAAGAATAGTTGGAATGGACATAAATTTTATTGTTGTTTCAATATCAACAACACCGGTTAACAAAAGTAAAGTTAAGGCAAAACCACCAAAGGCAACCCGCTGAGAAAAGAAAAATAAGGTCCCTAAAACCATTGAGAAAAATAACAAAATAGCAATAACCTCTTTTTTAATCCAGAAAGGGGAATTAAAAGGTGAATCATAAGGAAGTTTTATTTTAGCAAATAAAAATTTAGCAAAGAAAAAGATTAAAATCATTCCCAAAAGATAATAAAATACCTTTTGGTATTTTTTAAAGAAACTTATCTTTCTTTTGTAAACTAAATATTCGTAAACCTCTTCTCTTCTTTTTGCTTTTAAAATCTGAGAAACAATCTTTTTATCGTGAAGAATTTGGGCAACATAAGAAAGGGTTTGTAAATAAAAATCGTGTTCTCTTTCTTGAGAAAAAATAAAAACTACTAAATTTACTGGCTTTTGGTCTAAAGCTTGCCAATCAATCGCTTTTTTTAACCGAAAAATTAAACAAACGGTCTCTTTTATTGTTTTTAAACTTAAATGGGGAAGAGCAATACCTAAACCAACACCCGTAGAACCAAGACTTTCTCTCTCTTTTAATAAACCAACCAGTTTTTTAGCCTCTTCTTCCTCAATAACCTTTTTTTTCTCCAAAAATTCTTTAACAAAAGAAAAAAGTTCTTCTTTATTATTAAATTCTAAATCTAAAAAAATAAATTCTGGCCTAAAAATTTTCTCAAAATTATTTTTTTCCATAAACAATTATTATAACAACTAAACAGCAAAAGTCAAAATAGAAATATTAGGTTAACACTTAATTGTAAACACTTTTCCTTATTATAAGCAGTAATACTTTATCCCCCTTTCAATCCTGAAATCAAAATCTTCCCACTTTTAAAGCTTCTCTCAATAATTTTTCAGAAAATTACCCTTATCAAAATTCCGACGAGATAAATAAGAGGTGCCTAATAAACATTTGCATCTATTACACCTTATTGATACGAAAAAAATAGGAAAGTCTGTTATTCTTTCTTATCTTTTTGTCTATCAAATAAAAATGTCTATTTATATAAAGTCAACAATTTGAATTTTTATTAAAATTTATTATTCTTTATAGTTATGAAGATAAAATTTTTATTTAAAAGGAGGTTCTATGTTACCACCTTTTAGAAATGAAATGCTTTTAGATTTCTCAATTGAAAAGAATAAAAAAGAAATGGAAGAGGCGTTAAGGAAAATAAAAGAAGAATTTGGAAGAGAATATCCATTAATTATTAATGGTAAAAAAGTTTTTAGGGAAAAGAAGTTTAAATCAATAAACCCTTCTAATCCAAAAGAAATTTTAGGTTATTTTTCTAAAGCAGAAAAAGAAGATATTGATAAGGCAATTGAGGCAGGTTGGCAGGTCTTTCCGATTTTCTCTTCTTTACCAAAGGAAGAAAGGGCAAGTATTCTATTAAAAGCAGCAAATATAATGAGAAAAAGAAGATTTGAATTAATTGCAACGATTATTTGTGAAGTTGGTAAAAACTGGCTGGAAGCTGATGCTGATGTGTGTGAGGCGATTGATTTTTTAGAATTCTATGCAAGAGAGATTTTAAGATACCAAGGAGAACATGAATTAATACCTTTACCTGGCGAAATGAACGAAATCCGTTATATTCCTTTGGGAGTAGGAGCAATAATTCCACCGTGGAATTTTCCTTTGGCAATCTTAACAGGGATGACAAGTGCGGCAATTGTCTGCGGTAATCCAGTTATCCTAAAACCTGCTTCTGATTCCCCATTAATTGGTTATAAATTCTGCGAAATAATGATGGAAGCAGGACTTCCTGATGGTGTTTTAAATTTTATAACTGGTGGTGGCAGTGAGATTGGAGATTATTTGGTCTCCCACCCAAAAATAAGATTTATCGCTTTTACTGGCTCAAAAGAGATTGGTTTAAGGATTAATGAATTGGCAAGTAAAATTAATAAAGGGCAAATCTGGATAAAAAGGGTTATTGCCGAAATGGGCGGAAAAGATGCGATAATTGTTGATAATGAGATCGAAGAATTATGGGAAGATGCTTTAAACGGTGTTTTAGTTTCTGCTTATGGCTTCCAAGGTCAAAAATGTTCTGCCTGCTCAAGATTAATTTTACACAAAGATATTTATGAAAAATTTTTAGAAGACCTATTAGAGAAGGTAAAAAATATTAAAATCGGTAATCCCGAAAAATATGAGAATTATTTAGGACCGGTAATAAACGAAAATGCCTATAACAAAATCTTACATTATATTGAAATTGGTAAAAAAGAAGGGAAACTTTTTTATGGTGGTAAGGGATTAAAAGAAGAACTTTTAGGATATTTTATTGAACCAACAATTTTTATTGATGTTCCTTACGACGCAAAAATTGCCCAAGAAGAAATCTTTGGACCAGTTTTAAGTGTAATAAAGGCACAGGATTTTGAAGAGGCACTTTATTTTGCCAACGCGACCGAATACGGATTAACCGGCTCAATCTATACAAAAAATCGTTTTAAAATAAAAGAAGGAAAAGATAAATTCTTTGTTGGTAATCTATATATTAATAGAAAATGCACCGGTGCCTTAGTTGGTGTCCATCCCTTTGGCGGTTTCAATATGTCTGGAACCGACTCCAAAGCCGGTGGCTTTGATTACCTCTTATTATTCCTCCAAGCAAAAGCAATAAGTGAGAAATTGTAAAAAGATCACTTTAATAGGAGAACAAACTTATATAGAAGAGGGTGAAATAAGGAAAAGAGGTTAATTAGCATTCCTTAGAGTATAGAATAACCCATGAGATGAGTATTATGAATGAATAACTTATATAAGAGCCTATACCATCTACTATACTGCCCCCTTCTTTATAGAAAGTAAAATCCCCTTGTCTTATCAATGTAGCATTAAGAAAATATTTAAAAGAATTACTTACTTATTTTTTAACAAAGGAATATATAACCCCTAAATACCTCCTTTTTCTTAATCCAATTCTTTAAATCTAATACTCTCATTTTCCTTAGTAATCTAGTAGGGCTTTTTTGGTAATTACAGCCGAAAGCAAGGAAATGTTTTCTTATCTTATTAGCCATAAACTTTCCCTTATATATATAACGAAAAAAGAACCCTAAAGGTTAGCACTTTTTTTAAATTTTTTATTTAGCAAAAGATCCTTTTTCTTATATCTCTTTCAGGTCTTCTATTTTTATAATACTATTTTCTCTTGACAAAATTAAATTTTTCGGTATACTTAATACAAGTTGGGATTTAGGGTATCGGTAATTATTCCTGCCTATAATGAAAAAGATAATATCCCTTTTTTATTTAAGGAATTAAAGGAGAAATTAGATAAGGATTATGAGATAGTTTTTGTTGATGATGGTAGTGATGATGGAAGTTATGAATTAGCAATAGAAGAGGCAAAAAAATATAATAATATAAAGATTTTAAAACATTTAAAAAATCAAGGGAAAACCCAGGCTATCCTTACCGGTTTAGAGGCGGCAGAAGGTGATATTATCTGTATCTATGATGCTGATTTGCAATTTCTACCCGAGGATATTATCAATTTAGTTAAAAAAATGGATGAGGGTTATGATTTGGTCTGTGGTTATAAAGTAGGAAAATATGAAAAGAAATTGGTTTCAAAAATCTATAATTTTTTAGCAAGACTTTTATTTAAGTTGCCAGTGAGAGATATAAATGCTTTAAAAGTAATGAAAAAAGAGGTTTTATTAAATATGAAATTAAGAAAAGATTGGCATCGTTATATTGTGCCTTTAGCTCATTATCTTGGTTATAGGATCGGTGAAATGCCAGTAAAATTAAGAAAAAGGATGTTTGGTCTTCCCAAATATTCATCTAAAAAAAGGATAATAATTGGTTTTTTTGACTTATTGGCTGTTGCCTTTCAACTCACCTTTTTAAAAAAGCCAATGCTTTATTTTGGAACAATTGGACTTTTTTCTTTGCTTCTTGGTTTATTAATAGGTCTAATCTCTATAATTTTAAGGATTTTAGGTCATGGTTATCGTCCTCTTTTATATTTGGTAATCTTATTAATTTTAGCGGGTATATTATTTTTCAGTTTGGGATTGATTGGTGAAGTTCAAGCAAGTATTGTTGAAAGATTAGAAGATATAGAGAAAAAAATAAAATGAAAAAAATTTTAAACTCTCTAAGAATTCTTATTGCCCTAATTTTGCTTTATTATCTTTTAAAAAAGATGGATTTTCAAGAAAGTTTAAAGATATTAAAAAATTTAAATTTTTATTACCTATTTTTAGCAGGCTTTTCCTTTTTTCTATTTTTAATCATTTCTAATATTAGATGGAAGATGCTCTGTTCAGTTGTGGAGATTAATTTTTCTTTTTTATATTTATTAAAGGTCTATTTTGCCTCTTTATTTTTTAATAATATTTTGCCGACAGCCATTGGTGGCGATGTGATTAGGATTGCCTACACCGCAAAGGAAAAAGGTTTATCCTTAGCTTTCTCTTCAGTTTTTGTGGATCGAGCAATTGGCTTTATTGGCCTTTTTTTCTTTGCCTTGCTTGCCTCTTTTTTTATCTTTTTAGAAAACAGAAATCTCTATTATCTCTCACTCAATTTTTTAGGCACTTTAATCTTGCTTTTAATCCTTTTCCTTTTATTTTCGGAAAGGTTTTATTTATTATTTAAAAGAATCTATTCTAAAATAAAAATATTAAAAATTGGCGAAAAGATTGAAAAACTCCATTTATCAATCATTATTTTTAAAAATCACCAATTAACCTTGTTTTACAATTTCTGCTTTTCTCTTTTTATTCAATTCCTCCTTGCCTTAGTTTGGTATTTTTCTTCTAAATCGTTAAATACTAATCCAAGATTGCTTCCTTATTTTCTTTATATTCCTTTGATTGGTATTATTACAATGTTGCCGATAACTGTTGGTGGCTTAGGAGTTAGAGAAAATTCTTTTTATTATTTTTTTAAAAATGATTTAGGAGAGAATAATGCCCGTTTAATAAGTTTAATATTTTTATTAATCAATTTTTTCTTTTCAATAATTGGTGGAATAATATTCTTATTTTTAAAAAAGGAGGATAAAAATGGTTCAACCAAGAATTGATTTAGAAAGAGTCCAACCTTATCGCCCTGGCAAACCGATTGAAGAGGTTTGTCGGGAATTGGGATTAAAAAAAGTAATTAAATTAGCCTCTAATGAAAACCCTTTAGGGACTTCACCAAAGGCAATAAAAGCCATTAGACAAGCAATTAAAGAAGGTTATCTTTATCCTGATGATACGGTCTATTATTTAAGAAGAAAATTGAGTGAAAAATTTCAAATCCAAGAGGATTGTATTATCACTAGTAATGGTTCGGTAGAACTTATCTATCTTGCCTGTCTTGCCTATTTAACACCGCCACAGGATGAACTTTTAGTATCAAAGGGAAGTTTTGTTTTAGCAAAGATTGGCTCACAAGTAGCTGGTGCCAGATGTGTAGAAATTCCCTTAAAAGATTACCGCCACGATTTAGAAAGGATTTTAGCATCAATAACAACAAATACAAAAATTATTTATCTTGATAATCCAATTAATCCCTTAGGAACAATTGTCTATAAAAAAGAACTTGATGAATTTATGGAAAAAGTTCCGGATAATATCTTAGTTATTATTGATGAAGCCTATTATGAATATATTATCGAAAAGAAATATCCCGATTCTCTTCGTTATTTAAGAAAAGGAAAGAATGTTTTGATATTAAGAAGTTTTTCCAAAATTTATGGGCTTGCTGGCTTAAGGATTGGTTATGGCTTTTCTAAACCAGAGATTATTCAGACATTACATAAAGTTCGCTATCCTTTTCATGTAAATAGAATTGCCCAGATTGCCGCAATTGCTGCTTTAGATGATGTAGGATTTATCAAAAAAAGTATTAGAAATAATGAAAAAGGTAAAAAATATTTATATAAAGAATTGGAAAAGATTAAAAAAGTCTTTTTCTTAGAAACTTATGGTAATTTCATTTTTCTAAACTTTCCTGTAGATTCTCAAATTATTTTTGAGAAATTATTGAAGTTAGGAGTAATCACAAGAACTTTAAAAGAATATGATTTTCCAAATGCTTTAAGAGTTACCATTGGTACGCCCAAAGAAAATGAATACTTTATTAAATGTTTAAACAAAGTCTTAGAAGAAATTGGTTAAATTATGGGAATAATATTTTTAATTTTTATGCAATTTGAGCCTTATTATCAGCATAATTGGGGAAAAAAGACTGATGTGATGGTTATTTACGATTTAAACGAAGATAATCATAAAGATGCCACAGTTAAGTTTCTCTCTTCTTACTATTATGATGATTCTCTTCTTTTATATTCTCTTCCAATAAATCAAAGGCTTGCGAAATATCTGCCAACTCCTTATCAAAAGATAGATTTATTAACCTATTTAGGAAATCAACGGGTTTTAATTTGGCGATATACTTTTACCAACCCCACATATCAAGGAAGAGTTTATTATTATGAAAATTACACAAATCTTATCTGGTCTTCTTCGGAAATCACATCCTATTATTATCCTATTTTATGTTATACCTATGATGTCAATGGTGATACCAAGGTGGATATAATAGTGGAATATACAAATCCTGATACCTCCCAAGTTCTTTTAATTTATCGAGGAAATCTTTTGGCTATTACTCAATTTAATAAGAATGGTGATAAATCAATGCCTACCAATAAACTTTCACTATCGCTACCTTCGGCAGGTAATTATGAAATAGATTTTTATGATGCCTTAGGAAGAAAAAGGGGAACCTATTTCCTAAAAGGTAAAGAGGGAGAAAATATTATAACTCCACCTTTTCTAATTTCTGGTTTATGCTTTTATACGGTTAGAAAAGAAAAAGAGATAATACTCAAAGGAAAAACTCTTTATCTTGGAAAATAGAAAATAATAGCAATCTCCCAATGGCAAAAAGAAG
>JANXBG010000013.1 GCA_025060715.1 Caldifarciminota bacterium | reverse complement strand
GTTAACAGGTAGATAAGTAATTCTCTTAAACATTTTTTAGTATTCCTTTTATAAAACAAGGGGATTTTACCTTCTATAAAGAAGGGGGCGGTATAGTAGATAGTATATTTGATAAAAAGCTTGCTAATTGGAAGTAAAAATTGAGATTTTGCTTTAAAGATGGTAAGAATGTTTAAAGAATTATTTCTCTAAGAAGGTCTATCAGAGATTAAACCATATCAAACAACTTTTGTTTATATCCTCTCAAAATAGAAAACCACCATACCCCACATTTTAGTAATCTTTCCTTTTACACATCAAAAATTACTGTTGCCTTATAAATTTCTTCCTTTTTAATAGAAAAAAGGTGATAAGTAGGTGTTTTTAATTCAATTTTTATTGGATGTTTATCTTTATCAAATATTTCACCTACTAAAATGCCGGTTAATTTTTTGTAATCCTTTTCGATTTTTAAATCTTTCATATTTTTTGCCAGAAAATATTCGGTTGAAAAGATAAAGATTAACTCTCTTAAAAAATTCATAAATAAATCTTCTAAATCTTCACCCTCTACACCAATCTCTCTCTCTTTAATTTCGTTAACTTTTTGAATATCGGTAATATTATCAGTTACACAATAAAGAGCATTCAAAAAGAGCTCTTCAATTGTCTTGCCATAAATCTCTACACCTAAATCAGAAGTATGGGGAATTAGCTTGTATCTCATAATGTTTTTTATAAATTTTTGCTAATTCACAGTAATGAAAAGCAGCCTCTTTTATCATTTTAATATCCTCTTCTTTTAATTCTCTTTTAACAACACAAGGAACTCCAGCTACTAACGTATTAGGAGGTACAAAAAAATTCTCTTTTACCACACTACCAGCAGCAACAATTGAATTTTCGCTTATTATCGCACCATTTAAAATAATCGCTCCCATACCAATCATCACGTTATCTTTAATCTTACACCCATGAATTATTGCCCGATGACCAATACTTACATAATTACCAATCTCTAAAAAAAACCCTTTGTCAGTATGTAAAATTGTGCAATCTTGTAAATTGGTATAATCACCAATTCTAATCCTCTCAGTATCCGCCCTTATTATCGTTCCAAACCAAACACTACTCTCTTTACCAATTTCCACATCACCAATTATTATCACATTAGGAGCAATGTAAACTGAATTATCTATCTGAGGTTTTTTAGAAAGAAAATCTTTTATCATAATATTAAAATAACAAAAAATAATATTTATGTCAAATTATAAAAAACAAATTATCAAATTTATTATTGTCCCATTTTATTAAGTCATTGAAATTACATAACTTAAAATTAAGTTCTGTTATATTTTAAAAATTGTCGCACCTCTTTTTCTTTATCTATTTTTCCTAAACTTCTTTTTGATTTGTAAGTCTTTTATTTTCAATAATTTATTTTGATTTTAAATTAATTATCTGGTACAGAATTTTTATTAAAAATTAACAAGGTGAAAGGATTATGTTGGTAAATGGTAAGTTGAATTTAAAGAAGCTTATATTTTCAGAGAGTATTTTTTTATCATCGGGAATAATGGTAATTGGTTTGGTTTTAAGTAAATTCTTAGGTTTTTTAAGGGAGGTTTTTGTTGCTAAAGTTTTTGGTGTTTCTTATTTATGTGATGCCTATTTAATAGCGATCCTTTTTCCGATTTCTATTATGGGTGCTGTCAGCCAGGCAATTGGTGTCTCACTCATTCCGATATTTTCTAAAAAAGATTTTAACCTTTATTATTTATATCTTTTAATTATTTCCTTTTTTTCTCTTCTTATTTCTTTTATTATTTATCTTTCTCCCTCAATTATTATCAATATTATTGGTCAAGGATTTCCTTTTGATATAAAAGAGACTTCTAAATTTCTTTTGAAAAATATGGCACCAGCAATATTTTTTATTGGTATTTCGGGATTTTTCAATGCCTTCTCTTATGTAAATAAAAATTATCTTTTCCCTTCCCTTTCGGGAATTTTATATAATCTTTGTTTAATCTTTGGACTTACAATTTTGTATAAGAATTTTAACCTTTTAGGTCTTTCTTGGGGAGTAAATTTAGCCTCTCTTCTCTTTATCCTTTTTCCCCTTTTATTTTTCCTTAAAAGAAAACCATTAGAAAAAAATCTAAATCTTTCAAAAGCGCTTTTTGAGACAAAAATTTTATTTTTATCTTTTTTACCTTATCTTTTAATAAGTTCCCTTTCTCAGATTAATGTCGCAATTGATAAAATGATTGCTTCTTTTTTAAATGAAGGAAGTGTCTCGGCTTTAAATTTTGCTTATAAAATTGTTGAGGCACCCATTTCTATTTTTGGTTTTGCTTTGGCAACAGTCCTAATGCCTTTTTTTTCAGAAAAGGTTTATAATGGTGAAAAAGAGAAAATAATTGAAACATTAAATAAATCTTTATCTTCCCTTCTATTTATTATTATCCCAATAACTTTTATCTTTTTATGGGCAGGTGAAATAATTGTAAAAATTGTCTATTTTCGTGGCGCCTTTGATGAAAAGTCGTTAATAATGACCAAAGAAGCGCTTATCTTTTATTCCTTAGGACTTTTTGCCTATTGCAGCAATTTAATTCTTATTCGGGTTTATTGGTCTATTAATAAAATTAAAATACCAATAATTGTAAGCATCTTTGCTTTATTTCTTAATTTGATATTAAACATTATTCTAAGCAAATTTTTCTCTTACAAAGGATTGGCATTAGCCACCTCTCTATCTGGTATCTTTCGTTTTGCTTTATTACTCCTATTTCTCCAAACTTATTTCCAGACTAATTTTCAATTTGCTAAAAGTCTACTAAAACCCGTTTTGGCAATAATTTTAAAAATAAAAATATGATTGTCGAGAAAAGAAATTTAAATCTTATCTTTGTTGGATTTTTTATCTTCCTTCTCTTCTTATTTTTTATTTTAAATCAAAAATATAATTTCTTAACCTCTTTTTCCTTATTCTTAATTCCGATAGCGATAATTTTGATTTTCTTTTATCCGGAAATTGGTTTAAATTTAATGATTTCTGAACCAATTCTTTATTTTATCTTACCACTTTTACCGATTACCGAAGGGCTGCGAAGGGCTTCCTTGGTAATTTTTCTCTTTCTTTTACTTATCTTTGCTTTCTTATATTCTATTTATAAAAATCCGAAAATTGTAAATAACCTCTCTTATTTAATTAAAGAACCAATATATCTTTTATTAATTTTGATTGGAATTTCTTTATTTATAAGTGTTTTAAGATTGCCCTTTGCTCTTTCAGAATATGGCTATGTAAAATTTTTCTCTTACCTATTACTTTCTTTATTGCCATCTTTTAGCCTCTTATTTATTAATGAGAATAAAAAATTAGAAAGATTTATCTATTTTTTCATTTTCTTTCTTTCTATATTTTTCATCTATGCTTTATTTAGAATACTGTTAGAGGGTTTAGAAAATGTTTTAGAAAACGAAACTATCCCTTATCGCTTAGGTTTTTCTTTAAGTGTAATAACTTTTGGTCGCTGGGCAGGAATTGGCGTCTTCTCATTATTCCTTTTGTTTTTTATGGGGAAAAATCGGTTAATAAAAATTTTATCTTTTATCTTAATACCTCTTTTACTCTATCTTCTTTTATTATCCGGAACAAGAGGAGCCATCCTGGCTCTAATTGTTTCCTTATTTATCTTCTTTTTCTTAAAAATAAAAAATTTAAAGGAAAAGGTTGTTTTTATTTTTTTCTTTATTCTTCTTTTCTTTATCTTCTATTCTTTCCTACCGACGATGCTTGCTGAAAGATTATTTTATTTTCAAGATGAAAGTAGTATTAATCGTTTAGAAGCATTTTCCCTTGCCTTCAAAAACTTTTTAGATTCACCAATTTTCGGTAAGGGATTAGGCAGTTTTCCTTATTATGCTTATAACTTTATTTATCCCCATAATATTTTTGCAGAATTTGCTTCGGAAACTGGCTTTTTAGGTTTAATTCCTTTTATTATTTTTCTTATCCTTTGCTTTAAGAAGGTATTTAAAAAATTACAAGAAAAAAGCCTTTTTTCTCTTTTTTCGGCTTTTCTTTTTATTTATACCTTTATTCACAGCCAATTCTCTTTGGATATTGGCAGTAATTTCTTATTATTTTTTGCTGGTGCCCTTTTAGCATTAAAGGGAGAAGATAATGGATAAGAAAATCTTAATGCTAGAAGATATAAATTTAAAAACCTATGATGGAGCTACTGCTCATTTCTTAGGCATTTATTATGGTCTTAAAAAATTAAATATTTCGCCGATTGTTCTTTTACCAAACCCTTATCCAAAAGATAAAGTTAATAATAGGGATTTTATCTTTTATCCTTCTTTTGGTGATTATTCTAAAATATTAAGTAAGTTTCGTTATTTAGTTAGTATTTTATATTTTATAAAAGCAATAGTTAAAAATAAAATAAAAATTATTTATTGCCGCTATACCCCTTTATTTACTTTTCATTTAATAATTAGCAAGATTATGAAAAGAAAAATTATTTTGGAAATTAATAATACTCTTACCGATTTTAAAATCCGCAGGAATTTTAAAAACTTTATCTATCAAATTATAAAAGGGTTATATTATATCTCTACCAAAATTGCCCAGCGGCTAATCGTTGTTTCTTCCGGGATGAGAAAAGATTTAATAAAATTAAAGGTTGAAAAAAATAAAATCTATCTTATCCCTAATGGCACAAACCCCGAAATTTTCAAGCCAATTAAAAATGATAAAATCAATTCATATTTTTATATTGGTTTAATTTCTAAAATAGATAATTACCATGATTTTGAAAAAATAATTGAAGTGAGCGAGCTGTTAAGAGATTATGAAGATATTAAATTTTTAATTGTCGGAAAATTAGAAAATAAAAAGATAATAGATTTAATAAAAAATAAAAATCTCTCTGACAAATTTATCTTTTTAGGAGAAATTCCTTATAACAAAACACCAATTTATATTAACCAATTTGATATTGCTTTAATCTCTACTCCTAAAAACCTCTGTGGATATACATCACCGATCAAACTTTTTGATTATGCTGGCTGTGGTAAGATAATTCTTTGTGATAAAGAGCTTATTAAAAAAGAAAGAAGTTTAAGAACTTTTCCTCTTTTAACTTATAATTCCAAAGAAGATTTGAAAAATAAAATTTTGGCAATCAAAAATAATTATAAATATTATTTAAAAAATTACGGCGAAAAGGCAAGGATTGCTGTTTTAAAAAGATATAACTGGATAAAAATTTGTGAGAAATCTTTAAAAGGATTTTATAAAAAAGATTTACCTATTGTAAAGAAAGAAAGACCCATTGTTTTGCAAGTAATAAGTAATTTAAGTGGTGGCGGTGCCCAAAGCTTACTTTTAAACTTCTTAAAAGAGAAAGGAGCAAAGAAATTTGAATATTCTATTTTCACCTTTGAAAAAAAATATTCACTAAAAACATTTATATCATTAATTAAAAAGATAAGAAAAACAAAACCAAAAATAATCCATGCCCATCTTTTCCCTGAACTTTATTATACTGCCTTTGCCTCTTTCTTTTATAAAAAAGGAAAATATGTTTATACTGAGCATAACATCTTTAACCGGCGCCAAAAATTTAAAATTCTTTATCCCCTTGAAAGATTTGTTTATCACCAATATGACAAAATCATCGCCTGCGCTAGCATCGTAAAAGAAAAATTAATCTCCTATATACCTTCTTTAAAAAGAAAGATAGTTACTATTCAAAATGGTTTTTCTTTAAAGGAATATGAAATAAAAGAGAGTAAAGAAAAAAGTGACCTAATCTTTATTGGCCGATTAGAAAAACAGAAAGGGGTTGATATTTTATTAAAGGCATTAAAACTTTTAAAAGAAGAGGAGATAATGCCAAAAACTTTTATAATTGGCTATGGTAGCGAAGAAGAAAAATTAAAAGATTATTGTGAAAAAGAAAAATTGACTAATGTTAGATTCCTTTCTAAAAGGGAAGATGCCCTTTCTTTTTTAAAGGCAAGCAAAATTTTTGTTTTACCTTCTCGCTGGGAAGGGCTACCAATTACTATCTTAGAGGCTGCCTCTCTAAAAAAACCAATTATTACTACTGATGTTGGCGGAATAAAAGAAGTATTAGATGAAAACGAAGCAATTTTTGTCGAGAAGGATAACCCAATTTCTTTAAGCAAAGCAATTAAAACTTTACTTTTTAATGAAGAATTACAAAAAGAACTCGGTGAGCGGAGTTTTGCCAAAGTAAGCAATCATTTTTCAATGAAAACTTTCAGCAATAAATTAACTAATTTATATAAGGAATTAATAAAAAAATGAGAAAAAAGAGAATTATTCATATCTTAGGAGGCTCAAAATTCGGTGGAATTATTTACTATCTTGCCTATTTAATTGAAAGGCAATTAAAAGAAGGTTACGAAATTTCTATTTTGGCAGAAAACGAAAAAGTTAAAGATTATTTTAAAAGAAACTTTTCTCATATAAAAATTGTTGATACCAAAAATGCTTATAAGAGAGAAATCTCGCCAATTTATGATATTCTTGCTTTATTTAGAACAATCAAAGTTTTAAAAAATTATGATATTGTCCATACCCATACTTCTAAGGGAGGATTTATCGGTCGCTTAGCAGCTAAGATCAGAAGAATAAAATTAATTATCCATACTGCACACGGTTTTGCCTTTCACGAATACTCTTCCAAAATGACCACCCTATTTTATTCTCTTTTAGAAAGATTTGCTTCCTATTTCTGTGATAAGATTATTATTCTTAATAAAAAAGATTTGGATTTAGCTAAAAAGTATAAAATTGGTAATGAGAAAAAATTGAAATTAATTTATAACGGGATTGATTGGAAAAAAATTGAAAATATTAAACCCGATTTTTCTATTCGGGAAAGATTTAATTTAAATAAAGAGGATTTTCTCATTACTTTTGTTGGACGCCTTTCTAAACAAAAAAATCCAGAAATTTTGATTTGGGCAATGAAGGAACTTTTAAAAGAAAAAATAGATAGAAAAGTTTTTCTCTTGTTAATTGGTGAAGATATGGATATGAAAGAAAGATTAACCAAATTGATTAATGATTTTAAAATAAAGGATTATGTTGCTTTTTTAGACTTTATTCCTGACCCAATATCAATAATTAAAGCAAGTGATTGTTTTGTTTTGCCTTCTCTTTGGGAAGGTATGCCTATTGCTTTGTTAGAAGCAATGGCAAGTGGTGTAGCCATTATCGCTTCTAATATTAAAGGAAATAATGAAATAATAATTGATGGTGTGAATGGCCTTCTCTTTTCACCTACCAATTACCAGGAATTAAAAGAAAAAATTAATTTATTGATTAAAAATGAAGATTTAAGAAAAAAAATTTCTTTAAAGGCTAAAGAAGATGTTAAAAAAAGATTTAATAAAGAAAGATTCCAAGAAGAAACAATGAGAATTTATGAAGAAGAAATAATAAAAAGAAAAAAGAGGATAAATTATTCTTCTTATCTTAACTCTTTTGCTAAAAGGTTTTTTGATATTATTTTTGCTACTTTTTTGTTAATTTTCTTTTTACCTTTATTTATCTTTATTACTTTAATCCAACTATTCTTTTTCCAAAGGAAAGTCTTTTTTATACAAGAAAGAAGAGGAAAAGATTTTAAAATTTATAAAATTTATAAATTCCGAACAATGAAAATAAATGCCCCACCATTAAAAAGAGAAGATGGAACTTCTCTTTATCTTAAAAAAGATCCTCGCATTACTCCTTTTGGAAAGTTTTTAAGAATTTTTGGTTTAGATGAAATTCCTCAGATAATCAATGTTTTAAAAGGAGAAATGAGTATTGTTGGACCAAGACCTGATGAAGTGTTACCTTTAGAGATTTACGAAAATAAAAATAAATTTTTTGCTCGTCCGGGTTTAGTAAGTTTAGCAATTGTTAATGGTCGAAATAGACTTTCTTTAAAGGAAAGAAATGAAATAGAAGAATTTTATGTAAAAAATGCTTCTTTTCTTTTAGATTTAAAAATTATTTTTAAAACAATTTTAGTAATTTTAAAAAAAGAGGGAATTTATAATCAGGAGGTGTGTGATGAAAAGCCTTTATCTTTTAACCTTAAATGGAGAAAAAGAGATGAAGAAGTTAGCTATTTTTCCTAAAAGTTTAAATAAAGAAGAAGATATTTATATTTGTTATCTTAATCTCGATATTCTAAGAATAATTGAAGGTGGCGGAATTGTTAAGGTCCTATACGAAGACAAAAAAGACGAAATTATCGGATTAGTTTGTGGCGAATTTTATGACAACTATTTTATTATCCCCTATCTTTTCGGACCCAATCTTCCTTTAAAAAGCAAACTTCTCTCCCAAATTTTTAAGGAAATTCAAAATAAGAAAATAATTCTTAAAGTGCCCTCTAACGACGAAAAACTTATCCAATATCTTATGGAAAACAATTTTAAATTAATCAATACTTTTATCTTATTTGTTGGAAAAAAAGAAAATCTGAAAATGGATTTTCCTTTAGCTCCTTCTCAAGAGTTAAAAACTTCTATTGAAAGAATAGATTCTTTAATTTTTTCTTATCTTTTATTTGAGAAGAAGTGCATTGGTGTTCTTAATGCTCAAAAATTAGGAATAAACTTTCCGATTGTAAAAATTTCTTCTATTTATATTGATGAAAAATACCGAAATAAAAAAATGGGAAGTTTCCTTTTATTTTCCTTTCTCTCTTTTCTTTTTAAAGAGGAAAAATACTATGTAATTAGCGAAGTACCTTTAGGAAACTTACCGGCTGTTCGGCTTTTTTCAAGTTTTAATTTTGGGATTGTTGGTTCTTATAAAGTTTTAATAAAATGAGAAAATTAGATTTTATTCCTTTTTCTCGACCAAGTATTACGGAAGAAGAAATAAAAGAAGTTATGGAAACTCTTAAGTCAGGTTGGCTTACCACCGGAAAGAAGACGAAAGAGTTTGAAGAAAAGTTTAAAGAGTATATTGGTGCTAACTACGCAATCGCAGTAAATTCAGCAACCAGTGGCCTTTTTCTTTCTTTAAAAGCATTAGGAATAAAAGAAGGGGACGAAGTAATAATACCTACTTGGACCTTTTGCGCAACCGCTAATGTAGTTATCCATTGTGGCGCTACACCGGTTTTTTGTGATGTGAATGAAGAATATCTTTTAGAACCAAAAGAAATAGAGAAGAAAATTACTAAAAAAACAAAAGCAATTATTCCTGTGCATTTTGCGGGAAAATGTTGCGATATGGATAAAATCAACGAAATTGCTCAAAAATATAATTTGTATGTAATTGAAGATGCTGCCCATGCCTGCGGAACAATTTATAAAGGTAAAAAAGTAGGTAAAGATTCTTTAATTTGTGTCTTTTCCTTTTATCCTACAAAAAATATTACAACTGGTGAAGGAGGGATGATAGTAACAAAAGAAAAAGAATTAGAAGAAAAAATAAGAATTATGGCTCTTCATGGTCTCTCTTTAAATGCCTATGATCGTTATAAAAAACACGGCACTTGGTATTACGAAGTAATCTATCCAGGGTTTAAATGTAATATGAGTGATATCCTAGCAAGCATCGGTCTCTGTCAATTAAAAAGAATTGAGGAATTAATTAAAAAGAGAGAAGATATCGTTAATTATTATCAAGAAAATCTTAAATATTTCAACGACCTTATTCTGCCTCAAATTGATGTAAAAGACCAAAGAATAAGTTGGCACCTTTATGTAATAAGATTATCAAAAACAGCAAAGATAAATAGAGATAAATTAATAGAATTTTTAAGAGAAAAGAATATTGGCACTTCAGTTCATTTTATTCCTCTTCATCTACATCCTTATTATCAAAAAACCTATTTTTTAAATAAAGAAGAATTTCCAGTAGCTAATCAACTGTTCTCTTCCTCCCTCTCTTTACCTCTTTATCCTGATTTAAAAAAAGAAGAGTTAGATTATATTATTTATTCAATAAGGGAGGCACTATGTTTAAAAAATTAAATTTTAGTATTTTATATCGCCTTTTTGCTGATGTTCTTATTTTAACCTTTTCTTATTCCTTTGTCTATTTTTTGAGTGAACAGGCTTTGCCCGATTTTCTCTCGCTATATTTTCTTATTGTTTTTCATTTATTTATTTTTTCCCTGTTAGGATTTTATACTTACGGAAGAACCTATCGGGGAAGATATAAATTTCTTTTAATTCTCTCGGGCTCTTTGTTTTCTCTTTTGACGTTTCTTTTTATTGGTAATTATTTTTCTCTTTTCTCCTTGAAAATAAAGCCTCTTTTATTTGGCTGTTTTTTATCTATTTTACTTTTATCTTTTGTCCGCCTTTTTCTTTTATTATCAAATTATTTCATTTATTTAGAAAAGAAAAGAGCAAGAATAATTAAAAAACCAATCGAAAGAATTTTAGTGATTGGTGGAGCAGGATATATTGGTTCGGTTCTCATAAGAAAGTTATTAAAACTTGGATACAAAGTAAGAATTCTTGATAATTTTCTTTATGGTAAAGAAAGTATTAAAGAGCTATATAACAATAAATCTTTTGAAATTTGTGAAGGAGATTTTCGGCATATTAATGTGTTAACAGAAGCTTTAGAAGATTGTGACGCTCTCATTCATTTAGGAGCTATTGTTGGCGACCCAGCGTGTTCAATTTCTGACAAATTAACTATTGAAACCAATCTTTTGGCAACAAAATTTATTGTCCAATTAGCAAAAAGTAAAAATTGCCAAAGATTAATTTTTGCTTCTACCTGTTCAGTTTATGGTGCTTCTGATAAAAAATTTTTAACAGAAGAAAGTCCAACCAATCCTTTATCACTCTATGCAAAAACTAAGTTAGATTCAGAAAAAGTTCTCCTGTCGGAAGGCAAGGAATTAATTACTACAATCCTTCGTTTTGCCACTTGCTATGGTCCTTCTTTCCGGGAAAGATATGATTTAGTAGTAAATCTTTTAGTATTAAAGGCGGTTAAAGAGGGAAAAATCCCGATTTATGGCGGCGAACAGTGGCGACCCTTTATCCATATTGATGACCTTTGCGAAGGGATAATTAAAGTGCTTTTTGCTAAAGAAGAATTAGTTAATAATCAGATATTTAATTTAGGTGACACCAATGAAAACTATCAATTAAAAGAAATTGGTAAAATTATTAAAGATGTCTGTCCAGAGGCAGAATTAATAATCTACCCCGATTCTCCGGATAGACGCAATTATCGTGTTTCTTTTGAAAAGATTAAAAAAACTCTTTCTTTTTATTGTCAAAAAAAAGTGATTGATGGTGTCTTTGAATTGGTTGAGAAAATTAAGAAAAAAGAAAATTATTCTGACCCCCAATTTTTTATTTATACTTCCAATTATGAAAGGATTAAAATTACTAAAAAAGAAAGTTATTGGCTTTCTTTAATAAAAGAGGAGGTTCTATGAAAAGGATTATTTTTTTGGGTATTTTAACATTATCAATTTTTAAATTCTTAATTGCTCAGCCCCAAAAGGAAGAAACAATAATAAAAGCTCATATTTGGGGAGAAGTAAGAAATCCTGGTTCTTATAACCTTTCTTACACCGGTGACATCTTAGAGTTAATTTCTAAAGCTGGTGGGCCAACTTCCAATGCCGATTTATCAAAAGTTAATCTCTTTGTTTCTAAAGAGAAAAGAAAAATTACTGTTAATTTAAATAAAGCAATTAAAAAAGGTGAAATGCTTCTTCTTGATAACGGTGATGTAGTAATTATTCCGCGCTCTAAATTTGCGGTTATCAAAGAAACCCTTCCTTTTATCACTACTTTAGCAGTTTTTTTAAATCTTTATTTAACCTATATAACACGGAGGTAAAATGAAAGAGTATAATTTAGAAAAATTTTTATTAACTATTAAAGAAAGAAAAAATTTAATTATTGCTGTTCTTATCATCTCAATAGCTATTTCTTTAATTGTTACCTTTCTCACTGAACCCGAATACGAAAGCAAAGCAACTATTTTGGTTGAAAGTGATAAACTTAAAAATGAACTATTTTATTCAACTCCTTTCTCTTTTGTCAAGCAAAAAAATTTATTATATAATTACTCAGAAATTTTAAAATCCCACGCTTTAATGGAACTGGTCTTAAAGGAACTACAAAATACCAAAGCAAAAAATTATTTTAAGTCAGTAGAAGATATTCAGAAAAACATTTCCATTAGAATTGTTAAAGAAACCGATATTCTACATATAAAAGCAAGAAGTAAAAAAAAGGAGTTTTCGGAAATTTTGTGTGAAACTTATGCTAAAACCTTCGAAAATTTTGTTGCGAAAATCACTAAAGAAGATGTTAGAAAAATAAAAGAATTTACCTTTAAAAGTTTAAAAGATATTGAAAAGGAATTGCAGGCAAAAGAAGACGAACTCACCAATTTTAAAAAAGAAAACCGAATTACTCATTTAGAGGAAGGAACAAAAGAACTTTTTCAGAATATTATTAATATTAAAAAACTTTATAATGAAGCCTATGCTTTATATAACGAAAAAAAAGAAGAATTGGAAAATCTTAAAAAATCTTTTAATGAAAATAAAAAACAATTAAATTATGAAGTTACAAAAGAAAGCCCTTCTCTTCTTTCCGAAATGCAGAAGACTTATCAAAATTTAGAAATCGAAAAAACTTACCTACTCCTTTCCGGTTATCCGCTCACCCACGAGAAGATTAAAAAAATCGAAGAAAAACAAAAGGAGATAAGAGAAAATTTATTAAAAACTAATACCGTTACCTTTCTTGACCCAATAGATTTTCTAAAAAATTTAGAAAGAATGATAATCTTTAAGGAAATTGAAATTCTTGCCTTACAAGCAAAATTAAATAAACTTTCTCAATTACTTTCTCAATATGAAAAGGAGTTATCTCTGCTTCCAGAAAAAGAGAAGACTTATTTAAAATTAATGCGAGATTTAGAAGTATTGCAAAAGATTTATTCTCTTTTAAGGGAAAAAAATGAAGAAGCAAAAATTAATGAGGCTGGTCGAATTTCGGGCATTACTCTAATTGAATCTTCTACTCCAGCAAAAAAGATAAAACCTTCACTGTCTTTTAATCTAATCTCGGCCATTCTCTTTGGACTTCTCTTTTCTTTCTCGGCTACTTTCTTAGTTGATTATCTTAACAATACCATAAAGTCAGTTTCTGATATTGAAAAAATGAACCTCAGTGTTTTAACCACTATTCCCAACTTAAACAATAAAATAAACAATAAAAATGGAATAAAGAGATATGTTATTCCTTTTTCTGATGAAAAAACTGCATGTGCTGAAAGTTATCGTTTATTAAAAACATCTCTTTCTTGGTTATTTTTAACAGAAAATAAAAAGACCCTCCTTATTACCTCACCTTCCCCAAAAGAAGGGAAATCAACAATTGCTGCCAATCTTAGTTATATCTTTGCCCAAAGTGGTTTAAAAACATTATTAATTGACTTAGATTTAAGAAAACCAACAATCCATTCAATCTTCTCTTTAGAAAGAAAACCCGGTTTTACTGATTTAATTTTAAATAATCTTAATGGCAATGTTTTAAAGAAACCTTTTGAAAATCTTTATATCTTACCTGCTGGTTCTTTAACTCCCTCACCAGCAGATTTATTAGAAAAAAAATGGGTTGATGAATGGTTAAAGAGATGGAAAAATGAATATTCAATTATTATTATTGATGCTCCACCTGCCCTTATTGCCGCCGATGTTTCTATATTAGCAAAAAAAGTTGACGGTGTATTACTTATTTGCAGTTTTTTAAAAACTGAATTACCTATGTTAGAAGAGACAATAAAAATGTTAAATAATGGAGAAAAAAAGATCATTGGTTGTGTTTTAAATTTCTATCAGCCATTAAAAAAATATCGAAATTATTACTATTATCATTATAAGTATCAAAAGAAAGAATAATGCAAACTAATATTGTTAAGAAACCGCCCAAAATTTTAATTGTTGACGACGACCTCCTTTTCTCTCAATCCTTAAAAGAAATTCTTTTCTCTCGAGGCTATCTTACCGATAGTGTTTCAACAGCAAAAGAAGCATTAGAAAAAATTGCGGAAGATTATGATATTTTCTTAATTGATATTAATTTGCCCGACAAAACTGGTTTAGAATTAATTGAAGAGATAAAAAATAAAATAAAACCACCTCCTTTAACAGTTATTCTTACCGGCTTCTCATCTCTGGCTACCGCCAAGAAAGCTATTTCGGTAAAAGCTGATGCGTACTTGGAAAAACCTATAAATCCTGACCGACTCTTTATCCTTTTGGCTCAACTTTTAAAAGAAAAACAGAAGATTGATGATTCTTTAAAAAGTTTTTACGAAATTGTTGAAAAATCTAACATTCCCTTAGCAATTCTTTCTTCTGAGGAGATTATTTATTATAATGATTTGTTTCCAATAGACAAGATAAATTTTCATAAGATCACTAATAAAGATATAAAAATTGGTGAAGAATCTTTTCGAATAGTAAAGTTACCTATTGACAAAGAAAAATCTCTTCTTCTTTTAGTTAACCTTACCGATAAAGAAAAAATGTTAGAAAATTTCTCGCTTATCCTTTCTCATCTTCCTTTAAAGGTATATCTGGTAAATGAAAATTTTCAAATTTTCGGAAATAATAATTATTGCTATCAAGAATTCAAAAATATCTCTTATCCTTGTTATCTTCTCGGCGATTTTTGTCCACTTTTTCAAGCTAAAATTTCTGGAGGTTTTATAAAAAGTTTAAAAACAATTAACCATAAACACTGGGAAGAAACTTGTGTACCATTAAAATTGAATCAGTTTTTATTATTTTTTAGAGACTGTACTGAAGAAATTGAAAAAACAAAAGAGTTATATTTAACAAAACAGGAATGGGAAAAAACTTTTGATGCGATAAATGATTTAATTATTATTATTGATAAAGATTTTAATATCACTAAAGCCAATAAAAAGGTTTATCAATTCTTTAAAAGAAAAGATTTGATTGGCAAAAAATGTTATGAAATTTTTCATCAAAAAAAGGAACCCATCATTAACTGTCCTTTTTCAAAAACTCTACGGACAAAAATATATTTTAGTGAAGAAATAGAAATTGGCAGAAAAGTGTTTTTAGTTTCGGTATCACCAATTTTTGACGAAAAGGGAGAGGTTATTGGCTGTGTTCATATTGCTCGAGATATAACCAATTTAAAAATAATTGAAGAAAATTTAAGAAAAAAGAACCAAGAACTCACCATTCTTACTCAACAATTACAAGCCTCTCAAAATGAATTAATCAAAACTGCTGAACGATTAGCAAAAGCTAATGAAGAATTAACCAAACTTTCTAATGCGAAGAGTGAATTTATCCAAATTCTTTCTCATGAAATGCGCACCCCTCTTACTGCTATTTTAGAAGGAAGTAATCTTATTTATGAAAACATCTCTGATAAAAATTTACAAAAGATTATAAAACTTATTAAAAATAATGCTCAAAAACTATTTGAGTTAATTAACGATTTACTTGACCTCACAAAAATAGAAACGGGTCAACATGAACTATTGCCTCAAAAAGTTGATATTAGAAAAATAATTGAAGAGTTAACAGAAAATCTTAACGTAATTGTAAAAGAAAAAGGATTAACTTTAATAAAAGAAATCCACGAAAATTTACCTTTTGCTTTTATTGACGAAAAAGCTTTTTATCGAATAATTGTTAATCTTTTATCAAACGCTGTAAAATATAGTAAAGAAAACGGCAAGATTATTATTCGGGCTTTAAAGGATCCCCAAGAAGATAAGATTATAATTTTAATAAAAGACGATGGAATAGGTATTCCCAAAGAGGAACAATATAAAGTCTTTCAAAAATTTGCTCAAATTTCTCATCCTGGATATTCCATAGGAAGTGGCACAGGATTAGGATTGGCTTTATGCAAAGAGTTGATAGAAAGAAGTGGCGAAAAAATCTGGTTTGAAAGTGAGGAACATAAAGGAACTACTTTTTATTTTAGTGTCTCTTGTTATCAAGAAGAAAAAGAATATAACTATTATAAAGAAAGAGAACTTAAAAAAGCAAAGGAATTAAACTTTTCTTTAGGAATTTTTCAAATAAAAAGATTAACTAAGGATATTAAAGAAACAGACTTTAAAATCATTTCAAATTTTTTTCAAGATTTTTTTGGAAATTTTCTAACTATAAGAAAAATTGGTGAAAAACTTATTGCAATGGTAATTGGGAAAAAAGAAGATCTAAAAACAAAATTTGAGAAACTTAAAAAACTTCTTAAAAAAACTTTTCCTGACATTTTAATAGAAGAAAAGTATGAAAAAGATTCTAATAATTGAAGACGAAGAAGCTATCCGTTTTATTTTAGAAAAGAGATTAAGTGACGCTGGTTATTTAGTAATTTCTGCTGAAAATGGCATAGAAGGTTTGAATAAAGCAAGAAAAGAAAATCCTGACTTAATTCTTTTAGATCTTATGCTTCCTGGTATTGATGGTTATCAAATATGTAGTATATTAAAAAGAGACCGAAGGTATGCTCATATTCCCATTATCATTCTTACTGCTCGAATTCAACAAAAGGATTACGAATTAGCAATAGAATTAGGTGCCGATGCTTTTTTAACTAAACCTTTTGAGAGTCAAGTTCTCTTAAGTAAAATTGAAGAATTATTAAAAAATAATAAAAAGGAGGAATGATGGGAGATAAGAAAATAGTTCATCAGGTTCTTTTAGAATTTGGGTTTTCCCAGAAGGAAATTAAAAAATTTGAAGAAGAAGCTCAACATAGTAATATTTCTTTAGAAAAGCTATTAATTAATCGGGGATTAATTAACAAAGAAGATTTTTATTTGGCTCTTTCCCGACGATTAGGTGTTCCCTATTTAGATATTTCTGGATATACTATTGAAAAAGAAATTTTATCTCTAATCCCCGAAGAAGCTTGTCGAAGTTTAAATGTTTTTCCTCTATTTAAAATTGGTGATACTTTAACTCTTGCAATGGCTAACCCTACAGATATTGATGTAATTGATGATTTGCGTCTTAAAACTGGTTTAGAAATTACCCCTGTTTTGGCAAACGAAGAAGATATTAAAGATGCTATTGATAAATACTATAAATCGATTAATCAATCAAACATTGAAGAAATAACCCAAATTATCAGCGAAGAAAAAAGCATAGAAGCAGAAATTACTGATGAAATAAAAAAATTGGAAGAAGAAGCTTCCCAAGAACCGGTTGTTAAATTTGTAAACACAATACTTTCTTATGCTGTAAAAAATCGAGCCTCTGATATTCATATTGAGCCGGAAGAAAATATTTTAAGAGTAAGATTAAGAATAGATGGAGTTTTACACACTTTTACCGAGGTAGCAAAAAGTATGCATCCCGCAGTAATTTCTCGAATAAAAATTTTATCTCGTTTAAACATTGCGGACAAATTAAGACCACAGGATGGACAATTTCAAATGATTATAGATAACAAAAAAATTGATTTTCGGGTTTCTACTTTTCCAACTTTTTGGGGCGAGTGCGCGGTATTAAGATTACTGGATAAATCTTCAATTATCATCGGACTTAGTGAATTAGGATTTTCTCCTGAAAATCTCATAAAATTTAACACTTTAATCAAAAAACCTTACGGAATAATTCTTGTTACCGGTCCAACGGGAAGTGGTAAAACTACCACTCTTTATTCCGCCTTAGAAGCAATCCGAAGTGAAGAAAAGAATATCATCACTTTAGAGGATCCAGTGGAATATACTTTACCATTAATTAGACAAATCCAAATTAATCCAAAACAAGGTTTAACTTTTGCTACCGGTTTACGTTCGGTATTAAGACAAGACCCCGATGTAATAATGGTGGGCGAAATTAGAGATTTAGAAACAGCAGAAATTGCTGTTCAAGCAGCTTTAACTGGCCACTTAGTCTTTTCTACCCTTCATACTAATAATGCAGCAACTGCTGTGACCCGATTAGTAGATATCGGAGTTGAACCTTATTTAATTGCCTCTTCGTTGATTGGTGTTTTAGCACAAAGATTAGTAAGAAAAATTTGTCCAGCCTGTAAAGAAAGTTATCAACCAAAACCAGAAATTTTAAAATACCTGGGATTAGAAGAGAAAATACAACTTTTCCGTGGAAAAGGTTGTGAAGAATGTAATAATACTGGCTATCGGGGAAGAACCGGTATCTTTGAACTTTTAATCATTGATGATACATTAAGAGAGATGATTTTAAAAAATAAAAGCGCTACCGAAATACATCAAGTAGCAGTTTCTAAGGGTATGAAAACAATGAGAGATGACGGCTTTGATAAAGTAAAAAAAGGTATCACAACAATTGAAGAGGTTTTAAGAGTAACTACGATATTTTAATCTATTTCTTTCTTTTCTCAGAAATTCTTTTTAAAACCTCAGGTAAAGTTGTATATTCCATTTCTTCTAAAGGCAAACGATGGGGCTCAAAAGGCCCGTGGTTACGCATAAAATTGGCTATCCGATTTGCCTCTTTACGAGCATAATCAAAAGCCGGGTCATCAAATAAATCTCGGGGACCAATTAACATCCCTTGGGCAATTTGAAAACCAAGGGCAATTACCCTCGGTGGCCCATCAAATCTTGAAGGATTAGCCTCTTTTTGAGAGACAGGCATTAAAGGACCATAATGGGAACCACGCATCCAACCAGAAACCAAGTGAGGAAAAGCAAAGGGTTCCAATATTTCACCTATTGCTGGTAAACCGGCTTGGGCACGAATAATTAAAACTGGATCATCTTTACCTACATAACGACCAGCAATTAATGCCAATTTCTGAGTAGAAGAAACAGCAGCAATTTCACCATCTTTTTTGTAAACTGCTTTAATTATATAATTTTCACAGGAACCAATCAAAACTAATAAATCATACATCTCCTCTGGACAAGAAAGGAAAAAGTTTTCATCTTTTTTAATATCATGAACCTCAAACTTAAATCCTTCATGCATTGAAGGGTCGATAACTAAACCAATAGTGTTAAAAGGATCAGCAAAAATTTTGAAAAGAGGAAGATTCCAAGCACCAGGAGCACATTTATCACCCATAAAAACAACCACTGGTTCAGATTTCCTTTCAATAAATTCCATCTCAGCCACACCTGGTCCCATACCTCTTACATTCCCCGAAAAAGCATCAGAAAGTAAATCTTGACCAGCTCCATAAAGTTTCAACTCCTTTGCTAAATCAGTACAAGCAACAAAAGTATCCCAAGCCAATTTATGAATATCTTGATTATCTACTCCTTTATCATGAGTCATTATTAACTCCAAATCATCCCCACAATTAGTTACATAAAAATCAATAATAATTCCTTTTGCTTTTGCTTCAGCAAGTAAATCTCTTGCTTTATCCAAAATCTGGGGATGACTGGAAGAATGGCCTACATAACCACCAATATCGGCTTTAATCACTGATAAAGTGATCTTTTCTGCCATACATCCTCCTTTTATAATAAAATTTAATAATTTAATAATCTTTTATTATACCCAAAATTAATGAAAATTCAAAGTGTTATAGTAAATGCGTTAAAAATAATTACCGAAACTTATAATAGATACAAATTAACTAAATTCAAAAGTTAATGGAGCAAACTTTTTAACCTCCGATAATGAACATATCAAAAAATTTAAATTAAACTGCAAAGCACTAATTGGAGTTTGAAAAATTTTACTTTTTATTATTTGATTATTTCTCTTATTAAAAAAAAGGCTTCAGCAAAAGGAAAACCAATTTCTAAACCTCGCATCTTTGCCTTATTAATTATCCCTTCTTCACTTCGGGGATGAAAAAAATCTTTTACCTCTTTTTCATAAAATTTAAAGGCGGTAATTTTTTTATTTATCTCTTCTTCTGTTAAAACTTCATAATAATTGGGCGAAAATTTGTTTAAAAAATTCCATTCGGTTGAACCAGGAATTTCAAAGGTAAAAAATTTTTCTATTGATGAGTTAAATAAAGGCCGACAAGCAACCGAAACGGCTTTACTGGTTATTTGATGGTCTTGATTTACATCATAAGGGAAATGGGTATAAATCTCTTTTGGTTTTATTTTATTTATTACTTCTTCAAGCTTTTTAATAATTTTTAATAAAGGATATTTATCCAATTGTTCATCTAAAAATCGGGCAAAATAAATTTCTTTTACCCCTAAAAAAAAGTTAGCTTTTTTCGCGTTCTCCTCTTGTTTTTCTATTAACTTTTTATTTCGTGCCGAAACACCATCAGTAAGAATTAAAAGATAAAAATCTTTCACAGAAGAATATTTGGCAATTGTCCCACCCATTCCCAAAACTTCATCATCAGGATGGGCAACAATTATTAATACTTTATTTTTCTCCATACCAAAAATGAAAGGTATTTCTTTTGCCAACAATTCTCATCCCTAAACTTTTGTATAATCGCAAAGCCGATAAATTTTCTTTTTCCGTTTCCACATAAACTTCTTTTACCCTTTTTCTTTGAAAATATTCTAATCCCTTTTTAACCAAATTTTTGCCAATTCCTTTTCCTCGGTATTTTTTTTCAACAGCAATCAAATCAATGATTCCTATCTTTCTTTTGCTTAATTTCAAAATTCGGCAATTAATAAAACCAATAACTTTATTATTTATTTTATAAACAAAAATTTGGTGTTCTTTCTTATTATTAAAAGAGTTTCTTATCCATTCTTTATAAAATTTTTCTATTAACTTTCTTTTGAAATTTTTGTCTTTATAAAATCGGGTATTAAAAAAGGAATGGGCACTTATTTTTTCTAATTCGACCAAATCTTCCTTTTTAGCCACTTCTATTTTTTCTCTTAAAGAATTAGAAAACTTTATTGGCAATCTGATATGATAAGTCACATATTTCACCATCTCTTTAAAACCCAATTTTAGTAAAATCTTTCTTAACTTCTTATCCTTTTCCTCAATGCTGATATCTAAAAATCTCTTATTTTTATTTCTCTTTAAGATTTCTCTAATAAAAATTTCTTTTAAAATATCATCAACTTCTTTTCTAAAAATTAAATATTCAATTCTGCCACAATTAAATCCAAAAATTTTTCTGTCCCAAAAAAGTTCCTTAACTTTACTTAAACCCAAAAGATTTTCTTTTTCATCCAAAAGAAGAAAAAGACCTTTTTCTGGTTTTAGTTCGTGTAAAACGTCCGGCAAGCGATAATAAGATTTTTTATAAAAGGTTGAATTATTAAGTAATATCCTCAATTTTTTTTCCCCAACCCTCATATTCTTTTCCATCAATTTCAATCTTCTCTAAAAATAATGAACCTTCCTTAAAATCTAATTTTAACCCACCAAAATCCTTTTCTTTTATTGGTGATGCTTTCCAAATAATTATTTTTTTATTATTATAATAAAAATAGGCACCTTCGTAAGACAAAAGTCCTAATTCATTTTTTCCGTATTTTGACAATGCTCGGATTTTTCGATAATTATAAATTAAGCCATCTTCCAAATTTATTTGATTAAAAATCTTTTTATCCAATTTGGGAAAATAGGTAGCTAGTCTTTCATCTTGACATTGAGGTTTTACTTTATCTTTAATTATTAAAGGTAAATATTCCCTTATCAATTCTTTTCCTTTTTCAATCTCTTTTTTATATACATCCCAGGTATAATCATCATCTTCAATAATAAATTCCTTTTGACCAATAATCGGACCGCTATCAACTTTTTCTGTATAATAAAACATTGTCAAACCGCTTTCTTTTATTCCTGCCATTATTGAATTGATAATCGGACTTGGTCCTCTTCCTTTTGGCAACAAAGTTGGATGAAAACCAATAACCCCTTTTTTAAATAAAGAAAGAATCTCTTTATCAATAATTTGTCGCCAACCGCCAACAATTAAACAATCTCCTTTCAACTTTTTTAATAAAGAAATCTCTTGGTTAATATTAAAAATCTCATAAACCGGCAAAAAAAATTCATACCATTTTTCGCAAGGTATCCCATCATACATTTTTGTTTTAGCAAATTTATTTAAAGTAATAATGGCTATAACTTCACACTCTTTGTTCAAAATTATCTCCTTTAACCATTCATAACCACAAATTGATGCTGACAAATAGACAATCTTCATTTTCTAATATCCGGTTCCTTTAGATAGAAGGGAGAAAGAGAAAAAGGAGCATCTAATTTCCCCTCCTTTTTTGCCTCCTGGGCAAGAAGTCCTATAATTTTTGCTTTTGGATAATAAATATTAATCTTTTTATAGTTATTAAATAATTCGGGATAAAAAAGAATACCGCTACCGCAAATAAAATCAACTTCTTCCTGAGGAAAAAGACTTGGGAATTTAGTAATAGAAATTAACTGATAATCGGTAAGCCTTTTTTGATTTTGATAAACTGCACTATAAAGGGTCTCTCTTTTAGCATCAATTACACAAACAACTTTTTTCTCCTTAATCTCTTCAAAATAGTATAAACAGGTATGATAAAGGGCATCTAAAGTATTTATTCCTTTTAAAGGAATATTATAAGGATAGGAAAGCCCAAAGGAAGTTGCTAAACCAACCCTTAAAGCCGTAAAATTTCCTGGGCCAATACTTATGCCAATCAATTCAATATCTTTTAAAGAGATATTTAAATATTTTAAAGAAAAATCAAGAAGTAAAATAAGGTTTTTTTCGTGTTTGGAATGGGTGTCAGCAAAAATAGAAAAAACCTCTTTATTATCTTTTAAAAAAGATATTTCGCAATTAGGTGAACTAGTCTCTAAGGCTAAAATCATTCTTCTTTGAAAGTAGAGGGATAGACCTCTTTTATCACTCCCTCCATTTCATCCATATTATAGTATTCATCACAAGCACGAATCAATTCCACTGAGGTATAACCACGACCCAAACCAATTATCACCACTCTTTTACCCAATTTAGAAACATAATCAACCAAAGGAACAAAATCACCATCACCAGTAACAAGAATTATCCCATCAAGATAATTAATCATTGATAATACCTCTAAGGTTATCTCAATATCCATATTGGCTTTAATACTACCATCAAGCCTTTCTCTTGTCTGCTTGGCAACCACCCGATAACCTTGAAAAGAAAGAGCGTCAATTAATCTCTGCCTTCGCTCATCATCCCTTTTATAGGGAACAAAAGCAATAAATTTGTATTCCTCCTCTTCTTTTTTTCCTAGAATAATTATATTTCTTTTTAAAACATCATACCTCACTTCTTTTCCTTGTCTTTCAAAGGTTTCTTGAATATTTTGTACATCCAAAAAAACACCAATTAACCCCATAAAACCTCCTTTAAAATAAGATTTAACCCCTTTAAACCAAGATAAGGTTCAAAATAATCAATTCCTTTAAGATAGGGATAAAAAAGAAAAGAAAGTCCACCAGTTAAAAAAACTTTAAAATCCTTACCAACCTTATTTTTATATTTTTTAATTAAAAAAGATAACCCTTCCAAAACAAAAAATTTTATTCCCTCTAAAACTGCTGTTTTTGGAGAAAGGGCTTTTACTTCTATTTCTTTATCAAAAATAAAATTATCTTTAACAATCTTTTTAATTTGGGCCAAATAAAAATAGGATGTTAAAATTCCTGGTAAAATTAAACCGCCGATAAAAATACCTTCTTTTTTCACACAGGAAAAAGTGGTAGCGCTTCCTAAATCGCAAACAATACCATTTTTTTTATAAAATTTATAGACATAATAACAACTACTAATCCGGTCTTCACCCAATTTATTTTTTTCATATAAAGAATAATCAAAATCAATCTCTAAATCAGAAAGGGAATAAATGTTTATTTTTTTATTAAAATTTTTAATTTCCCTTATTAAAATCTTTTTTGCTTTCGGCACTACCGAAGCGATGATAACATCTTTTACTTTATCTAAAAAGAAAAAATATCTTTTATCCTTTGATAAATCTTTTGTTTTGACATTCATTACCATTATTAAGTGATTATCTTTAAAAAAGCCAAATTTTACAAAACTGTTTCCAATATCACAAGCTAAAGAGTTCATAGATAAACCTTTTCTACCTCACCACTGAAAATTTTTATTCCCTTTTCTAAAAGGAGTGAATAATCTTCATCAATATCAACACAAATACCAGTAATCTCTTTCTTATAAGAAAGCAAGATTTTAACTTTCTTATTTTTTAAATAATTTCGCTCCTTTAGAAAAATAAGCAAATCTTCTTTTCTGATCTCCTGGTAGTTTATCTTCTGTAAAATATTTTCTAAAAGAAGAAATTTTTCATAAGAATTTATTTCCCTTTTTAAAATCTCTTTTAAAGATATCGCATTATTAATCTCTTGGGGAAATTCATTATTATTCAAATTTATCCCACAACCACAAATTAAAGAAGAGTTAAATTTTTCTGCTAAGATGCCACATAATTTTCTATCCTGATAATAAATATCATTAGGCCATTTTATCTGTAATTTCTCTTTCAAAATGAATACCTCTTCACAAGAGATGGTAACACTTTTAACAATGTGAAAAATTATATCAAAAGGAGAAATTATTTCCTCTTTTTCTAAATTTAAAAGAAAAGAAAAATATAAGCCACCAATTGGTGAATACCAAAAACGTTGATAACGACCATAACCTTTTTCCTGTTCATTAGCAACAATTAATAAATCTTTCTTACAAAAAATAAATTCCTTTGCCAAAAGTTGGGTACTTTCTACTTTATCAAAAAATAGGATATTTTTTATCCTCATTTAATTTTAACAATTTTCCTTTTATTAATAAAATAAACCCCCTTTTTCTTTTCCGTTGACTCAACTTTTTGGCCAAAAATGTTGTAAATATCTTTATAATTCTTATCTATCTCTTTCTTCTCAGACAGAACAATTCCGCTACTGGTAGTATTTAAAAATAAGAGATTACCCCGGGAACGGTCCCAATTGGTTATTCCCAAATCACAAAAAGGTGAATAGGTATAATTAATTAATATTGTATCACCAATTCTTGGCGTTTCTCTAAAAGTAAAATAACCGGTAAGATAATCAAAACTAAATTCTTCAAAAGATAATCTTCTACCATTAAGATAAACCGAATTTAATCTTTGGAGTGGAATTTTTTTAACATTAAACAATTTTCTTTCACCATTACCAATTTTTATTTCGGTTGTATCTCTTAAATGATCGTTTCTAATGCAACCAAACATAATGTTTTCACATACTAAATTTGTTCCCCAATTATAAGACCATTCCGGAGTTTGGGAATAAGAACCGTGATGATTTTCAAAAACACAAACACTTTCCCACCAACCACCACAAGCCAATTCTAAATAACCGTCACCTTGCAAATCGCCAAAGGCTACAACTGAAGAATAACGAGTATTAGTTAATAAAGTATATATTGGAACTGTATCTAAAACTCCAAGATTATTTCTATAGATAAGAATTCGCGAACGGTCACCCGACAATTGTCCATTAGAAGCAACTGCCAAATCATAATAGCCATCGTTATTATAATCACCAACCGCCATCCTTAATACCCAACCGGCCACGGAAAATCTTATTGTTGGATTTTGCGGCAAAATTCCATTATTAGAAATATAAACATTTATCCTTCTCCTGTGGCCAACTATTAGATCTAAATAACCATCATTATTTATATCCACAAATCTTATTGCATCCGAAGGTGAAGGGTCTGAGGAAAGCCAAAAGGGGATGGTGTCAAAAATACCATTATTATTTCTATAAATCCTTGCTGGCTCATTGATATTATTATAAACATCACCACACGCAACTGCCAAATCTAAATCGCCATCTAAATCAACATCGCCAAGACAACAATCAAAGGAATGTAAATTCTCTGAAGAATACCAATAAGGTAAAGGATTTAACCCTTGTCCATTATTTAAATAAATTCTTATTTTACCGCTGATATTACCTATACCTAAATAACTAACTGCCAAATCAAAATTACCATCATTATTCACATCACCAAGATATAAATGGCCAAAATATCCATAATCTTGACTACGCCAAGAACAGGTCCTTTCTAATTCACCATAATAATTAAAATAAATACCATTTTGGTTTTCTGCCATATCGTTACCATTACTGGTTACAAAATCAATATAAGAATTATTATCAATATCCCAAAAGCCGCCACCGGTAGAATAATCATTATCAATTGAGAGCCAAGAAGGACTATTAGGAAGAGGGATAACAAAAATCAGGTTAAAAATTAATGCTATCATATTGTAATTTTATAAAATTTAAAATTCTTTTCAACATCTAAAAGTTTCTCAATTTTTAATATTAATGATTAGCTGTTACCCAATAATAAGTAGCAAAGTACTGCTAAACCAAAGGGTGTTATAAATATTTATAAAAATTCAGTATTTTAAAATCGTTACTATATCGTATAGTATACTGTTCCCCCAATTTATTCCCTCTACCTTTTTCTTTATCTTCCCTATTTTTTAAATCTATTTCCTTGAAAAAAATTAAAATCCTTAACTTAATTGAGAGTTTTGCTAATTTTTAATTATTGCCGCTCTAATATCTTATTTTATTTGTTTAGACTTTCTCAAAAAGTAAATTTCTGCCTATTTGAATTTTCAATTTTTTTTATTATTATTTTCTATGCGAAAAATAGTTGAGTGTGTTCCCAATTTTTCTGAAGGAAAAAGAAAAGAAGTTATAGACAAAATTGTCTCGGCAATCTTATCGGTACCAAATGTCTTTCTCTTAGATGTTGAAACAAATCCCGATCATAATCGGAGTGTAATAACTTTCATCGGTGAACCCGAAAGTTGCTTGGAAGCTGCTTTTCGAGCAACAAAAGTAGCAAGTGAATTAATCGATTTAACAAAGCATAAGGGTGAACACCCAAGGATTGGTGCTACTGATGTTATTCCCTTTGTACCTATTTCAGGAATAACAATGGAGGAATGTGTGGAATTAGCAAAAAAATTGGGCAAAAGGATTGCTGATGAGTTAAACATTCCTGTTTATCTATATGAACAAGCAGCAACTCGTCCCGACCGAGTGGATTTGGCAAATATTAGAAAAGGTGAATTTGAAGGATTAAAAGAAGAGATAGAAAAAAATCCAGAAAGGGCGCCAGATTTTGGAAAACCGAAACTCCATCCTACCGCTGGCGCAACGGTTGTTGGTGCTCGTTTTCCTTTGATTGCTTATAATATTAATCTTAATACCACCGATTTAAACATCGCAAAAAATATCGCAAAAGCAATTAGATTTAAAGATGGCGGATTAAGATATGTGAAAGCCTTGGGTTTTGAGATTAAAGAGAAGAATTGTGTTCAAGTATCTATCAATATGACTAATTATTTGCAGACCCCCCTTTATCGGGTATTTGAAATGGTGAAAAGAGAGGCAGAAAGATATGGAGTAATGATAAGGGAATCAGAAATTGTTGGCTTAGTTCCTTTGAAGGCACTGATTGATACGGCAGTTTATTATCTTCAACTTGATACTTTCAAAGAAAACCAAATTTTAGAATTAAGACTTCCGGAGACAAAAAGTCTTGCTGGATTTCTTGGCGAAGTAGCATCTCCTTCCCCAACACCGGGTGGTGGTGCTGTTTCTGCTTTGGCTGCTAATCTTGGTACTTCTTTATTAATAATGGTGTGTAATTTAACAATTGGTAAAAAGGCATATTTAGAATATGAGGATAAGATGAAGGAATTAAGAAGTAAATTAGATGTTTATGCTCAAAGATTTTATAATCTTATCCAATTGGATTGCGATGCCTTTAACCGGGTTATGGATGCATTTAAATTACCAAAGGAAGATATGAATCGGGATAATAAAATTGAGGAAGCATTAAAAAATGCTATTACTGTGCCTTTTGAGGTAATGGAAAAATCCTTAGAGGTTTTAAAATTATCTTCTTTTATTGCTGAATATGGTAATAAAAATGCTATTTCTGATTGTGGAGTTGGGGTAAATCTGTTATACTCAGCAATGAAAGGAGCCTATTACAATGTTTTAATTAATCTTATTTCTTTAAAAGATGAAGAATTTAAAAAAGAAAAGAAAGAAAAAAGTCTTTCTTATTTAAAAGAAGGGGAGGAACTTTTAAAAGAATTAGAAGAAAAAATTTTTAAAAGGTTTTCTTAAAATTTAATGGAAGATTCTCGTTATTGCGATCTTCATATTCATACTATCTTTTCTGATGGACTCTATTCACCAGAAGAGGTAGTAAGAAAGGCAAAGGAATTAGGATTTTCGGCGATTGGTATTGCTGACCATGATGCGGTGGCTGGCATTGAAGAAGCAATGAAGATAGGTGAAAAATTAGGAATAGAAATCATTCCCGCTTGTGAATTTTCTTGTGTAATGGAAGATAAAGATATCCATATTTTAGGTTATCTATTAGATTATAAAAATTCTACCCTTAAATCCTTTTTAAAAAAGGTTCAGGATAAAAGGATAGAGAGGGCAGAAAAAATAATTGGTAATTTATCAAAGCAAGGAATAAAGATTGAGTTAAAAAGGGTATTAGAAATTGCCAAAAATGGAACGGTTGGTAGACCCCATATTGCCCAGGCTTTGTTAGAAGAGGGTTATGTTTCTAATATTGAAGAAGCTTTTATGAAATTTATTGGTTATCATTGTCCTGCTTATGTGCCCAAAATGGAAATAAGTCCAAACGAAGCATTACAACTTATAAAAGACTTTAAGGGAATTCCTGTTTTAGCCCATCCGATTTCTTATGATTTTGAAAAGATTATCTTTCCTTTAATAAAAATGGGCATACTAGGAATTGAAGTCTATCATCCCGAACATACTGAATACCATATCCATTACTTTTTAGAAATTGCTAAGAAATATAATCTTCTAATCACTGGTGGCTCTGATTGTCATGGTGGAAGAAAAGGAAAACTCTTTTTAGGTGAGATAAAACTTCCCTATTTTTATTTAGAAGATTTAAAAGAGAAAAGAAGACAACTTTTTCTTGATATTTAAAATACTCTTTTCTTTTATAATCTTATCAAATGAAAAATATGTTTCAATAAATTTTGATGATGGCTTTTATTCAGTGTATAAGAATAGCTACCCTATTTTAAAAAGATATAATTTTAAGTTTACTCTCGGTTTAATTGTTGATTATTTAAAACATAAAAAAATTAAAAATGAAAACGATTATCGGTATCTAACGATTCCGGAAATAAAAGAGATGTTAGAAAATTTAGATATTGAAATTGCTTCCCATTCTTTAACCCATCCAAATCTAACTAAATTAAAAGAAGAGGAGATTGAAAAAGAGGTAAAAAAATCAAAAGAATTATTAGAAAATATTTTTAAAAAAGAGGTAGTTACCTTTATCTATCCTTATGGAAGATATGATAAAAGGGTAATAAATTCTTTAATAAGAAATGGTTATTTACAAGCAAGAGGAACAGAGTTTGGAGAAGCAAATTTTCTTTTAAATAAATGGTGTTTAAGAATTAAAGAGGTAAGAAAAGATACAAAGATTGAAGAGGTATTAGAATATATTGATAATAACCAATATATTATTCTCCTTTTCCATCGGATAGTAAAAAATCCAAGATATTTTACTGACTACTCCATAAAGGATTTTGAAACCTTAATTGAAAAACTGAAAGAAAGAAACGTAAGGATAGTTACCTTAAAAGAAATGTATGAAATATGGTGGCAAGACTTTTTTAAAAAAATATATCTTAAAGAGAAAATTTTTGAAAAAATCTATTCTCCAATATCCCTTGATATTTTAAGATAAAACCGCTATTCTAATAAATAAACGTCTACTTCGGTTCCGTGCTTTATCCCAGCCAATTTAAAATTATGATGGTTTTCTTTATACCCTAAAAATATATCAATTTTTCTTCCTTTTATTTCTGAACCAATATCGTGGGCGTAAAAAAGACCGTTATGAGTTTCGTGAGAATTTATCTTTAAGCCAAAAATATTAGGAATGAATAAAAGAGAACCGAGTTTAATAAATTCGGGGTCTACAGCAATGGATTTTAAGGGTGTTAATTTAAAACCAAATCCCAAAGGCTTATCAACAATTTTTGCCCGATTTTTCTTTTTGAGATAGGATATAATCCGTCCGTCCCTTAATTGGGCACAAGATTCTATTTTAAAGTCTTTAATAAAATCTGCACAAAAATAACCTAAAAGCCTTCCATCTTCTAAATACAATGGAATGCTTTTTTTCCCTTTATAATCCTCCTCTTTCACTATCCAATAGAAGCTAACTTTAAATTTTCCTAAATATTTACCCTGCCTTAAAATTGGGATTTCGGGCAAAGGTTTTATAGTAAAAGGCGGTGTTAATGGCCTTTCTAACCTCAAAGGTGTGCAGGAAAAAATCAATATTACCAAAAATAATATAAAAATTATCCAGTTTCTCATAGCCCACCCCTTTTAAAAATTTGCTTAAATTTTAAAGAAATTATAAGAAAAAGTCAAATAGAAAAAATAAAGTGTAAACTAAATTAGCGGAAAATATTAACATACCAATTACCCTATAGATATAGGGAAATTATTAATCTCCTAAAAATAAGCACTCTATTTTTATTTAAATTTGCTTCTTTTTGGAACCCTTTGAAAAAATATTAGTATCTAAATATTACGTGGGTTAAAATCTTTTAGTGAATTTACAGAAACTTATACTTTTTAATTTCTTATTTTAACTATTTTCTTTATTTCTTTCTTATTTTTTACAAAATAAATACCCTTTTTCAATTCTTCTATCCTTTTATTTTTTATATTTTGACCTAAATAATTGAAAATTCTTAACTCATCTTTATATACCTTTTTATCAATTTCTTTTTCTGCTAAACCAACTTCTCCTATATAATAGATAATAGCATCCAAATCAAACCCGGCATAAGGTAAAGTATTGGAACCACTATTCATATCCACTATCTTTATATAATAGGCACTGTCCAAAGGAGTATTATTCAAATCAAAACCTTGTGTCCCTAAACCTCTACCACAATAATACCAATTTATTAAATCTAATGATAGATAACAATCATAACTCTCAATAACCCCGTCATTTCCTTCATAAACTATAAAATCAATTCCTTCTAAATCTCTAATTGGTGTTTTTTTATCAACTTCTAAGACAATTTCACCATTAAAACATAAAGAATAGAAAATAGAGTCGGGTAAACCTAAACAATCGGTAGTTAAAGTTTGATTTTGTTCGTCAGAAGTAGTTCTTTTTACATAGTAAACCCGATACGCAAAACCAAGGGGAGTTTCATTTGGAATAAGTTTTATCAAAATTTCTTCTGCTGTATCAGGATTTACCCTTATATTTTCAATTATTTTTTGGTGATATCCACAAGAGTATACTTTTATACTATAATTTCCTTCGGGTAAAGGTTTATAAAAGTCGCCTAAATAAGGATCATTATAAATATGCCATCTTTTTGGTGAATAAAAAGTAATTAATGCTGGTATCGGTTCATTGGTTATAGAATCAAATACTTTTCCAACAATTCCTTTTTTCATAATGGTTAAAACATCAATAAATGCCCGATAATTTGCTAAACATATTGAATCAATCTGTATTTGAGATGCAGGTTGTTGGGTTTCTATTGTCCAGGCTAACGTCCCAAAAACGCCAAAAAGATAATCCTGAGAAGAACCCCTTACTTCGTACCAGTCATAACCATTAATTGGCATTAAACGGGTTGTGGAAGAACCATAAGTGGAATCTGCATATCTTTGAGATAGATAGATAATATAATTAGAATCAGGTGGATCCTTGGGATGAAAATCCCATAAATAATTTACATAAGAAGCGGCCGAATGGTAATCATAAGAGAAAAGAAAATTGTTATTTGCTGATAGCTCCCTCATTATTTTTGTCTCATTTTGAGAAAAAGGAGAGGGACTATTTCCACTTCCTGCCCACATATAACCGTAATCCCGATTCAAATCTACATTATTATGGTTATACCGCCTATTTAGAACATAGCCATAAGAATTTAAAATTGGAATAATCCAAATTTCTCGGTTATTTATTAAATAATTTATTAAGGGATTCTCGTTATATTCACTTAATAATCTTTTAATATAATATAAACAAATAACTGTAGAAATCTTCTCATTTCCGTGATGGCAGCCAGTAATTTTTATCTCCGGCTCCTCTTCTTCAATTAATGGATTATCAGTAATTTTTATTCCTACGATAGGATAATTACCGCTAAAACCAAAAGTTTCCAATTTGGTTATTCCTCTAAAATTACGGGCTAAAGAATCCAATTGATAAAGCACCTCTTGAAAAGATGGATATTGAAGATTATACTTCTCCATTTCTTTTTGATAATCCTCATAAATTACTTGGAGAAAATATCCTAAATTTTTTAATCTACTAATCCCCTTTTCATCAGTTAAAATAAAAAGAGAATTATCCTGGCGATTGATAATAGTAAAACCTTCTTCCGAGATTTTTGATATATCCTCATAATTAAAAATCTTTACTTCAACAAGTTTTTCTGTAGCAAAGACGAAAGTAAAGATAAAAAGTAAAAACCATATTTTATTTTTCATTATTTCCTCCCTTATTAAAATATTACTCAAAGAGTAGGTTGATAAGTTCCCTTTATTAATTCTAATGCAATAATCTGTTGTTGAATTTGATTTGTTCCTTCATAAATCTGGGTAATTTTTGCGTCCCTCATCATCTTTTCTACGGGATAATCTTTCATATAACCGTAGCCACCAAAGATTTGGACGGCATTAGTAGTCACTTCCATTGCCACATCTGAGGCAAAAAGTTTTGCCATTGAAGAAAGGGCAGATATATTTTTTGCACCGCTATCACATACTTTGGCGGCATAATAAACTAATTGCCTTGCTGCCTCAATTTTAGTTGCCATTTGAGCAAGCATAAACTGAATTCCCTGAAAAGAAGCGATAGGTTGGCCAAACTGTTTTCTCTGTTTTGCGTAATTAACCGCTTCCTCTAAGGCACCTTGTGCAATCCCAACTGCTTGGGCACCGACACCGGGTCTTGTTTTATCAAAAGTCCGCATTGTGATAATAAAACCCATCCCTTCTTTTCCCAACAAATTTTCTTTTGGCACTTTACAATCAGTAAAAATTACTTCGGTAGTTTTTGATGCCCTTATTCCCATTTTATTTTCTTCTTTACCAAAAGAAAGTCCAGGAGTATCTTTTTCCACAATAAAACAAGAAAGCCCCCGAGCGCCTTTTTTCTTATCAGTAGAGGCCACTACCACATAAATATCAGCAACACTCCCATTTGTGATAAACTGTTTAGTTCCATTCAGAATATAATAATCGCCATCTCTTATGGCGACAGTTTCTACATTACTCGCATCGCTTCCAGCGTTAGCTTCTGTTAAACAAAAGGCCCCTATAGCGCCATTGGCAAATTTAGGTAAATATTTTCTTTTCTGCTCTTCATTTCCGGCAATAATAATTGGAAAAGCTGCTAAACCACAAGCCGCATAAGAAACACCAACTGCGCCACAAATTCGGGAAATCTCCTCAACCACCAAACACATCTCAAAAATTCCTCCTCCCATACCTTCATATTCTTCAGGAATATAAATCCGAAATAAATCAAGTTTTGCCATTTCCTTTAAGAGTTCAAAGGGAAATCTACCTTCTTCATCCAATTTTTGTCTTACGGGCTTTATTTTTTCTTCGGCAAATTTTCTTGTTAAATTTTTTATCATTTTTTGTTCTTCAGTTAAAAAAATATCCATAATTCCTCCTAATTAAATCTCTCTTTTATATCTTCAGCCACTTTTTTTAAAGCAGCTTTTAACTCTTCTCTTACTCTTACATAAACGTCATAATCTAAACCAATCGGATCTAAAAGATCTTCACCATCTTTATTAGGATAACCTTTTATAAGAAAAATTTTATCTTTAAATTCGGGATAAAAAGTTTCTAAATAATAGATATGATTTCTTTCAGCACATAAAATCAAATCTGCTTGCCAAACCATTTTTTCATTAATTTGTTGACTACGATGATTACTAATATCAATTCCGATTTCCTTTAATGCCTTTTCGGCATAAGAAGAAGGAGGCGAATTTCTTAAAGCCGAAGTACCGGCAGAATAGATAAAAACCGGATAATCCTTCAAATAATTCTCTAATATCCCTTTTGCCATTGGACTACGACAAGTATTACCCGTGCAAACAATTAAAATGTTAAAATAATTATCCTTTCTTATTTTTATTCTTTTTCCTAATTCCTTTTCTAAAAAATATAAAGAATAAGAACCCCGTTTCATATAAAAAACCTCATCATCTCTTTTTTCTATATAACTCCAATTTTTTATCTTAGATAACTCCTTAAAATTCTTTTCAATTTTATATCTTCTTTTTAAAAAATCAATAAGTTCTTTTAATGAGATTAAAAAATCTTCTTCCCGAAATTCTAAAAAATATAACCCTTTTAAATTTTCATATTCTTTTTCATCAATGTTTAAGAAATATTCGTTCTTATAAAATATAATAAGTGGCTTTATTTTAGGAAATTCTTTTTTATTATTCTCTTCAGGAAGAATAAGAATTGGTAAGTTTGAAAGTTTTAATTCTTCTATTAAATTTAATAAAACCTCTTTTTCACCACCGAGTAAAAAATTTTCATAGAGTTGAAGAAGTTTTATTCTTTTTTTCATAATACTCTATTCCTTTTTTCCCAATATCTTTTCTAAAATGCATTCCTTCAAAATATATATTTTCTATTAAGGAGTAAGCATTATCTTTTGCCTCTTTTAAATCCTTACCTATTCCACAAACTGACAATACCCGACCTCCTTTGGTATAAAATTCATTATTTTTCTTTTCTGTTCCAGAATGGAAAAGAAGGTTCTTCTCTTCATCAATCTCTCGGGGTAATTCAATTTTCTTTCCTTTCTCATATTGATAAGGATAACCCTTTGAAGCTAAGACAACACAGAGACAGCTTTTATCAAAAAATTCTAACCCCTCTTTCAATTTTTTATCTTTTGCTAACAAAATATTTTCTAATAAATCGGATTTCAATAAAGGTAAAATCACCTGAGTTTCGGGGTCACCAAAACGGACATTAAACTCTAAAACAAAAATCTCCTCTTTATTAATCATTACGCCAGCATAGATTACTCCACAATATTCTATTTTCTCTTCTTTCAAACCAAAAAGTAATCGTTCAAAAATTTTTTCCTTAGCCTTTTTTAATAAATCTTCGGTCAAAAAAGGTAAAGGAGAATAGGCACCCATTCCACCGGTATTTGGTCCTTCGTCATTATCTAATAGCCTTTTATGGTCTTGGGAAGGTAAAAAGGACAAAAACTTTTCACCATCGGTAATACTGATTAAACTTGCCTCATAGCCAAAAAGACATTTTTCAATAACAATTTTCTCGCCGGCCTTTCCTAAAGTTTCTCTAACCATTAAATCTTCAATAATTCTAAATGCCTCTTCTTTTTCATTTATTACAAAAGAACCTTTACCGAAGCAAAGGCCATCGGCTTTAATAACACAGAAACCATCTTTTTCTAATAAAGAAAGAGCGTAATCTTTTGCATTCTTAATACTTTCTTTATCAAATGTCTCAAAATCAGCTGTTGGTATTTCATATTTTTTCATAAATTCTTTGGCAAAAACTTTACTTGCTTCTAAAAGAGAGGCCTTTTTATTTGGACCAAAAACTTTAATATTATTTTCTTCTAATAAATCAGTAATTCCTAAAGATAAAGGCAATTCTGGACCAACAACTACTAAATCAATCTTTTTTTCTTGGCAGAAATTTAAAATTCCCTTCAAATCTTCCGAAGAAATATTAACTATTTCGGCAATCTCCGAAATCCCGCCATTCCCGGGAGCACAGTATATCTCTTTTACCAAAGGTGATTTCTTTAATTTCCAAACCAAAGTATGTTCTCTTCCTCCACCACCAACCACTAAAATTTTCATAACTCTTATCGGTTTTTAAACCTTTCTAAAATTTTTTGTTTGTTGTTAAATTTTCTTTTTACTTTTGGCTCTGCTTCAATATAAAAAATCCGATCTTCAGGAGAATACAGGGCATTAAAGAAACCGTAACCAAGACCTTTTACATTTCCCTTTTCTCCTGGTCTTAAAGCTGGACCTGTTCCTGAATAAACGGTGATATTTCCTTCTCCACTAATAATTTCGTCTACGAATTCGGGAAAGATTCTTTTTCCATCAATTATTAAAAAGGTATCTTTTAAAACGGTATCTAAAGAAAAAACAAATTCTTCCTCTTCACCATTGGGCAAAAAATAATCATACTCCACATTAAACACAACTTCATACCATTCGGCACCTTCACTTTTCTGCCAAAAGATTTTAAAAGGCAAATAATTCTTCTCAATAACTGTCTCCTCTTTCGGATAAAGAATTTCAAACTCCTTGGGCATATAAACTTCGGAGAAAGCAATTCCATCATAATGTTCTACCCTCAACTTATATTTTTGATTGCCAAAAAAAGGTGAATAATTTCCATAATAGGCATAAGTGAAAGGTTCATTTCTTAATTGCAAAAGGGTATCATTAATAAAGACCTTAGGAATCATTTTAAAACCCCGATAATTGTAAACCCATACTTCCCGAAAATACTTTACATTCTCTTTAGTAAATTCCATTTTAGAAATCCAGCCCTGAATATAAATTTCCTCTTTTTTTTGGCAAAAGAAGAGATTTAAAAGCAAAATTAAAAATAATTTTCTTTTATTTTTCATATTTACCTCTCATAATGCATTGGCATTAAAAGATATAAAATCTCTTCTCCTTCCTTTTTCTCTTCGGGAACAATTTTCATTGCCGAAGTTGGTGAAGTAAAGTAAATTGTTGCCTTATCACTATCAATATGATTAAGAATTTCCTGTAAATATACAGCATTAAAAGCAATTTCCATCCCCTCACCAACATATTTCCCCCGAATCTCTTCCTCTCCTTTACCAACTTCTGCTGACTCGGTAAAGAGTTTTATTCTTTCCTCTTTCAAATCTAAAATAACCATTTTAGTTTTATCTTCTGCCCGAGCAAAAATTGATACCAGCTTTAAGCTTTTTAAAAATTCCTTAACATCAAAGGTAAAATAATTCTCCTTTACGGTAGGAATTGCCTTTTCATAATCAGGATAAGGGCCTTCAATCAATCGAGAGATAAATAAATATTTTTCTCCTTCCAAATCATATTCAAAACCGATACGAGATTCGTCAAAATAAATTCTTACATCTTTCACATCTTCTAAAAGTAATTCAAAAGCAGTCGGCGGAATAATTAAAGCAATATTCTTATTAAGTTTTTCTTCTATTCTTTTTTTATATAAAGAAAGTCGATAACCGTCGGTACCTACAAAACGAAGTTCATTATCTCTTGTTTCTAAAAGTACTCCTGTGAGCGCTGGCCGAGTTGTCTCCTTTGCAACACAAAAACCTGTTTTTTCAAACATCTCAATTAAAAGATAGTTATTAAAAGAAAAGGAATTTTCTTTGGGCAATTCCTCTCGTTTTGGAAAATCTTCGGGTGGAGCGGTTAGAAACTGAAATTTTCCTTTGCTGGTCTTTAAAGAAAGGGTATTTTCTTCCACAAACAATTCTAAGAGAGGTTCAGAAATCTCTCGTAAACTTTCTAAAAGTTTCCGTCCAAAAACTACCGCTTCTCCTTTTTCTTTAATAGAATCTCCTAATTTTTTTTCTACATAACACCAAAAGTCTAAATCTGTTGAATAGATAGAAAAATTTTCTTTATCACAAGAAAGATAGACATTTTGTAAAATTGGAAAGGTTGAACGGGAGGGAACAATTTTTATAACTCTTTCTAATAATCTTTTAAAAAGTTCAGTAGCAATTTTTACCCGCATAAGTCCTCCTTTAATTTTAATTTAATACTTCCTTCAAGCCTTTTATCAATAATTTTATTTCCTCTTCTCTAATTGTCCGAAAATCTAATAAAAGACTATCTTTTTCTATCCTTCCGTAAATGGGAATTTTACCTTCCCTTAATCTTCTGGCCAAAGTTTCTACATTTTTATCTTTAATTTTTAAAAGATAGGTTTTTAATTTTACTCCGGGCAAAGAGCCCCCACCAATCTCCGATTCTCCAGAAATAATTCCTAATTGGTATTTCTCCTTTTTATCTTTTAAAGCATTATATACCTTTTTTGCCATCTTTTTTATCTCTTCTTCTTTTTTCAAAATCATTTTTATCACTTCATGCTCTTTCAATAATCTCTCTTCATCAAAAAAGAGTCTTAAAGTATTCTCTAATATTGCTAATCTTGTTTTATCAATTCTTAAAATTCTCATTATTGGGTGGGAAGCAAGTTTTTTAATGTATTCTTTTTTACCAACAATTATTCCGGCTTGGGGACCGCCAAGTAATTTATCACCCGAAAAACAGACCAAACTTGCTCCTTTCTCTATGCTTTCTTTTACTACTGGTTCTTTAGGAAGTCCATATTGAGAAAAATCAATAAAAGCACCGCTTCCCAAGTCGTCAACTACTGGAATTTTATATTTCTCACCGAGTTTTGCCAATTCTTCAATCGGTACCTCTTTAGTAAATCCAACAATTTGATAATTACTTTTATGGACTTTTAAAATTAAAGCGGTATTTTCATTAATCGCTTCTTCATAATCGCGCAAGTGTGTTCGATTAGTCGTTCCCACTTCTCGGAGAATTACTCCTGCTGCTCGCATCACATCGGGTAAACGAAAAGAACCGCCAATCTCAATCAATTCGCCCCGCGAAATGATCACCTCTTTTCCTTCCGCTAAAGCTTTTAATATGAGATAAGTAGCGGCAGCATTATTATTACAAACCAAACCAGCTTCAGCACCGGTCAAAGCGATCAATAACTTTTCAATATGACGCATTCGGCTACCTCTTCTACCATTTTCTTCATTTATTTCTAAATTACAAAATCCCTCTAAAAGTTCTGAGAGGCTTTCTTTAATATTCTTGCAATAAGGTGCCCGACCTAAACCAGTATGAAGAATTATCCCTACCCCATTAATCACCCTTTTTAGACTGGGTAAAGTTTTCTTTTTAACATTCTCCAAAATTTCTTTTTTATCTATTCCGTCTCTTTTACCAGCAATCATCTCCTCTCTTATTCTATCAATCTCTTCTCTTAAAAAATATAAAACAAGTTTTTTTGGATAAACTTCTATCAATTTTTTTATCTCCTCTTCATTTAATAAACTATTAATAGCCGGTATTTTTCTTAATATTTCTTCATTCATTTGTTTCATCTGTTTTTTTTAAAACTTTTTTAACCAGTAAAGCCCTTCTATAATCCCTTTCCTCTTCATTAAGATCTTTCTTTTTTAAGTAATAAATCAAATTAGCCCTTTTTACCAGAATATTAAGAATATTAATTGTTATAAGAGATATTTTTGTAATTATCCCCAAGCAGACTCCCAACCGCAGAGTTGATAAAAGATTAATTGCCTCTTCGGAATTTAAAAGTATAGCATTAGTTAATATTCCATAAGCCCGCCAAACCCTATCTTCAATTTCATTTTTCAAATTTTTTAAAAGATAATCCCTTGCTTTTCTCTCATAATTAACAATTTGGGCTATTAAATTTTTTGTATTTTCTACAATCTCTTCCTCTTTCATTCCTATAGTAAATTGATTACCAATTTGGAAATAACTACCAATTGTTTTTGTTCCTTCTCCATAAATCCCTCTCACTAAAAAACCGATGCTTCTTGCTGCTTTTATTGCCTTTTCCATTTCATTGGTTAGAATTAAACCCGGTAGATGTAACATTACTGTTGCCCTCATTCCAGTTCCTAAATTTGTTGGGCAGGCAGTTAAAAAGCCAAATTTTTCTGAAAAGGCATAAGGTAATTCTTTTTCTAATTTATCATCTAACTCATTTATTCTCACAAAAATTTCATCTAAAGAGAAACCACCTTCTAAAATCTGAATACGTAAATGGTCTTCTTCATTTACCATAATACTAATCTTCTCTTCTGAATCAATAAATACTCCCTTTTTATTTTTGTTTAAGACAAAATCTGGAGAAACTAAATACCTTTCTAAAAGATAATTTAAAAAAATTTCGTCAAGTTTCTCTTCCCCATAAAATTGAAAATTATTTAATCTATTGATAACCTCTTTTATTTCTTCAATAATTTCTTCTTGTTCTTTTAAACTGGCTTTTAAAAGAAAAAGATGGTTTTCCAAATTTCGGGCAAGTCTTATTCGAGAAGAAATACAAACATCCCCATCTTTACCTATTTCTCTCAAAAATCCTGGTATTAAATTCTTATCCAATTTCATCTTTTTTTAATTCTTCCTCTTTCTCTTTGAGCATATCCCTAATCTTTGCTGCTTGTTCATAATCTTCTTCTCTGATTGCCTTTTCCAATTCCATTTTTAATCTTTTAATTTCGGAAAGAAGAAGGCTTCTTTTTACTCCGACAGTAACCTTTTTTCCTTTATGAAAAACCTCCTCCTCTTTTTCTCTAATGGTTGTTTGAATTTTTTTAATAAAGGGGATTAGCTTTTCCTCAAAAGCTTTAAAACAATCGGGACAACCGAATTTTCCATATTTCTTAAACTCATAAAAGGTAAGCAGACAACGAGGACATTTAAGTTCCTTATCTTCTTTTTCTTTTGCTTTAAGCATTATCTTTAAAATCTCCTCTATATTTAACGTCTTACCACTTTCCAAAACTCCCCTTTTTTTAGCACACTCCTCACAAATAGCAATCTCTCTCTTATTTCCCTTTTCATCCATTTCCGTTATCACCATTATTGCTATGTTCTTTTGGCACAACTGACAAAGATTCTCTTCCATAATTAAATCAACTTTGTTAGATAACCATCTTTTAAAAGATATTTCTCATTACAAATCTCTTTTATTTTCTCATTATGAGAGACAACAATAATTGTCAAATCTTTTTTTTGATAAATTTCCATAATCATTGATAAAATTATCTCGCTACTTCTCAAATCTAAATTACCGGTTGGTTCATCTAAAAATAAAACCTTTGGTTCTCCAACCAAAGCTCGGGCGATACTTACCTTTTGCCTTTCGCCGCCCGATAAATCTTTTGGATATAATTTAATTTTATCAATAATTTCTAATTCTTCAAGAATCTTTTTAGCTTTTCTCTTGGCAATTCCTTCTTTTTCTCCCCGAATTAATAATGGTACCATCACATTTTCTAAAACATTAAATTCTGGTAAAAGATAGTGAAACTGAAAAAGGAAGCCAAATTTTTCATTTCGCAATCTAAATAACTTTTCTGGCGATAATTTTCTTAAATCCTCATCAAAAACTTTTACGATCCCCTCGGTGGGATAGTCTAATCCTGAAAGGATATGAAGCAAGGTAGATTTACCACTTCCTGATGGTCCAAAAATCCCATAAATATTTTTTTCATAAATAGTTAAATCAATCCCTTTCAAAACTTCGGTTTTAGAAGAGTTATCATAATATATTTTTTTAATACCCAGTGCTTCAATTATCTTATTCATAGCGTAAAGCATCCACTATCACCAAATCTGCTGCTTTTTTTGCAGGATAAAGAGCAGCAAGTAGAGAAATAACAATTGCCAAAAGAATTGTAGTTAAAACATCTGTAAAAATTAACCTTGTTGGCAAATATTTAATAAAGTAGACATCTGCTGGTAGATTAATAATTGGGTATTTAGATAAGATAAAAGAAACCAAAACACCCACTGTTGCACCAATTAGGGAACCAAAAAATCCAACAAAAAATCCATAATAAAGAAAAATTTTCATTATTTTTTTTGTATTACTTCCCATCGCCTTTAAGATACCAATCTCTTTAGTTTTTCTTATAACTAACATTGTTAAAGTAACCACTACTCCAAAACAGGCAATAATAATTAAAAGGGTTAAAACGATAAAAGTGACAACTTTCTCTAATTTTAGTGCGGCAAAGAGATTTCTATTCAAACTTTGCCAATCTATTGCCCGATAAGGATAGGTAATTAATTTATTTATTCTTTGGGCCAATTCTTTCGCCTTATATAAATCCTTTATTTTCAATTCCAAACCCGTAATTCGATTGCCGCATTCTAAAAGTCTTTGGGCATCTTTTAAATCAATGTATACCAAACTGGCATTATAATCATACATCCCGGCATCAAAAATTCCTTTAACAACAAAATCTTCGGCTTTTGGTAAATAACCAAAAGGGGTTTTAATTGTTGCAAAAGGAGAATATAAAGTAACTTTATCACCCACTGAAACTGCAAGCACTTTTGCCAAATCGATTCCCAAAATAAGTCCTGGCTGAGAACTAGAAGAAAATTCAAAATCCCCTAAAATAATATTTTTCTCAATATCTAAACTCTTCTTTTCCATCTCCGGAATTATTCCCCTTAAAACAATCCCATCAGAAGAATGAGAACTTTTAATTAAAGTTTTGGTAAAAATAAAAGGAGATAAAAGATTTATTTCTTTTATTTCTTTTAAAATATTAATCAAGGAATCGGCATTATCAATAAACTCATAGTTTCTTTTGATAATAATGATGTGAGGGGTGTGGCCAAGAATTCTTTTTTCTAATTCTAAATGAAATCCATTCATTACCGAAAGAACAATGATAATACAAGAGACTCCTAAAGCTACACTACCGATATTAATCAAAGAAATCAATTTTTTCCCTTTAATATATTTTAAGGCAACAAATTTTTCAAAGTTCATTTCTCTTTTAATTGAGGGAAAAGGATTACCTCCCTAATAGAAGATTGATTGGTTAATATCATTACTAAACGGTCAATTCCAATTCCTAATCCGCCGCTGGGTGGCATTCCATATTCTAAGGCATAAATAAAATCTTCATCCAAAGGAGTTTCATCCTCTTTTAATTTCAATAATTCTAAAAAACTCTCTTTTTGTCTTTCTGGATCATTCTCCTCGGAAAAAGCATTACCTAATTCAATTCCACCAATAAAAACCTCAAACCTTTCACACAATAAAGGATTTTCCCGATGGGGTTTTGCCAAAGGGGTGGTAATCTTTGGATGATCCATTACAAAGGTCGGTTGAATAAGATATTTTTGAATTAAAGAAGAGAAAAGTTTATCTAATAATTTAGTTTTTGTTATCTCCTCTTTAAAATCTATTGCCAGTTCTCTTGCCTTCTTTTTTAAAACATCAAAAGAGACCTGTAAAATATCAAACCCTAAAAGTTCATTTAAACTTTCGGTAAATTTTATCCTTTTAAAGGGTCTTTTGGCTTCAATCAAAAATTCAATTTCCCAATATCTTTCTCCCTTCTTTTCTTCATTATAAGATAAATTATTTTCTTGACAAAATTTAATTAACTCTTCGCAAGAAGAGAGGTATTCCTTTTCCTCTTTCTCTTTATCTTTCGTATAATAAATATTAATCTTATTAATACCAACCCCTTTTTCTTTCAATTCTTTAATTCGCAAAAAGATTTCTCTTTGGTTTTCTTCGCCGTAATAAAATTTTTCACCATAAACAAATTTATCATCGTTATATAAATTCCTCACTAAAAAGAGAAAAAGTTCTTCAAAAAGTTCCATCATCTCATAATAATCGGCATAGGCTTGATAAATCTCGATTTGGGTAAATTCTGGTGAATGAAACCTACTTATTCCTTCATTTCGGAAATCCTTACCAATTTCATAAACCTTTTCTAAATTCCCAATCAACAATCTTTTGAGGTAAAGTTCGTCAGAAATTCTTAAATAAAATTCCTTATTTAAACTTTCATAAAAGGTCTTAAAAGGTGTGGCGAAGGCACCACCATAAAGGGGTTGCAAAATTGGTGTCTCCACTTCAATAAAACCTTTTTTAGTAAGAAATTCCCGAATAAGAGAAACAATTTTGCTTCTTTTTAAAAATACCTCCTTTACCTCTTCATTATTTAACAAATCCAAATATCTTTGGCGATAACGCAATTCTCGGTCTTTTATTCCGTGATATTTTTCACCAAAGGGTCTCAATGCTTTACTAAGCAAAACAAAATCCTTTACTAAAATAGTTATTTCCCCCGTTTTCGTTTTAAAAACTTCACCCGAGACACCGATATAATCGCCAATATCAAAAAAATCTAAAAGCTCATACTTCTCGCCCAAAATATCTTTTCGAAAATAAATTTGTATCTTATCATAACCATCACAGATTGTAAAAAACTTTGTTTTACCAAAATCCCTTTCCAAATATATCCTTCCAGCGATTTTAACCTCCTCTTTCTTTTCGGTAAGTCTTTCAAAATTCTCTTTTACTTCCTTGGTGGTATAAGTTCTTAAAAAGGAATAGGGATAGGGATTAATTTTTAACTCTTTAAGTTTCTCAATCTTTTGCTTTCTAATTTCATATTCATCCATAGATTAAAATTTTAAAAGAAATAAAAGAAAAGTCAATTTTAAATTAACTTTTTTGGTTATAAAAAATAAAAGAGTGTTATTGAAAAATTTTTTTTATTTTTTATAATCTATGATATTTAATAATTTAAAAAGGAGGAAGAAATGAAAAAACTTTTTTTAATTATAATAGTAATAATTGGTGTAATTGAAGGTGGTTGGATAAGGCAGCGCTCACCGGTAGCAGTGAATTTTTATTCAGTCTATTTCCCAACTGATACTCTTTTTGGTTTTATTGCTGGTGATAATGGAAAAATTTTAAGAACTACTAATAGTGGTTTAGAATGGCGAGAAATGATTACTTATACTACTGAACAGTTAAGGTGTATTACTTTTATTAATGATACCGGTTATGCTTGCGGCTCTGCAGGAACAATTTTAAAATCAACTGATCGTGGTATTACTTGGATTTCGCTTAATAGTGGTGTCTTCCAAACTCTTTTTACTATAACTTTTCCCAGAAATGCTACTACCGGTTTTGTTTTTGGTGAAGAAGGGGTAGCACTTAAAACAACTGATGGAGGGTCTACTTGGGAAGTCCTTCCAGGAGCAATACCTTCTTCAATTTATGACTGCTTTTTCTTTAATGATAGAGTGGGATATATCGTGGGTGCCCGAGGAATGATATTAAGAACTACTGATGGCGGAAATAGTTGGATGACCCTTCAGAGCGGAGTAACTCAAAATTTGAATAGCATATGGTGTTTAAATGAACAAGTAGCTTATGTTTGCGGTGATGGCGGTACTGTGCTTAAAACAACGGATGGCGGAAGAAGATGGGATAATATAAGTTTACCTACTTCAGAAAATCTTTATGGAATTGTTATTCCCACTTCTGCTGATACTGGTTTTCTTTGTGGTGATAGGGGAATTATTGGAAGATGTGTAAATGGTCGCACTTGGGAACTAACTTTTCCCGCAAGAGAAACCACTTTATTTGCTATTCATTTTCCAAGAAATAACCGAGTAGGATTTGTGGTAGGCGCTAATGGAATGATTTTAAAAACTTCTGACGGGGGGGTCGATATAAAAGAAGAAAATATTTCTTCTTTAAAAAATAATTTCCTTTTAACTTCAAAAAGAGAACTTAAAATCAATTTAGAAAAGTATCCAGCAGAAATAAAAGTTTTAGATATTCTCGGCAGAGAGATTATCTTTTTAGAAAAGAAAAATAATTCTCAAAAAATCACTTTAAAGGATTTAAAGAAAGGTGTCTATTTCCTTAAAATAAAAACTAACGGAGAAATTATAAATAAAAAAGTTTGCCTATTTTAATCTAAAATTTTATAAAAAATAAAAAAGAAAAAGGGCCGGGAAAATACTTCCCGGCCCTCTCCTTTTCGGAGTTAAGGCAACCTTAATGGATTACCAACTTCTTAGTTGCCTTATACTCATTGGCATTAAACTTCATAATGTAAATGCCGCAAGCAAACTTCTTTTTGTCAATCACAAAGTAGCCTCTATCCGAAGTGGCAGTATAAACAAGTTCACCAAC
>JANXBG010000012.1 GCA_025060715.1 Caldifarciminota bacterium | reverse complement strand
AGAAAAATTAAAATCCTTAGGTTTAACTCATTTGGATGAAAACTCTGCTAATTTTCTAAATTGTTTATAGTTGGTAACGATGTCTTAACCAAGTACAAATATACTACTTAATTTTTCTTTATCTTTAAAACAATCTTTTTATCTTTTATGTGAATTTGAAGATTACGGGTTATCCCTTAGAGACCTTTTTCAAAAATCTCTCTAAAATTAAAGCAAGAAGTATAAATGTTGTTATTGATGCCTGTTTTAGTAGCACTTCCGAAAAAATCATAGTCTATTTACCTATTATTTTCTCAAAGGGCTTCAAGGAGAAGCCGATTTAAATAATATAGCCCAAAAATATCTCAAAAATGGCAAAAGATGATTTAATAGGAAACAGATATCCGTATTCAAAGAAGACGAACAAAAGTAATAGTATGTGTAAATTGTTGATAGTTAAAAACTTATATAGGTATAAAGTTATCTTTACATCTATACAGATAATTTTCTTTTATGGTATTAAATCATTGATTTGGTCGTATTTTAACATTACTTAAGACTCTTAATATTATTTTCTGTGTAACAAAATTGGAAAATCAAATGTTAGATATATAATTGACTTTATATTTTTCTTTTATAAAATTATTTTTAATGAAAAGATATCTAATTTTGTTTATCTTCTTTTTCTTATTTTCTCAGGAATATGTTGGTGAATTTGAAGAACTGGGAACTTCAGCTTTGGGAGTAGGGTTAGGACAGGCAATGGTTGCTTTAAAAAAGGATGGTTCTTCTTTTTATTATAATCCTTCTCTCACCTGTCTTCATAAAAAAAGGGAATTTTATTTTTACCATTCAGAAAATTATGGTGGTCAATTTAGAAATGAGTATTTTTCCTTAATCCTACCCAAAGAAAAATATGCTTTTGGTTTCTCTTTATATATTAATCTTATTCCTAATGTTCCCTATTGCTCTTTACCAAACCCAAATTTGCCACCAAATGAAGAGACTAATAAACCAATTTTTGTTAAGAACGTTTTTGCTTATGACCTTATTTTCTACTCTAATTTTGCTACTTTTCTAAAAGATTTTCTTTTGTTTGGTCTTAATATAAAATTAATTTATCGGAATATTTACCTTCATTATGGATTTGGTTGTGGAGCTGATATTGGATTTTCTCTAATTCCTACACAAAATTTATTATTAGGTTTGAGAATAAGAAATTTCACCACTTCACCAATTCTTTGGTCAGATAAAAAGGTTGAGAGGATAAAACCAAATTTGGCAGTTGGTATTAGTAAGAATTTTGGCTCCTTAACCATTGCCTATGAAAACGAACCAAGTTTAAATAAACTTCCTGATAACAATAATTTTGGCTTAGAATACAAGATAAAAGATTTGGTTTCTTTTAGAATGGGATTCTATCATCGTTGTTTTTCTTTTGGTTTTGGTATAACTTATCGTTCCATATACTTAGATTATGGTTATGAGACAAAAAAATATTTGGATAGCGATTTACCATCTTCTATTTTGAAGATAAGCGGAGGGGTAAAATTTTAAGTCCCGAATACGGAAGAAAATTTGTCCATCTATTAGCACTTTTAATTCCAATTCTTTATTATTTTCTGCCAAGAAAATTAAGTATTTTTTTAATGTTTTTAACTGCCTTAACTTTTCTTCTTGTTGACTTTTTAAGACTTCATATCAATCCAATAAAAAGTATTTTTATTATTTTATTTGGTTCTTTATTGAGAAAAAGAGAGTTTTCTTCTTTAACCGGTGGAAGTTATTTAATGCTCGCCTCTTTGGTTAATATGCTTATCTTTGAAGACAAAGGAATTTTTATGGCATCAATTGCCTTTCTAGCAGTGGGTGATACGATGGCTGCCTTAGTTGGCTTAACTCATGGAAGGACAAAAATTTTCACATTAAGAAAAACCTTAGAAGGAATGATTGCCTGTTTTATTTCTTGTACTCTTATTGCTTATATTCTTTCTATTCTGCCCGACATAACTTTACCTTTAAAGATTGGGTTAATTGGTGCCACTATTGCAACTTTTATTGAAATTATTCCTCTAGAAATTAATGATAATGTTCTTATTCCTTTAGTTTCAGCAATCGGTATGCAGATTTTTAAAACAATCTTATCTTAATTGACTTTAATAAGAAATTTTTTATAATTCTTTTTTTAAAAGGAGGGAAAGATGTTGAAAAAGCAAATAATATTAAGTCTTTTAATTACTAGTATTTTATTTCTTTTCGCCCAAAATAATTTTTTAACACCCTTATACAATAATTATTACCTCACTGGTGAATGGGAAAAAGGGATAAAATATTTGGATTCCCTTCTATCTTTGGAAACAAAGCCTGATAGAAAAGTTATTTTATTGATAGAAAAGGCTGATATTTATTTTGATAAGTTAAGAGATTATAAAAAAGCCGAAGAAATTTATCAAGAAATTATTAATAATTATAAGAAATCAAAATTTATTCCGGAAGTTTATTATCGCTTAGGACTTATTAAAGAGTTAGAGGAAAATTATTTAGAGGCAGCACAGATTTTTGAAAAAGTAGTGGTAGAATATCCAAAATCAAAATATGCGGAAGATGCCTTGGACGCGATTGAGCGGTGTTTTAAAAAGAATTATATTGAAAGGGTTGCTTTAGTGGATGGTTGGCCTATTACCCAAATCGAATTTGACGAAAGGATTGCCCGCAACCCAACCGCTTATGAAAAATTTGAAGATAAATTGAAACTTCTAAATGAGATGATTGACGAAAGATTACTCTATTCCGAAGCAAAAAAGAGGGAACTATTTCCTTTAATAAAAGAGAATTATAATGAACACCGAAAGATGTTGATCTTTCAACAATGGTATAATGATGAGATAGTTAATAAAATAAAAGTAAGTAAAAAAGAGAAGAAAGATTATTATAAGAAAAATAAAGGAAATTATATAAAAGAAGAGCAAGTAAAAGCAAGAGAAATTTTAGTAAAAGATTTACAAACCGCTTTAAATTTAAGAGAAAAATTTCTAAAAAATGAACTTATTTTTGATTCAGTTGCCAAAGATACTACTATCAATCTTTCTCCTAATAAAAATGGTGATTTAGGATATTTCCGAAAAGGAACCTATCCAAAAGAGATTGAGAAAGTTGCCTTTAAATTAAAAATTAATGAAATTTCTAAACCGATAAAAACAAAAGAAGGTTATGTTCTCTTAAAATGTGAAGATAAAAAACCAAAAGAGGTTAAAAAATTCAAAGATGTGGAAGGTGATATTGAATTAAGAATAAAAAATGAAAAGATTAATAAATATTACGAAGAAAAGATAAAAACTTTAATGGCAAATGCTTCACCAACAATTGATACCCAAGCAATAAAGGAAAATAAAGAGGAAATTGCTAAATTCTATAATATTACGATTAAAATGTCCCAATTAGAAAATAGGATTTCCCGATTACCTCCTTTTGTTCGTCCTCAGTTTGAAACACCGGAGGGAAAAGCAAGATTAGTAGAAAATATTATCCAAGAATATTTAATATTAAAAGAGGCGGAATCCACAAAATGTTGGTTAAGAAATGTTGTCTTTGGTCAATTACAAGAACGTTTAAAAAGCCTTCTTATCAATGAATTAAAAAAACAAGAAGTTTCCAACAAAATAACATTAAAAGAAGAGGAATTAAAAAAAGATTATAAAGCCAATCTTAAAGACTTCTTTGTGCCTGAACAAGTGAAAGCTCGAGAGATTGTTGTCCGTTCCTTAGAATTGGCAAATAAAGTAAGAATAAAATTATTAAAAGAGAAAATACCCTTTGATTCCTTAGTAAAAGAATATTCTGTCTCTCAGACAAAGTACTTTGGTGGTGATTTAGGATATTTCTCAAAAGATGATAAACATAAACCAAAAGAAGTCATCCAATTTGCCTTTAAAGCCAATAAAGGAGAGATTAGTAAACCAATAAAACTTAATGATACTACCTTTGTAATAATAAAGAAAGAAGACCATAAAAAAGCTTATCATCGTCCTTTTAATGAAGTAAAAGATAAAATTGAAAGAAAATTAAGAAAGGAGAAAGAAGATAAGAGATATCAAGAATTTATTGCTGATTTAAGGAAAAAGGCAAATATTGAAATTCTTTTAAAGGAAGAGGTGGAAGAGAAAAAAGAAATAGAAGAGGAGAAATAAAAATTTAAAATTCTTCTATCTCAATTTCTCTTTCTTTTTCACTAATTATACTAATTTTTATATTAATTCTTTTTTTAGGCAAAAGCTCTTCTATCTTTTCTGCCCATTCAATCAAACTTATTCCGTCACCATAAATATATTCTAAAAGCCCAATATTATCTATCTCTTTGATATTATTTAATCGATAAAGGTCAATATGATAAATAGGAATTTCACTAGGATATACAGCAACAATAATAAAACTTGGACTTTTTATCGGTTTTTTATAAGAAAGTCCTTCAACAATCCCTTTTATTAAAGTGGTCTTACCGCTTCCTAATTCGCCATAGAAAGCTAAAACATCCCCCTTTTTAAGTCTTTTGGCGAATTGTCGTCCAAATTCAATTGTCTCCTCTTCAGAATAAGTTTTTATTTTCATTAATGGATAACTTCAATTGCCATTGCTACTGCTTCACCGCCACCTAAACAAATAGCGGCAAGCCCTTTTGTTTTTTTTATTTCTTTTAAAGCGTAAATCAAAGTTACTAAAATTCTTGTTCCACTTGCACCAATTGGATGGCCTAAAGCAACTCCACCACCTTTAACATTCACTTTTTCCCAATTCCAATTTAACTCTTTGCCATCCGCAAGAACTTGGGCAGCAAAGGCTTCGTTTACTTCAATTAAGTCAAAATAATCAATATCTACTTTCAAAACATCTAATATTTTTCTAATAGCCTTAACTGGTGCATAAAATAACATTTTTGGTTCCACACTCCCGACCGCATAAGCCACAATTTTTGCTAAGGGTTGTAATTTATATTCTTTTACAAAATCCTCGGAAGCAACGACAACTGCTGCGGCACCGTCACTAATTTGCGAAGCATTACCAGCAGTCACTGTGCCATCAGGTTTAAAAACAGGTTTTAATTGGGCAAGTTTCTCTAAAGAAGTATCGGGTCTTGGACCTTCATCTTCTTTTACAATAATTGGTTCGCCTTTCTTTTGAGGAATAACAATAGGAATTATCTCTTCGTTAAATCTACCTTCTTTCGTTGCTTTTACTGCTTTCATATGACTTTCATAGGCGAATTTATCTTGCATCTCTCTAGTTATTCCACTTCTTTCCGCAGTAAATTCAGCGAGCATTCCCATATGGACATCTTCGAAAGCGCACCAAATTCCATCATAAATCATACCATCCACAAGTTTCGCTTCTCCCATTCTTACACCCATTCTTAAACCGTGAAGATAATAAGGAACATTAGACATTGACTCTTGGCCACCGGCGACCATTACCTTGGCATCACCAGCTTTTATTGCTTGGCAGGCAAGCACAACAGAAATAAGACCAGAACCACAAACTTTATTAACCGTAAGGGCAGGAATTTCGGGAGATAAACCCGCTTTAATTTGTGCTTGTCTTGCCGGTGCTTGACCTAAACCAGCAGGACAAACATTTCCCATTATTACTCCATTCACTTTTTCTGGTGGTATTTGAGATTGTTCTAAAGCGCCCTTTATCGCAATTGCTCCTAATTCAGGAGCTTTAAAACTTGCTAAACTACTTAAAAACCTACCAATCGGTGTTCTTTTTGCGCCAATAATATACATTATTCCTCCTTTTTCCAATTAGGTTCTCTTTTTTCTAAAAATGCCTTCAAACCCTCTTTTGCTTCTTTACTACTAAAATTTAAAGCAAATAATTTTATCTCCCATTCTTTTGCCTGCTCAATACTCATATTTAAAGATTGGTTAATTGCCTGCTTTGCCAATTTTATTGCCAAAGGACCGCGAGTAATTATCTTTTTTGCTAAATTTTTTGCTTCTTCTAATAATTTCTCTCTTGGATAAATTTTATTTACTAATCCAATTCTCAATGCTTCATTAGCATCAATCATCTCACCGGTAAAAATTAGTTCTTTCGCAATTCCGCTTCCACATATTTTTGGTAAACGAATATTTCCTCCAAAACCAGGAATAATTCCTAATTTTACTTCGGGTTGACCAATTTTAGCGTCTTCGGCCATTAACCTAATATCACAAGCTAACGCAATCTCACAACCACCGCCCAAAGCATAACCATTTATTGCCGCAATAACTACTTTATCAAGATTCTCAATTTTAGAAAGTAATCTATGACCATTGCAAGAAAATCTTTCTGCCTCAAAAGGAGAAAAATTTACCATTTCCGAAATGTCCGCACCTGCAACAAATGCCTTTCCTTCGCCAGTAATAATTAAAACCCTAATTTTCTCATTTTCTTTTATTAAATCAATCGCCTTTTCTAATTCCAAAATAGTTTCAGTATTTAAAGCATTTAAAACTTGTGGCCGATTGATTTTTAAAATTACTATTTCTTCTTCATATTCTAAAATAATATTCTTAAATTCCATAAAACCTCCCAATTTAAAAAAAATATTATACAAGAAGTTATCTAAAAGTCAAAAATGCTTGAATTATTTTTCTTTTAAATTATAATTTCAAAAATGAAAATAAAAGGAGGAAAGATGACAAAAAAACTTCTTTATTTTCTTTTATTAATTTTCCCAATAATTCTCAGTAGTAAAGAGGTTGGTATATTTTTAGAAGAAAAAATAATTGATGGAAAGAAGCTTGCTTGTCATATTCTTTTTGATGGCGAAAAAGAATTTAGCCTTGATGAAATAGCTAAAATTCCTTCTCCCCTTTTCTATCCCGAAACAGGGTTAATTTGGGTAGACCGAAATCATCGCTATGCGATTGTCCAAAGTATTGATATCACTGATGACGGAATGGGAATTTTTGCCTATTGGGATTTAAACGATGAACGGGCTTCTTTTTACCGCACCATCGGTTCTAATTTGCCAATCTGGGAATATCCAGGTAGTTTTTATTGGAATTATGGTGGCCATTCTATCGGCACTTCTTATAATGGTTCAGGTTTAGTTTTAAGCAGTCTTAGCAGTTGTTATTACTGGAATAAAAATTCTTCTTTTCCAGTATGGATTTATAATTATCCCACAAGTGGCGGTGGAATAAGTAAAATTTCTTATGATGGAAATTATGTCGCTTCAGCAACTATTAATGGTGATTTATTTCTTTTTGATAAAAATGGAAATTTAATTTGGCAAGCAAATTTTAGTGAAGGGAATCGTTTACAAGGTTTAGATATTTCTAATGATGGTTCAGTAGTAGTTGTTACTGTTTATGATTCCTGTTTTATTTTTGAAAATGGTAGAAGAAGAGGAGCTTTGCCTATCGGCACAGCGAATGTTGGTACTCAATATGCGGCAAAAATTTCTGCTGATGGACGGTTATTAGTCACTGGTGATTATTATGGATATGTAAAACTTTATTATTGGGATGGCTCTCGTTACCGTTTAAAATGGCAAAGTTTGGTGGGTAATCCTTGGGTAACAGATGTTGCTATTTCTAAAGATGGATCCACAATTGTTTGTGGAACCGGCTATGCTAATGGTAAAATAGTTGTTTTCGATAGTTCTTCATCCACACCCTTATGGAGTTATCAAGGTTACGGCAGTTACGGTGCGATGATTAGTTCAGTTGCTTTATCTTATAATGGAAGTTTTATTGCCGCTACTTCTTGGGGTGATACTGCTCAAACTGGTTCTTTCTATGTTTTCACTCTTCATCATAAAAGCTCTAATATTCCAATAACTGGGATTACCCGTAATCAAGAACCGGGTTCTCTTTTTGCTTGTGATATATCAAGCGATGGCAGTTATGCTACTTGTGGTGGCAAAGCGGTCCACGCTTATCGTTTTGGAAATGGCGGACAAGTCTATTCAATAACAATTAGAAGAAGACCAAAATTGAATGTCGGTACAACAAAAATTCTTTCGCCTCATCGTCATATTCGGATAGGCGAAACCTTCACACCACAAGCACAATTTTATAATTTTGGCGACAGCACAGTAAACTTTTATGCTTATTTTGTAGCAAAAGTGAATGATAGTATTTTAAGAAAAGACTCTTTATTTATAACCTCATTAGGGCCAAATTCTTCAAGAATTGTTAATTTTAGCAATTTTACTCCTTCTTTTTATAACTATTATAATTTTCTATTTTATACTCATTTAATTGGTGATACCTATCATTACGATGATTCATTATTAATTAAATCAAAGTGCTTCCACGATGCCGAAGCAAAATTAATAAACCCGCCTTTTTCAGAAATGACAATCGGCTATACCTCTCCCTGTATGTTAAGAATAAAAAATAACGGGTCCTATTCTGATTCAATAAAAGGAATACTTATTATTAGAGATTCCTTAAATAATGAAATTTATATTGACTCAGCAATCTCACCTCTTCTTCAACCTGAAGAAGAATATACCTTAACTTTAAGAAATTTTACTATACCCTATGTTGGCCCTTTTAAAGCCGAAGGGAAAGTAAGATTAAATAATGATTTTATTCCTAATAATGACACAATTAGTAAAAACTTTATTGGCAGTTATGAAATCATTTATGATGATGGTTTCCCAGAGGCTTATTATTGGGTTGGAAGGTTAAACAATGATAAATTCTATGTTAAATTTACACCAACATTAACTCCACCTTTTAGTATTACCACTGGTCGGGTGATGGTAAATATAGCAAATACTCCTTTTGATTATATTCTTTTATGTAAAGACGAAAATGGCAGACCGGATACGGCAAACCCCCTTGCTCGGGTAGAAAATATCTCCGCACCTATCGCGCCTGCTTGGGCAGATTTTACTTTTAATGTGAATATTTATTCTCTAACTGATTTATGGGTAGTATTACATTGGCCAAACAATTCGCCTCCTTTAGGTGTGGGCGCCGATGCAAATGAACCAAGAGACTATCGTTCTTATTGGTCTTCTAATTTAGATACTTTTCAATTGTGGAGATATCACGATTGGATGATAAGAATTACCCAATCTCCTCAAGTAGTAATTACTGAAAATTTAATAAAAGAAAAAAGAAAAGTATTTATTTTCTCAAATCCCTTTTCTAAGAAATTGACTATCAAATTTTCCATTTCCTTTCCTGAAGATTTAACAATAAAGATTTATGATATTAAAGGAAATTTAATTGATAAAATAATAAAAACTAACTTAAAACCCGGTGAATATAACTTTCAATGGCAAAATAAAAAAATTTCTCAAGGTGTATATTTAATTGAATTAAATTCTAAAAGTGTGCGATATAAAGAAAAAATTATCTATTTAAAATAAAATCTTGACTTTGAAATTTGTTTAATTATAATATAAAATAAATGCCGAAGTGGCGGAACTGGAAGACGCGGCGGACTCAAAATCCGCTGAGGGTGACACCTCGTGAGGGTTCGACTCCCTCCTTCGGCATTTCTTTATTTTTAATTTTATCAATTTTTATTTTTTGTAAAAAAGAGAAGATAATAAAATTAAATCCTGAAATTCCAAAAATTTATTCCTATCGCCTTCCGAAAAATTATAATTCTGCCTATAGTTATCCATTAGTGATTGTTTTTCATGGTTATCTAAGCGATGAAAACAAATCAATCCTTTTTTATGATGAGGAATTTTTCTATGAACCTAATTTCATTTTACTTTCTATTAGGGCACCTTTTGCTAAAAGAAAGAAAGGATATACCTGGTTTGCCGAATCAGATAGTTTAGCGAAAAAATTTAAAAATATTTTAAACCTCCAAAAATCTTCCCTTTTGACTTGTGAAGAAAGAGTTTTAGAAATTTTAGGAGAGTTTGAGAAAAAATATAATATTGACCCAAATCGCCGTTATCTTTGGGGACTATCTTTAGGAGGACCTGCTGCATTACATCTTGGTTTAAAATATCCTGAAATATTTTCAGGAATAATTGCCAGTTCACCAGTTTTTGATACCTTAATTTTACCAATAAAGGAAAATAAAAATTTAAAAGGGTTAAAAGTTTTTTTAGCCTGTGGTGAAAAAGAGAAAAACATATTACTAATTATAAAAAGAACTGCCGAAATTTTAAAAGAAAAAGATTGTGAAGTAAAATTATATATCCATCCTTATGGACATACCATTGATGCCAAACAGATAAGAACTTTCCAAAATTTCTTTAATCTTAGTTATACCAAAGCACCCGAAGATGATATTGATTATCGGTATTATCAAAAATAATTAACAACAATTCTACTTTTGGACTCGCTAATATCTAAATTATATGAGAAGTATCCGATGACTATAGGGTAATCAGTTAGGAGGTTATTATAAAAAGAGGCAGCAAAAGGATAACCTTATTTTAAGTTTCCTTTATTAAATTTATCAAAAATATCTTCGGTATCAACTTAAAAGTAGTAAAAGTTTTTATAAATTAAACATTCTTCTCTATTTAATATCCCTATTAAACCTGCTAATTTTCTTAATACATTTATTCTTTTTTTATTGATTTTTCATTTATTTTTTATAAAATCATATTTTTAATAAACGTTTATTTGGGAAAATGGTTGAGGATTACATTTATTGGGCTTGTGAAGTCCGCAAGAGCGGAGCACCAAATTTTTTGGTGCCAGGGAAGGCGGTGAAAATCCGCCACGGTCCTGCCCACTGTGAGCAACCGAAAAACCTATTCCAAATACCACTGTCGGCTTCTTGCCGATGGGAAGGTGGAATAGGGATGGTTGCGAGTCAGGAGACCTGTCACAAGCCCGGTAAACTATTTCCCTCCTGGCAGGGAAAGGAGGTGAAAGATGAAAAAAAACTTTTGCTTTATTTTAATTTTTATTAACTTCTCTTTTATCTTTTCCCAGCTATATCAAACTGAAACTGTTTATGTGTATGCCAAAAGAATAAAAGAAAATCTTAACACTCTCTCATTACCTATTACCATAATCGACCAATTGACATTAAAAATTTTCCCAACCATTGAAAAGAAAAATATTCTTAATTACTTTTCGGGAATAAATCTTAATTCTTATTCTTTCTTTAAAGGCTTAACCGGGGTTTCTTTGCAAGGAAATCCCAAATCTTCTCATACTTTAATACTTTTTGATAATCTACCTTTAAACCAACCATCTTCTCAAACTACTGATTTAGGACTTTTACCATCAGGTTTAATCCAAAAGATTGAAATCTATAAAGGTCCTAATTCTAATATCTATGGGACCAATGCTTTGAATGGTGTCATTAACTTTATCCCAATTATTGAAGATAAACCATTGTCATTAAATTTTTCTTACGGAAGTTTTAAGACCTACCAGTTAATAGCAAAAACTGGCTTCAAAATCAAAGACTTTCTTTTTTCTTTAAATTGGGAACAATTTAAAACAAATGGAATGAGAACAAATGACGGACAGAAATTTTATAATTTTACTATTCTTACAAAATTATCCGAGCTTTTTAAATTAAATAGTGGCGTTTCTTTAAGAGAAATCGGCGTTCCTGGACCAAAACCAAATCCAAATTTTATTCCTCCTTTTGGAGATTCTTTATCTTACTCAAAGATTGATCGCCAAAGAGACACCTTTTATTTTTTAAGCCTACATTTTTTACCTCACTTAGAAAATATTATTTTTTTTAATTATCAAATTTATGCCACTTATCAAAGGACAAATTTTGCTTCCTATGAAACTACTTCATTAAAAAATAACTCTTATGGCAGCAACTTAATTATCTCTTATCCTTTTGGTAAAGAAAATAATTTTAATTTCGGATTGGATATAAAATGGGAAAAAGTAAAATATATAAACTCTTCCGCTTTTCAAGCTTTTCGAACGCCCTTCGCTTTATTTTCTAACGTAAAATACCGCATTTTTGAAAGATTATTCATTAATGGCGGAATCCGCGTAGATGATTATGAGTTTGGTAGATTTTTAAGTTACAGTGTTGGAAGTCTTTATTCAGTAAATAATCATTTTTTAAAATTCCATCTTGGAAACTCCTTTAAGGCACCGGCAATTAATGATTTATATTGGCCAAAAACTGAAATCTTTCCCAACTTTTATCTTTCAGGTAATCAAAATTTAAAAAGAGAAATTGCTAATGTTTTAGAAATTAACTACCAAGTTTCTTACGAAAAATACCAAATTTCAATTAATCCCTTTGTTAAAAAAATAAAAGACCTTATCCGCTGGACTCTCGATAAAACAATGACAAAATATACTCCTTTTAATTTAGATAAAAGCTTTATATATGGAACAGAAATTTCTTTTAGACTAAAATTTACAGATGTAGAAATTGGCTTTAACACAACTCTTCTTAATGGTAATGAAGAGATAAAAGAAGATACTATTTTCAAAAAACGAAAACTTACCTATGTTCCAAAACTTACTAATTCCTTTTATTTTTATTATTCCCCTCTTCAAACCTTTAATATCTCTCTTATTACTTATTATCGGACCGAAAAGATAAATTACTATGGAAAAGAAATTAAAATCCTTCCTTCCTATTTCACTCTGGATTTAAAAGCAAATTATCAATTAACCAAATTTCTTAATGCAGAAATAGCAATTCTCAATCTTTTTGATAAAGAATATGCGGAAATGTTTGGCTACACTCCTGAGGATTTTGATTACCCAATAGGAAGAAGAAAAATATTTTTATCCCTTGGTTTGCAACTTTTTTAAATCCTTTAAGTAACAATAATAATCCTCAACCATTTTCCCAATCTTTTCCCAAGAATAATCTTGAGCAGTTAAATAGGCATTTTCTTCAATCTTTTTCTTTAAATCTTTCTTTTCTAATATCCACAAAATCTTTTGGGCTAAATCCTCATATGAATTTACTTTAAATAATAAACCATTTTCTTTATCTCTCACCACTGTTTTATATCCTTCAATATCAGAAGCAATTACCAATTTTTTAGTTGCCATTGCTTCTAATAAGACAATTCCTTGAGCTTCGCCACCTAAAGCTGGGGCTAAAAATATATCACAACTTACATAATATCTTGGTAAATCATCCCTTTTTACATAACCTAAAAATTCACAAGAATTTTCAATATTTAATTTTTTAACCAACTTTTTTAATCTCTTTTCTTCCGGTCCCTTACCAATAATCAAAAGTTTTGGATTAGAAAAAAAAGAATAAATTTTATAAAAAGCTTTTATCGCTATCTCTGCTCCTTTTCTTTTATCCAAACGGCCAACAAAAAGAATTAGAGGAAAGTATTTTTTATATTCTGAAAAAGGACTCTTATTAGGATTAAATCTTTCAACATCCACACCATTAGGAATCACTCGAAAATTGCCAGGCAAAAAATCTTCAACCCATTTTTTTGCTACTTCCGAAACAGCAATTTTCCCATCTATTTTTTTGTTATATTTCTTGTACAAAGGCATAAAAACTTTTAGAAAATTTAATTTTTTAAAACCTACTGTGTGAAAAGTTACGCAATTAATACTTTTTGAAAAATGTAAGGCCCAAAAACCAATTTCCGGAGGAAAACAACCGTGCATATGAATTATATCAAAATGTTCTTTTTTCAAATAATTTTTAACTAAATTAGGTATTTTTACACTAAAAGGAAGAGTAGCAAAGGATTTGTTTAATGGCAAAAAAATTACTTTACCAAAACGAATAATTTCTATCTCTGAAATAGGTTTGTCGGGCCATAATTTAGGATAATTGGTTGTAAGTATTTTTATACTGTGACCAAGTTTTTTCAGTTCCCAAGCTAAATGATAAACATGTTCAGAAATTCCAGAAGGATAAGGATAAAAAGCAGAAGAAACTAAAAGGATTTTCATTTATCTCCCAGTATGACCAAAACCTCCCTCATTTCTTTTACTTTTTTTTAACTCTTTTACTTCCACCCATTTAACTTTTACAATTGGTGAAAAAACCAACTGAGCAATTCTTTCTCCTTTTTTGATTTTAAAATTTTTGTTGCTAAAGTTAAATAATATCACCATAATTTCACCTCGGTAATCAGCATCTATTGTTCCCGGACTATTTAAAACACCAATCCCATAATTTTTTGCTAAACCACTTCTTGGTCTAACTTGAGCTTCATATCCTTTAGGAATTTCGATGGCGATACCGGTTCTTATTGTAGCAAAGGATTTTTTTTTAATTACCTTATCTTCTGCTGAATATAAATCTAAACCAGAAGCATCAGGAGTTTGATATTTTGGTAAAGGTATACTGCTTATCCTTTTTATTTTTACTTTAATTTTTTTCATCTAAAAAATCTCCTTGAAAAACAAACCATTGGGTAGGATATTTCATCACTGCCGATGCTATTTTTTCAGCAATTATCTTTGTTAATTTTTCTACCTCTTCTTCGAAATTTTCATCATTTCTATATTCCGTTTTTATTTTTTCAACACTTATTAAATATCTTTGGCTTCTTTCTTTTAACACAAAATAACCAAAATATAAGGGAATTTTATATTTCTGTGATAAATAGGCAGCACCCTTAGGAAAAATTCTTTTCCCTTTACCAAAAGGTAATACTAATCCTTGGCGATTTAGTGAACGGTCAGAAAGAATCGCTAAATTATAACCATTTTTTAAAGCATTAATTATCTCTTTTGAAGAATTATAAGGGATTGGTTTTAAATGACTTTTCTCTCTTATCCAATTAAAAATCTTACTCAGACCAAAAGGTAAAACCTCAATTAAACAACAAAAATTTAACCCCATGCGAGATAAAGTAATGCCTCCCAATTCCCAATTGCCTAAATGCAAAGTTGCTAAAATTAACTTTTGTGTTTGAGCATCATAAAAAAAGTCCTTACAAGGCTGATTTTCTATTAGAGAAAAAAGATGTTTTTTTTTATAACTCGGTGATTTCAAAAAATCGGCAACACAAATTGCTAAATTTATAAAAAGTTTTTTTGTTAATTCTTGAGCTTTCTTTTCCCCAATTTCTTTTCCAAAAATATAAAAATAATTGTTTACCATTCTTCTTTTTTGGTTTTTCATTAATAGAAAACAAATATATCCAATAATTTTTGCTAAAATCAAAGAAAACCAACGAGGTAAAAAAGTTCCCATCAATATTCCTAAATACATTAAATATTTTTTAAAAAATTGTCTCAAAGACATTTATTCAATGACTACTAATATCCGGCCACAATAATCACAATAATAAATATTCTCATTTTTTCTTATTTCAATAACAGTTTGAGGTGGAATGGGATTAAAACAAATACCACAGACCTCATTCTCTATTTTAGCGACCGCAATTCCATTTCTTCTTTTTTTAATTTTTTCATAAATTTCATAATAATTAACCGGTAAAGAGGATATTAATTCTTTTCTTTTTTCCTCTCTTTTTTTTATTTCTTCTCTTATTTTTTCTTCCTCTTTTTTAAGTTCTTCTATCTTTTTCTGAGTATCTTCTTTTATAATTTCAATCTCCTTTTCTTTACGTTTAATCTCTCGTTCAGTATTTTCAATTTTCTCTAAAAGTTCAATCATTTTATCCTCAATCTCATTTTTTAATTTCTTTTGATTTTCAATTTCTTTTAAAAAGGCTTTATATTGCTCATTAGTTTTGGCACTATATAATTGAACTTGATATTGAGCAATCTTTTCTTCACAAGTTTTTAAATCTACTTCCGCAAGTTTATATTCTTTTTTATAATTAATAACATTTGCTCTATTTTGTTCTAAATTTTTTGTTTCTTGTTCCAAATGGAGATTTAAGCCCTTGATTTTTTCAGGTATTTCATTTGCTTTTTTAGTAAGATAATCTATTTCGTTGTCTACCTGTTGCAGCCCCCATAATAATTTAATTATCTCTGAAACCATCTATTAGAAAAGAAAAAAATGGGCGATACCCGATTTGAACGGGTGACCTCTTGCATGTCAAGCAAGCGCTCTAACCAACGCTGAGCTAATCGCCCATTTTTATTCATTAATTATAATATTAATAAAAATTTTTAAAAAGTCAAATTGACTAAAAAATAAAAACGTTAAAAATCTGCTACGTCTTTACAAATTTTTGGTTATTATTTAAGATTTAAAGATAATTTATGCCTAATTTTATTATGGATCCAATGAATTACTAATAGTAGCGAAATGATTTAAAAAATTATGTAAAGTAGAAATTTCAAGAATTTTCATAAAAGTTTAACTCATTATAGTTTTTTTTATTTTCCAAATTTCATTATTTTTAAAATATACTCTTGGTACTCGAGGACTTAAACGGGTAATAATTTCATAGGGAATGGTATTTGCCCAAAAAGCCACATCATTAACTGTAATCTCTTCCTTTCCGTCCTTACCAATCAAAGTTACTAAATCGCCAACTTTTATATTAGAAAAATTATTTAAATCAATCATAGTTAAATCCATACAGATAGCGCCAACAATATTTGTTCTTTTCCCTTTTAATAATACTTCTCCTCGATTAGAAAGTTGATAAGGATAACCATCTCCGTAGCCACAGGAAAGAATACCAATTAAAGTTGGTTTAGAAGTAAAATAAGTTCGGCCATAGCTTATACTCATATTTTCCTTAAAATATCTCAAACTAATTATCTTTGACTTTAAAGAAATTACTGGTTTAATTAACTTTTTTATTTTTTCATTTTTAATTCCGTTTGGAATAACACCATAAATTATTAAACCTGGTCGAACCATATCTAAATGAGATTGGGGAATATTTAAAAGGCCACAAGAATTAGCAAGATGAAGAATTTTTTTTCTTAAATTTAATTTTTTTATTAATGTTAAAAATTCTTTTAATTGATTTTTGCTAAAGAGAATATCCCCATCAGCCACAGGAAAATGAGAAAAAATTCCTTCAATTTTCAAAAAATTTTGATTCTTAATTATTTGATATATTTTTTCAAACTCTTTTATAAAAAAGCCGGTTCTTCCCATTCCGGTATCTATTTCAATATGAATTTTTAATTTTTTATTATTCTTTTGGGCATAATTAATTAATTCCTTTAAAAACTCCTTATCACTAACATTAGGAATCAAATCATATTCAAATAAATAAGGAATTGTTTTATAAGGTATTGGACTAAGAATGAGAATCGGAGTTTTAATCTTTGTTTTTTCTCTCAAAATTATTCCTTCCTCAATACTAGCAACACCCAACATATCAATTTTATCCTCTAAAAATTGAGCAATCTCACAAGCTCCTAAACCGTAGGCATCAGCTTTAATTGCCAAAAGGATTTTTTTATTTTTTACTATTTTTTTAACGACTAAAAGATTAGACAAAAGATTATCTAAATTTATCTCTAACCAAACTCTTTCTTTTTCCATTTTTTTAGATTATACTAAAAAGAGTAATTTCGTCAAATTGCAAAAAAATAAAAGTTAATTATTATTTTAATTAATATGTGGGAAAAGGAGAAAATTCAAAAAATATTAAAAAAAATCGAAGAATATAAAGAAGAAATAATTGATTTACAAAAAAATTTAACAGAAATTCCCGCTATCGGTCCAGAAAATAACGGTGAAGGAGAGTATGAAAAAGCAATGTTCTTAAAAGAGAAATTATTAAATTGGGGATTAGCAGTAAAAGAATATAATGTTGTTGATGAACGGGTAAAAAATAAAATAAGACCAAATTTGTTAGCTTTTTATCCTGGTAAAGAAGAAGATAAAAAAATTTGGATTATCACCCATTTAGATGTGGTTCCAGCAGGTAATGAAGAATTATGGGAAACCCCACCTTTTAAAGCAGTGGTTAAAGATGGAAAAATATACGGAAGAGGAACTGAAGATAATCAACAAGAAATGGTTTCCTCAATTTTTGCTTTAAGAATAATAAAAGATTTAAATTTAACACCTTTTTATTCTATTTGTTTACTTTTTGTAAGTGATGAAGAAACCGGTAGCAAGTACGGAATAAAATATCTTTTAGAGAATTTTAACCTTTTTAATAAAGAAGATTTAATTATCATCCCTGATGCCGGTAGTGAAAAAGGTGACACTATTGAAATCGCAGAAAAAGGAATAATTTGGTTGAAATTTAAAATAATTGGCTACCAAACTCATGCTTCTACTCCCCATAAAGGAATAAATGCCCACAAAATTGGTGCCTATTTAATTACTTATCTATCAGAAAATTTTGAAAAGAAATTTAATAAAAAAGATTATCTTTTTGAACCACCTGTTACTACTTTTGAACCAACGAAAAAAGAAAATAATATTCCCAATATCAATACTATTCCTGGCGAAGATGTTTTCTATTTTGATTGTCGTTATCTTCCTGATTATTCTTTTTCAGAAATAATTGTCTATTTGAAAGAAATAATATCTTTTTGGCAAGAAAAATATAAGGTAAAAATAGATTTAGAAGTTATTCATCACGAAGAAGTAGCTCCTAAAACAAAAGAAGACGCCCTGATAGTAAAATTTTTAAAAAAGGCAGTTGAAGAAGTCTTAAACCAAAAACCAAAATTAATCGGCATCGGCGGTGGAACAGTAGCAGCCATTTTTAGAAAAAAAGGATTTCAACCAGTAGTGTGGGGAAAAGTTTGTGGTGTTGCTCATCAACCTAATGAATATTCTTTAATTGAAAATATGATTGATTCCACCAAAGTTTATGCTTATCTTTTTGGTCTTGACTTAAAGGATTTTTAAAATAATAATATATTATGGATTTAAGAGACTATTTTGACTTAAAAAGAAGTAGATTAGATGATGTACGGGAATATGGTGGCGAAGTAATCATTCTTTTTTTAAAAGAAGGCGTTTCTATTAGTGAAGCGGTAGAAACGTTGAGTTGGGAAATAGCAAAATTTTTACAAAGAGAAACTGGTAAAGGGTATTCTCCTTCAAAAGAACCAGGTATGGGGATTGAGTGGATTGTACGAGAACCAGGACACGAAGTCTATGGGCTTAAAATCGTTGGCGAAGCCAATCGGGTAATTATCAAAAGAGTAGCAATATTAGAAGATGAAACTTTTATGAACCGATATGTCCGTTATCTCCATCAATTAGCAGAAAGAGAAGACTAAATAAGAAAAAGGATAACTTCTGTTAGAAAAATAAAGAAGGTCAAAAATAGAAAAAAATAAGTTATTTCATACTCTAATTTTATTTCTCCTTTTATAATTTTTAAATTTTCTCTTTCCTTTAAATTTAATTTTTTAAGATTACCTTCATCCCCTTTTACATTTATCGAAACTTTTTTTTCTTCAAACTGATATATTCCCGGCTCTTTTGTTTCGTTAAATTTTATTATCCGCGTTCCTTTTTCTAAATAGGTTTCCTTTAAAAAATTTCCAAAAGGAGTCATAATTTTTATTTGTGGTAAATCAAAATTTAAGACTATTGTTTCACCTACAAAGAAATTATTTTTTCTTTCTATTCCCAAATATTCAAGGGTTCTTAGGATTAAAGGAAGAAAGATTATTTTTGATGGCATATCGGTAAAGTTATCAGAAAAATTAGTGGTAAAAATTAATAAATTATTTAAAGTATCTTCTAAAAGAAAAGGAAAATTATTATTAAAATATGCTAATACTTTCAGATTTTTTTCTTGTAAATTAACAACTCGATAAAATTTTGGTTCTTTTATAACCTTTTCTTTAAAATCTTGAAAGATAAAATGATTTTTTTCCCACTTTTCCAGAGTCAAAAACCCTTTTCCTTCCCAAGTTTCTTTCGTCTCAAAAATCTCTTCAAATTTATTTTCTTCCAAAGTCCTTCCTAAAATCAAAATAACTTTTCCTCCCTTTTTTAAATAATTTAATAATTGCCATTTTAAAAATTGATCAATTTTAGAAGGATTGACTAAAAAAACTATAGAGTAAGAAGAAAAAGAAATTTTTTTTATTTCTTTCAAAGACAAATAATTTATTTGATAATTTTTAATAACCGAAAATAACTTTCTCAAATAAAATATATCTTCCTCTCTCTCGTAAGCGATCAAAAGAGGAATTTCTTTCTTTTTTTCATAAACAAAATAATAAATATTATCACTTACCAAATTATCTTCACCAATTTCCACTCTTCCTGTAATTATATTTTTTTCAGATCTTTTAGGAATTTCCAAGTTAAACTCTTTTATCCCTGAAGAAAGAATTAAGAAATTTTTAAAAACAAAATCTTCTCCATAAATAGTAATTGGTGTTTCCACTTCTCTTTGAGAATAATTAGCCAGTTTCACTTGGAAAGCAATTTTCTCTTCTCTTTCGGGTAAAAACCGAAAATCAACAATTCCACAATTTTTAAAATTCTCCTTTCCTAAATCAACAATTCTTAATAAAAAATTACTTTTAAAATCTTTCAAAAAAGAATAAGAATATTCTTGTAAATCAGTAATCAGATAAACTTCACCATCAAAATCTTTAAGATTTTCTAATATCTCTTTAGCATAAGAAATATCATAAGAGATTTTTAAATTTTCAATCAAACTCTCCGAAATATTGGCTACTTTTTCATTTTCAACAATTTTTCTTTTACTTGTTAACAAAATTGTAACTTTTGAATTTTTATTAAGATTTTTAATAATCTCTTTTAAAATTTCTTTCCCCTTTTCAAAATTATTTTCATATCCCATACTATAAGAATCATCAAGAATAATAAGAATTGATTTTGCTTTTTGAGGCAAAATTTTAAGAAGGGGTGATTTTTTCTTTAAAATATAGGGGCGACTTAAACTTAAAATCAAAAAAGCAATAAAGAGTGTTCGCAAGATAAGAAGTAAAATATCTCTTAACCGATAAAAATTAAATCTCTCTTTTTTTAAATCAACCAAGAAAAATAAAGAAGAAAAATCAACTTTTTTTAATCGGAAACGGAAAATAAAATGGAGAATAATAGGTAAAGAAGATAGCGGTAGAAGATAAAGAAAAAAGGGAGTAAAAAAGCTCATTTAATTTTTGACCTTTTTTCTAAATAATTAAAAAAAGCATAATCAAAAGGCATATCAGTAAAAATAAGATTATAGTCAATATAGTGAGCAGCACATTCTCTTTTATAATATAAAAATAAATTCTTTAAACTTTCTTGATATTCCTTTCTTATTCCTCTTGGGTCCAAGGTTATCTCTCTTTTTGTTTCCAAATCTCTAAAAATTAAAGGTTCATTATAAGAGAGATTTATTTCATTTGGGTCAAGGATATGAAAAACTAAAACTTCATTTTTTTTATGTCGTAAATTTTTTAATGCTTTTAACACATTATCTTTATTATCAAATAGGTCAGAAAAAATAATTATCAATCCTCTCTTTTTAATTTTTTTTCCAATTTCGGTTAAACTTTTAAGAATATCTGTCTCTCCTTCAGGTCTTGCCTTTTCAATAGTTTCTAATACTTTTGACAGATGAATTTTAGAAAATTGGGGTGGAAGATATTGGTAATCCTTTTTATTAAAAATAGCAATTCCTATACTATCGTGTTGTTTGAATAATAAATAGGCAAAACAGGCTGCTAAAAAAGAGGCATATTCAAACTTACTTATCTCTTTACTTTTATAAGCCATTGAATGGGAGTTATCTAAAAGCAAATAAGCCCTTAGATTAGTTTCTTCCTCATATTCTCTTACCCAAAATCTATCAGTCTTAGCAAATATCTTCCAATCAATCCTTTTAAGTTCATCTCCCGGAAGATAAGGACGATAATCGGCAAATTCTATCGCTTGTCCTTTATAAGGACTTTTGTGAAGGCCCGAGAGAAATCCTTCAACTACCAATTTTGCTTTCAAATCTAATCTTTTTATTTTATGAATTATCTCTGGTAAAAGATATTTCATTTTGTTAAATAAGCTAATGTTTCAATTAAATTATCTATTTCTTTTTTAGTATTGTAAAAATGGGGTGATATTCTTAAATACTCTTCCCTTAAAGAAATCTTGAAACCTTTTTCTAAAATACTCTGATAAAGAAATTCACTATCTTTATCTTTTCTTTTACAAGCCACAATACCGCTACCTTTATTTCTTTCTAAAATTTGAAAATTTAAATCTCTTAACTTTTCAATTAGATAATTGGTTAAAGATAAAAGATAATTTTGAATATTTTTTATACCAATTTCACTAATAAATTTTATATTTTCTTTCAAACCTACGATTCCTAAATAATTTTTTGTGCCTTCTTCCAACTTATCAGCACTTCTTTTTAATTTCTTTTTTGTAAATATTTTATTAAATTCTTTCCATTCGTACCCAAGCCATCCAACACAATCAATTTTAAGATTTTTTAAAACTTCCTTTTTAATATAAAGAATTCCAATTCCTTGTGGTGGAAAAAGCCATTTGCCACTACCAAAAACAAAAAAATCAATATTAATTTTTTCTAAATCTATCTCTATTGCTCCAACTCCTTGAATTCCATCAATCAATAAAAAACAATCATAATTTTTACAAAAATCACTTATCTCTTTTAGAGGAATTTGATAACCCGAAAGGAAATGTATCCAATCCAAGGCAATCAACTTTGTTTTTCTATTAAATACCTTTTTTATCTGCTTTAACACATCTCCTTTTAAAATTGATATATATCTTTTCTCCACCTTGTCAAAATTTTTATATGGTAGAAAATTGGCAGGGAAATTATCTTTGGCCACAATAATGTTGTCATTTTTATTAAACTTAATAAAACTTAAAATGGTTAAAATCCCTTCACTGGTATTTCTTTTAAAACAAATTTCTTCTTTATTGGCATTTAAAAATTTGGCAATAATCTCTCTTGTCTCCTCTGACAATTTTTCACATTCTTCCCATTCAATATTTCCTTCATAGAGATATTTATCAAGCCAACTCTCTATCGCTTTTTTTGTTCGCAGTGGCATAGGACTACTTGCAGCACTATTAAGATAAATATAATTTTCTAAAATAGGAAACTCTTTTCGATAAAAAGAGAAATCAAGCATAATAAATTATAATTAATCTGATTTTAAAAACAAGAAGTTAAAAAGCTCTTATTAATATATAAAAAATGATAACCTTTGGGAGTCTTCTTTCGTTATATAATATATATGAGATTATTAGATTTTGAAATTTTGATTAAGAAAAGAAGATACTGAAAGGATTAAATATTTTTTATATTAGCAAATCACTTCATAAAATAAGGCAAAGAGATTTTACTTTCTATAAATAAGGGGGCTGTATAGGAGATAGTATAGTAGTTATTTGGTTTATTTATTAAGATCTTAACAGAATATTTTGTATAAAAATTATAGCAGTTATAATGGTTTTATTGTAATATCAAAACTCTACCTTTGCAAGTATTAACTTTAGTTTGCGCATTTACTTTTGTACTAGTTAAGATATCGTTACTAACTATAAGATGGCAATAATCAAAAGCATAATTATCTAAAATAATAACCAAAAATTAGCAAAATCTTCATCCAAATGAGTTAAACTTAAAGATTTTAATTTTTCTAAGTGATGAAATTATTCATACCATAACCAGAATGAAATCTTTGAGTATTATAATACAATCACTATTTCTTGTGCTTCTTTTAAAAAATGGAAACAATTTTTAAAATTTTCTATTAAAAATTTGCTATTAAAAAATATAAATTCCTCATTGTCAGTTTTATATGATATCTTTCTATTCTTCTTTGTTATCTTTTCTGCCTTTTGATGTTCCTCCTAAAATAGTATATAAATTTTTACACCATCTTTCATTAAGTATTCTTAATTTAATAAACAAACTCTTTTTCTAATCCTCTTGCTAAAATATCTCTTTGTCTAATTTTCCAGCATTTTAACCACATCATTCACTAAGTCAATAAATGAAAGCCCATTCTTTTGTTTAAAAAAATAACCATAAGAGATAAATCTTTGATATAATTCTGTTCCTAAGTTTCTTTATTAAGAAAGTATTTCCTTGGGCGTGAATAAAAGGTTCTTTTATTTCGTAAGTCCAACATGCGGGATAAAATCTTTTCTTTCTTTATCTTTTTAAGCCATCTTTTCCTTTTTCTTTATATCTTCTTATCTATTTTCTTAAAGTTTTTAAAATATTTCTAGAAACTCCATATTCTCTGCTAATTTAGCTTATGTTTTTTTTATTGATATATTCTTTAATATTCTTTAATCATTTTAGCTCTGAGTTTAAAAACATAGCGTTCCCTTTTAACTTTCAAATTTCTTTTGTTCTTTTAGGGACGCTTATTTAAGAAATTTATTAAATAATTTCAACTCCTGTTTATATACCTCAATAACCTTATTAACCTGGTAATCATCTCTTAACACTTCTACTCCTTTTTTCTTGACTTTTGAATAAAAATTATTATCTTTATTAAATTATGAAACTTACTTTAAATTGGCTCAATGAATTTCTAGAACCAAAGATTGACGAAAAGGAGCTTTTAAATTTATTAGAAAAAAAGGGTATTGAGGTTATTAATTTTTATAATTATCTAAAAGATTTCTCGGGTTATTTTTTAGCCACAATTATTGAAAAAAAAGAGGATAAAACTATTTTAAAGATAGATAATGAAGAATTTGTAATTAATGAAAATCTTCCTGGTGAAATTGGCCAAAAAGTAGGTTATCATTTGAAAGAAAAAAAAATATTGAAAGGCAGTGACTTGGCTTTCCCTTACGAAGGTTATTTAGTTTTTGAAGAAGGAGAAGATGAAAAAGAAGTTTTTAATTATCTTGATAATTTTGCTTTAGAAGTAGAAATTACTCCTAATCGGGCTGATTTATTTTCGGTTTTTGGTATTGCCCGAGAGATTGCTTATTTTACTGACCGAAATTTAATTTTACCAAAGGTGGAAAACTCTTACGAAATTGAAAGGGAAAATGATATTGAAATAATTATTGAAGATTTAGAAAAATGTCCCTTTTATATAGCTACAAAAATTATTAACTTAACTATAAAACCTTCTCCTTTATTTTATCAATGGCGTCTTTTTCTTTCAGGATTAAGACCGGTAAATAATGTGGTTGACGCTACTAATTATACTCTTCTTCAATTTGGTCAACCCTTACATCCCTTTGATTTGAAAAGAATTTTCGGAAACAAAATTTATGTGCGCCAAGGTAAGAAAGGAGAGAAAATTAGAACTATTGACGGAGTAGAAAGAGAAGTTTCTGAAAAGGTTCTCTGTATTGCTGATAGTAAAAGAATAATAGCAATTGCTGGAATAATTGGTGGTCAAAATACGGAAATTGTTGAAAATACCACTGAAGTACTTTTAGAATGCGCCCTTTTCTCTCAAGAAGCAATCCGTGAAGGAATAAACTTTTTAAATTTGAGAACCGAAGCAGCAAGAAGATTTGAGTTAGGAAGTGATTATGAAAATTTAAGTTATTCTGCCAACTATGCTGCCAATTTGATTGCCCATTGGGGCAAAGGACAAATTATAAAGGAAAGAAAAATTATTAAAAAAGAATTAAAGAAAGAAATAATTAATTTTCCTTTAAATTATTCTAAGAGAATTCTGGGGATAACTTTTTCTAAAGATTATCTCTTAAATATTTTTAAAAAGCTTGGGGGCAAAATTATTAAAGTTGATGAAGAGGAGATTATTTATCAACCACCATCTTGGCGTCAAGATTTAAAATTACCAATTGACTTGGTAGAAGAAATTGCTCGCTATTATGGCTACGAAAATTTTCCCTCTTTCTTTCATTTAAAAATTAAAAAGATTGGTGAAATTCAGCCCTTTACCCTCTTCTTAAATAATCTCAGAAATTTTCTTGTGGGAAGAGGTTTCTACGAAACAATTACTTTAAGTCTATTACCGGAAAACATAAAAGAAAGTGTTAATTTATTAAATCCTTTAAATGAAAGATTAGCAGTTTTAAGAGATACTCTTGTTTATTCATTGTTATCAGTAATTTCCTATAATCATTCTTTTAATAATAAAAATCTAAGAATTTTTGAAATTGGTAAAGTTTACAAGGAGGAAAAATATCTTTTAGCTATTGCCTTGACAGGAGAAAATTATCCAGTTAATTTTGACGTAAAATCTAAAAAGATAGATTATTTTGATCTCAAAGGAATTATCGAAGAAATTTTTATTTTTTTAAATATTCCTGAAATTGATTATACATTAAAGAAGTATCCCTATTTTTCGTCCTTTCCTTCCATAGCAATTATTTATAAAGACGAAGAAATTGGTTGTTTAGGGAAAATAAATAAAAATTTACTCATTAATTACAAAATTGAAGAAGAAGTTTTTTATTCAGAAATAAATTTAGAAAAAGTCTATCGACATTTACCAAAAGAAAAAATCTATCAACCCTCTTCTCCTTTTTTGCCTGTTTATCGAGATTTATCATTCATTATTGATGAAACCCTTAAGGCTAAAGAGATAATTGATTTTATTAAAAAAAATTGTGGTTCTTTTATAAAAGAAATTATTGTTTTTGATTCCTTTGTTGGCAAACCATTACCGCCGGGGAAAAGAAATTTAGGTATCCGCCTTCTTTTCCATCCCAAAGAGCAACCTTATACTAGGGAGGAGTTAGAAAAATCGTTAAACAAAATCATTTTGTTAATTGAAAATAATTTTCCTGCTCAATTAAGAAAAAAATGAATGAAATTGAAAAAAAATTAAAAACCTTAGAAGAATTAATTGAAAAAACTCTTAAAGAAAAAGAAATGTTAAAAAAGGAAAATGAAAATTTAAAAAAAGAATTGACAAATTATCAGGCAAAAATTGAAAAGAGTTTAAAAAAAATAAAAATTATTATTGAAAAATTAAAAAATTTTGATAAACTTACAATATGAATACCTACCGTCTCCAATTTTTAGACCAAACTTACGAAATTAAAAGCGACAAAGATGAAGAATATTTAAAAAGATTATTTCATCTCTTAGAAAGCAAAGTTAAAGAATTAAAAGAGAAGTTTCCTTATTTAGATTTTAGTGAACTAATTTTTTTTGGTTCTCTTAATTTGATTGAGGAATTAATTGATAATTCTGAAAAAAAAGAAAAGATTTTAAAAGAACGATTAGATTTGCTCATTGAAAAAATGGCAAATAATAAAGGCTCTCGGTAGTATCCGTGATGGGTAAATATGGTCTTGAGCCAACACCTGAATAATGGATGTCCGATGATGCTTACTATCGGGAGGTTTTATCCTCTCAGATAGGACCCATCTCAAGGACGCCACATGTTTTTTTAGGGTTCAGAGACCATCCCCCACACGATACTACGGAGAGCCTGGAGTTTAAAAGGAGAAAAAATGTGGTTTCTATTATTTTTATTACCTTTAATCTCTTTTTTTACTTATTTGTTTACAAAAAGAGCTTGGCAGAAAAGGTATGAGGAAGAAAAAAGAAAAATTGATGAGTATAAAAAGAAAATTGAAGAAGAAAACAAAAAAGAAACACAAAGTTTAATTGAAAATCTTAAAAAAGAATTAGAAATTGAAAAAACAAAAATTTTACAAGAATATGAAAAAAAGTTAAATGAATTAACAATAAAAAGAAAAGAATTAGAAGAGCAAATTAACCTTTGTCAAAAGAAAGAAAAAGAATATTTATCTTATTTAAATCGTATTCAAAATAAAGAAAATGAAATTTTAACTCTTGAAAAAATTTACAAAGTAAAAATTGAATATCTTGATAAGTTAATAAACGAATATCAAACTCGATTATTAAAGATACCTAATTTAAGTATTGAGGAAATAAAAGAAGAATTAAAAAAGATTTTCGAAAAAGAAGTTTGGAATGAACATTTTGAAGAATTAAAAAAAATTAAAGAAAAATCGGATGGTGAAATAAAGATAATTGCTCAAAAAATGATATTAGAAGCTTGCCAGAAATTTGCTTTACCAACAGCTAAAGAATATAGTGTATCTTGGGTAGAAGTGCCAGAAGAAGAATTGAAAGGAAAATTAATCGGTCGTAAAGGAAGAAATATCCACTTAATTGAAAATCTTACTGGTGCTGAAATTATTATTGATGATACTCCCAAGAAAATTTTTATTTTTTCCTTTAATCCTAAAAGAAGAATGCTTGCTAAATTATTAATTAAAGAAATTATCAATGAAAAAGAAATTTCTACAGAGATTATTGAAAAAACCTTTAAAAAGATATTAGAAGAATTTGAAGAGAAAATTTTTCAAATTGGTTTAGATACTTGTAAAGAGTTAGGGATTGAAAATTTTCCCAAAGAATTAATAAAATTAATAGGAGAAATGGAATTTCATATTACTTATGGACAAAACCTCCTCTCCCATTCTAAAGAAGTAGCGATTTTAGGTAAAAATTTAGCGATCAATCTGGGTCTCAATCCTTTAAATGTTTTAAAAAGTGGCCTTTTACACGACATCGGTAAAATTCTTCCTAACCAAGAAAATCTCCCTCATCAAGTAATTGGTGCTAATTTTGTTAAAAATTTTGGTGAAAATGAAATTGTCGTCCAGTCAATTCTTAATCATCACCAATCGAATAATTTTCCTTATCCCGAATGTTATCTAATTTCCTTAGCCAATTCACTTTCTCATCTCTATGGCCAAGGGCGAGCAGTGGAGTTTGATAAAATTTTTAAAAGGTTGACAAAAATTGAAGAACTCTGTGAAGAAAATCCGGAAGTGAAAAAAGCTTATGTCTTTCAATTAGGAAGAGAAATTCGAATTTTATTAAATATCAATAAACTTGACGAAAAGGAAAACTATTTATTAATTAGAAATCTTCAACAAAAAATAAGAAATGAGTTAGATATGTTAGGAGAGATAAAGATAAATTTAATCTATGAATTATAAGATTATTTTTTTAGGCGATGTTTGCGGAGAAGCAGGAAGGAAAGCAGTAGCAAAGGGGATAGAAATTTTGAAAGATAAGTACCAACCTGATTTTGTTATTATTAATGGTGAAAATTCAGCAGGAGGATTTGGTATAACTCCAAAGATTGCTGAAGAATTTTTTTCTTTAGGGGTTGATTGCATCACTTTGGGTGACCATACTTTTGATAGAAAGGAAATTATTCCATATTTAGAAAAGGAAAAAAAAATTATTCGCCCTCTCAATTATCCTTCCGGTGCTCCCGGAAAAGGAATTTATATAACACGAAAGAAAAATATTTTATTTATTGTAATAAATCTTATTGGCAGAGTATTCATGAAACCGGTGGATTGCCCTTTTCGCAGAATTGAGGAAGAGTTAGCGAAGATTAATGAAAAAGGAATTATAATTGTTGATTTTCATGCAGAAGCCACTGCGGAAAAAAAAGCAATGGGATACTTTTTAGATGGTAAAGTAAGTGCTGTTTTAGGAACTCATACTCATATTCCTACGGCGGATGCAAAAATTTTACCAAAAGGCACAGCATACATCAGTGATGTAGGGATGTGTGGAGCCACAAATTCTATCTTAGGAATGAGGATTGAGGATTCTCTTAAAAGATTTCTTTATGGAATTAATTACCGTCTCACTCCTGCGGATTCTGCTTCTCAGATTGAGGGAGTTTTAATAGAAATTGACGCTCCTACCTATAAGGCCGTAAGAATTGAAAGAATTTGGGAAGAAAATTTAAATTTTGACTCCATGTCTTTTTAGTATTTCTTTAAGAAATTTTCCGGTATAAGATTTTTCACACTTTGCTACATCTTCTGGTCTTCCACAAACCACTACATATCCTCCGTTTTCACCGCCTTCAGGTCCTAAGTCAATTATCCAATCAGCACATTTTATTACTTCTAAGTTATGTTCAATGACTAAAACGGTATTACCTCTATCTACTAAGCGATTAAGAACAATTAATAATAGTCTAATATCCTCAAAATGCAAACCAGTAGTTGGTTCATCTAAAAGATATAAAGTTTTTCCTGTACCAATCTTGGATAATTCTCTTGCCAATTTTACCCTTTGGGCTTCACCACCAGATAAAGTTGTTGCTGGCTGTCCCAATTTTATATAACCCAATCCAACATCCCTCAACATCTCCAATTTTCTTCGAATAGAAGGTATGTTATAAAAAAACTCTAGCGCTTCATTAACCGTCATTTCTAATACATCATAAATATTTTTCCCTTTATATTTTATCTCTAAAGTTTCTCGATTATATCTTTTTCCTTTACAAACTTCGCAAGTGACATAAACATCAGGTAGAAAATGCATTTCAATTTTTTTTACTCCATCACCTCCACAATTTTCACAACGACCACCGCGAACATTAAAAGAAAATCTGCCAGGAAGATAACCTCGCATTTTAGCTTCTTTGGTTTGGGCAAAAAGTTCTCTTATAGGTGTAAAAACATTGGTATAAGTCGCTGGATTAGAACGAGGGGTTCGTCCAATGGGCGATTGATCAATATTAACTACTTTATCAATTTCTTCCCAACCTATAATCTCTTTAAATTTTCCTGGCTTTTCCTTTGAACCATAAAATTTTTCAGCTAAGGCTTTGTAAAGAATTTCGTTCATAAAAGTGCTTTTACCTGAACCTGAAACTCCAGTAAGACAAACAAACATTCCTAATGGTATTTGAATATCAATATTTTTTAAATTATTTTCACAACAACCTTTTACAATCAAAAATTTACCATTACCTTTTCTTCTTTCTTTAGGTAAAGGAATCTCTTTTTTACCTGCTAAATAAGCCCCTGTTAAGGAATTTGGGTTTTCCATTATTTCTAAAGGTGTGCCCATAGCTACTATATAACCTCCCTTTTCACCCGCTCCTGGTCCTAGATCAATTACATAATCACTTGCTAAGATTGTGTCCCGGTCGTGTTCAACAACAATTACGGTATTTCCTAAATCTCTTAACCTTAACAAAGTCTGTATTAACTTTTGATTATCACGCATATGTAAACCAATTGTAGGTTCATCTAAAATATAAGTAACACCAACTAAACCGGAACCAATTTGTGTTGCCAATCTTACTCTCTGTTCTTCACCTCCACCCAAAGTATCGGTACGTCTTTCTAAAGTTAAATAGTCAACACCAACTTCAATTAAAAACTCTAACCGCTTTTTAATCTCTTTAATTAACTCACCAGCGATTTTCTTTTCTTGTTCTTTTAATTTTAGATTTTCAAAAAATTGAAAACATTCTTTAATAGATAATTTACAAATATCATATATTGAATATCCAGCAATTTTAATTGATAAGGCTTCTTTCTTAAGACGGGCACCTAAACATTCTGGACAAGGTAAAATTGACATATATCTTTCAATCCACTCTCGAGTACTTTCTGATTCGGTTGTTTGATAAATTCGCATCAAATGGGGAACAACTCCTTCAAATTCTTCATAAAATTGGTAACGAGTTCCATCCCACCTTTCGTGTTCTACAAGAATTTCTTCATTACTACCATAAAGAATTATTTTTTTAACCTCTTTTGGTAACTTTTTCCACGGAGTATTTAAGGAAAAATTATAATTTTTAGCCAAGGCTTTCAAAACTGAAGTAAACCATCTGCCTTTTGGTTCTCCCCACACCTCAATCACTCCTTCATTAATTGAAAGCTCTGGGTCAACAATTAATCTTTCTGGATCGATTTCCATTTTTGTACCTAATCCGTGACAGGCAGGACAAGCACCATAGGGTGAATTGAAAGAAAATAACCGAGGAGAAATTTCCTCGTAAGAAAAACCGCATTCCACACAGGCAAATCTCTCAGAAAAGATTTTTTCTTCTTTTTCATCAAAAATTACTAAACATAATCCTTGCCCTTCCTTTAATGCTAATTCTACAGATTCTGCTAATCTTTTTTGATTTTCTTGGTTTAAAACTAAACGATCAATAAGTATTTCAATATTATGTTTTTTATATTTTTCTAAATTTTTAACTTCGGAAATTTCATAAATTTTCCCATCTATTCTTACTCTTAAAAAACCTTTTTTTCTAATTTTTTCTAAAAGGGTCTGATATTCTCCTTTTCTTCCTCTAACTACCGGTGCTAATATCGTCAATTTAGTATTCAGTGGATAGAGAGATATTTGATCAATTATTTGGTCTAAAGTTTGACAGGTAATTTCTTTATTGCAATAAGGGCAAAAAGGAGTTCCGATGCGGGCAAAAAGGACCCTTAAGTAATCATAAATTTCGGTAACGGTTCCAACGGTAGAACGAGGATTTTTTGCTGCTGTTCGTTGTTCAATTGCAATTGCTGGTGAGAGGCCTTCAATATAATCAACATCAGGTTTTTCTAATACACCTAAAAATTGACGAGCATAGGAAGAAAGGGATTCAATATATCTTCGCTGTCCTTCGGCATAAATCGTATCAAAAGCTAGGGAAGATTTTCCTGAACCAGAAATTCCAGTAATAACTACCATTTTATTACGAGGAATCTTTAAAGTAAGATTTTTCAAATTGTGCTCCCTTGCTCCTTTGATAAAAATATAATTGTTTTCGGGCATTTTATTATATGAGTTTTTCTAAGTCCTCAACGATTTTTAGGAAATATTCATAATTCTCTTCATTTTTTTCATATTCTTTAAAATCTTCAACAATTTTTTCATTTATATCTAAAGGTAAAAGAGTCTCACAAGCAGGAAAAATAAGCCCCTCCTCTTTAAAAATATGTCGAGCAAAAGTTTCTATAAAATTTTCTAAGCTCAAAAAAATTTTTTCTTTATCAAGTTCTTTTAATCCTATTTCCAGATCCTCAATAATTTCCTTTCTTTTCTCAGCTTCTCCAACCATAATTAATTGAGCATCAATTTCATATTCTCTTATTAAAGGAAACAAAATTTTTTCTTCCTTAGCACAATGATTTTCCTCAACAAAATTTTTAATTAAACGATAAAGTAAAGAAAATTCTTTCTCTAAAAATTGCTCTCTGATGATAAGTATATTCATTATTCTTAAAGCCCGTTCTATCAAAAAATGTTCTTTTTTCAAAGTTTCTAAAAATGTAAATTCGGGCATTAAATTATTATAAATAAATTTTAAAATTAATCAAGAGGAAATAAAATCCCTACCGGCAAAATCATCTCTTGCATAGAAATTCCACCATGTTGATAGGTAAATTTGTAAGTCTTTTCATACTCTTTCGGTTTTGTTGGATAGATAAAATAATAGTCACTTTTACAAATTGCGTACTGCTCACCTAAAAATTCTTGTGGTATTTCTAAATCTTTTGGTGCCAAAAGCCAAGCTGCTTTTTTATCCACTGTTAATCCACCGCCGGATTTATAACGAAGATTAGGAGAAAGTTCTCTTCCGCCTTGAATAATTGTTGGCCTTTTAACTTTAATAAATCCGTGATCCGAAGTTATAATAATTTTACTTCTCTTTTGTTTGAGCCTTTTCAAAAACTGAAATATCAATGAAGAGTTAAACCAAATTTTAGTAAATTCTAATAAAGTGTCTTCATTTTCCGCGATCTCTTTTATAAATTCGGTCTCTTTGGCGGAATGAATAAGGAAATCTAAAAAATTGATGACAATTATAATTATTTCTGCCTCAGGGTTTAAGAGATAATTCAACTTTTCATTTAAATCTTGAATTTTTAAAACTTTTAAATAAAAATACTTTAAAGAAATTTTTTCTCTCATCAAAAGTCTCTGAAAAAGTTCTTCTTCATATCTGTTTTGTCCTACATCCTCAAATACCCAGCAATGAGGATAATATCTAAAAATCTTTTCTGGTGTTAAACCACTTAATAAAGCATTGCGAGAATAAGGAGTTGCTGAAGGAAGGATAGAACAGTAAAAATCTTGTTTTATTAAAAAATACTCTTTTAAAATATTGTAAATAATTAACCATTGGTCAAGTCTTAAGGAATCAAAAATTATCCAATAGAGCGGTAATTTATCTAAATTAGATTTAATAAACTTATCAAAAAATCGATGAGAAAGGATTGGTCCGGAATTCTTTTTTAACCAATCAAAATAATTGGCTTCAATAAAATGGACAAAATTTTCGTTTCCTTCTTTTAAGATATCTTCATAGCTCTCTTTTAAATCCGTAAGAGAAAAACGATAAATATATTCACGCCATTTTATCAATTGCTGATAAAAATCACACCATTCTTCAAATTTTTCAAAATTTTTTATACTGGAAAGAATTTTTAAATATTCTCTTACTAAACTCTTTTTAAAAATTTCTTTTTTTTCTAACAATCTTTTAATCACCGCTAAGATTTGCATTGGATTTAATGGTTTTAAAATAAAATCATCAACCAAATTAGCGTAGGCTTCATCAATAAAGGTCTCTTCACTTACTTTAGTCACCATTACCACAGAAATATTTGGGTCATAATTTTTAATTTTTTTAGCAACTTCTAAGCCATCAATTCCTGGCATCATTTCATCTAAAAAAACTAAATCAAAATTTTCTTCTTTTATTTTATTTAAACCATCCACTCCATTACTTACTTCTTTTACCTCGTATCCTTTTTCTTTTAGAAAATAAATAAAAGGCTTTAAAAGTTCAATTTCATCATCAATCCAAAGAATTTTCATTTTTTCCTTAAAAGAATAGAAAAAACTGTTCTTCCTTTTTTCGATTCTTTTAATACCAATTTTCCTTTGTGATATTCTTCAATAATCCTTTTTGCTAATGATAAACCTATCCCCCAACCGTATCTTTTAGTGGTTATCCCTGGTTTAAAAATTTTATTTTTAATTTTTCTATCTATTCCTTCACCACTATCAATTATATGGATCTCGTAATAAGTATTATTATTAAAAATTTCCCTTATCTCAATTCTTCCTGGATTATTACCAATTGCATCAACACTATTTTTTAACAAATTTTCTAAACTCCAACTAAAAAGAACTTCGTCTAAAGGTAGGATTGGGTTACTTTTCAGATTTAAAATTAACTCAATATTTAAAGGCATTCTTTTTTGAAAATGTTGACAAACTTTTTCAATAACTTCTCTTATCGGTGTGGCACTAAGTTTGGGAGGTAAACCAATACGAGAAAATCTCTCTAAAGCAATTTCCATTTTCTTTATATCTAAGGACATTTCTTCATAATAACTTTTTTCAATTTTATCTTTAATTGTTAAAAGCCAGCCAATTAAAGAAGAAAGAGGGGTTGCTATTTGATGAGCAGTTTCTTTTGCTAAAAAATTCCATAATTTTTCTTCTTCTTTTTTCTTGTAAACAAAAATTGCCCAAATTCCCAAAAAGAGAAATATTAATAAAATTAGAATTTGATAATAAGGATAATAACGAACAAATTTTGCTGAAGGAGATAAACCATAATAGATTTCACCAAGAAATTTTGTAGTATCACCGATATTTACTAAAATAGGAATTGGCGACTTTTCTTTTTTAAGATTTTCTATCTTTCTTTTTAACATCTCCTTCGTGGGATTTTTACCAACATTTCGATAAGCTATTATCTCACCCTTATCATCCGTAACGATTACAGGAAAATCGATCTTTTTAATTACCTCTTCAAATATTATATCTAACTCATAAGAACTACTTTCCCAACCCTCTTCTTGGGTTTTTGACATATATTTAGCAAAAATTCGTGAACGTAAAGTTATTTCCTCTTCTAATTTTTTAAAAATGTAAGAAGAAATAACAAAAAATATTATTGTAAAAAGTAAAGAAATAAGGATAAAATAACTAATTAGAAACTTTTTACCAAATTTCATTTCATTTTTAATATTATTATATTTAAAAATATTAAATTTGTCAATTTCAAAATTAATCAATTATATTTTAGGTATTTTGGGTAGAAACTAAAGACTTATGTAAAAAGCACCAATTTATCTCTCTTTTGAATCCAAAATAAAATATAAATAACCATTACAACTGCCAGGATTTTTATACAAAATATTCTGTTAAGATCTTAATAAATAAACCAAATAACTCCTATACTATCTCCTATACAGTCCCCTTATTTATAAAAAGTAAAATCCCCTTGCCTTATTTTATGGAGTGATTTGCTAATATAAAAAATATTTGATCCTTTCAATACCTCCTTTTCTTAATAAAAATCTAATACCCTCATAATTCTTTTATATATATAACGAAAGAAGACCACCAAAGATTATCATTTTTTCAAAAAATATTTGGTTATAAAAAAATCTTATTAAATTAGCAACCATATTTAACCCTTCTTAATAAAAATTTTTGACTTTTAGAATTAGGAATTTATAATTTTATATGTTTTTTATTTTTCTCATCTTTTCTTATTCTAAATTGATTATTACTGAAGTAATGGCAAACCCTAAGGGAAAAACAGGAAGGTATTATCCAGAAGATAGAAATGAATTTATAGAAGTTTATAATCTTTCTTCAGATACGGTAGATATTAGTGCTTATAAAATCACCGATTTAGATGCGATTGATTCTATTGTTCCTTGGAAAGATTCCTCAATATTAATTAAATATCCAACATTAAAAATAAATACTACAAAAATTTCTCCCAATTCTTATTGTCTTATTCTTGACCCAGAATATACCTTTTCTGAACCGCAGGGCGATGAGATTCAACCTTATAATTTTCCGGAAAGCTTAATAGTAGTGAGTGTAGAAAATACAACTATTGGTAATGAACTTCAACAAAAGGATCCACTAATTTTATTTTCTTTAAATGATACCTCTACTTTTGGAACCCCTTTTGAAGAAGATAGTTTTCCAATAGATATTAAAGATGGTTATTCTTATGAAAGAATCTCTTTTCACATAGAAGATAAAAAAGAAAATTGGTCTCCTTCCCTTTTTGAACATGGCACACCGGGAAGGGATAATAGCGTCTTTTTCTTTTCTGACCCAGCGCTATTAAATTTTATTTGTGAAGATTTTAATAGAGATAAAAATTTTGGCATTTTTAAAATTCAAATTGTTAATAATGGTTTTTTCAAAAGTGAAAGTGTTTTAATTAAAATTTTTAATAACACTAAATATAAAAAAGAAATCTTATTAGTTAATTTAGAACCCAAAAAAGATAGTTTTATCTCCTTTATTTTAGATTCTTTGGATTTTGGTTATAATAAATTGGAAGTTAAATTATTGGCGAAAAAAGATTTCGATACTACCAATAATTATTATTGTTTAGAATTACCGTTATTTAAAAAAAATGAATATCTTATAATCAAACCTCAAATATTTTATAAAAATTTAGACAAAATAATAAAATTTGAATTCTTTTTACCTGATAAAGGAGATTTGAATTTAGAAATTTTTGACTTAAAAGGAAAGTTGATTAAAAGGTTTAATAAAAAAATTGATAATAAAGAATATTTTTTTGTTTGGAACTTATCAGAAAATTTGAAAAATGGTATTTATCTGGCAATTTTAAGATATAAAAATAACAATCAAACAATTGAAGATAGAAAAAGTTTTATAATAAGCAATGGCGGAGATTAAATTTCTTTGCGATTTTATGCTTGGTAAACTTGCGAAATATTTAAGAATGCTCGGTTTTGATACTAAATATGAGAAAGAGACTAATAAAGTAAAAATGGAATTTGTTGCCAAAACAGAAAATAGAATAATTATAACTAGAAATAGTAGTTATAAAGAGAAGGAAAATTGTTTGTTTCTAAACACTGACAACCCTAAGGAGCAATTGTTAATCATCCTTAATAAGTTGAATTTATATGATAAGATTAAATTAGCAAGTAGATGTCTTCTTTGTAACGAAGTAGTTAAAAAAATCGAGAAAAAGGATGTGAAAGGGAAAGTTCCTTATTATGTTTATCAGACAAAAAATGAGTTTAGTTATTGTCCTATTTGCCAAAGGATTTACTGGGCAGGGACTCATTATAAAAATATGGAAGAATTTTTAGAAAAAATAAAAAATGCCGGGGGCCGGAGTCGAACCGGCACGGACTTTTAAAAGTCCAGCGGATTTTAAGTCCGCTGCGTCTTCCTATTCCGCCACCCCGGCGTTAGATTAAATGATAATGAATTTAAAAGAAAAGTCAAGAAGATGAAAATTGGAATACCAAAGGGGTTATATTACTATTATTATAAAGATTTTTTAATAGAATTTTTTAATAATTTAAAATTAGAAGTTGTGCTATCTACCGACACCGACCAAAAGACAATTGAGGAAGGTTCAAAAATTGCTCCTTCAGAAATTTGCCTCCCAGTTAAGGTTTTTTTGGGACATACAAAATCTTTATCCGACAGATGTGATTATCTTTTTTTAATAAGATTTGTTAAAAAGTATGTAAATAAACACCCCTTATTTGGTTGCCCAAAATTTATTGGTTTACCAGATTTAATTAAAATAAATTTTAATGATTTTCATTTATTAGAATTATTAATTGATGAAGATATAAAAAATGAAGAAGAAAGTTATCTTTCGCTCTTTTCAAAACTTGGTTTCTCTAAAAGAGAGATAAAAGCTGCTTATCAAAAAGCAAAGAAGGTAAAAACTTCCACATCTATTAAAAAAGAAGAAATTTTGGTGGTGGGCCATCCTTATGTTTTATTTGACAAAAGATTGAGTTTAGATTTATTAGGCATTTTAGATAAGATGGATATTAAATATATTACCAGTTTTCAATTTTACAAAGAGAACTTTGATTTTAATAAAGAAAGAGAATATTGTTGGTATTTCCATCGCCATTTATTATTCTCCGCTTATTGGGCAAAGGAAAATAATATTTCTGGTGTAATTATTATCAACAATTTTCCCTGCGGAACTTCAGCGGTGATTGATGAGCGGATAAAAGAAATTTGTAAAAATATTAATATCTTACAATTGATTATTGATGAGCATACCCAAAAAGAGGGTTTTTTAACTCGTTTAGAATCTTTTTTAGATATGATTAAAATAAAAAAGAAATGAAGGCCACTTTTCCTTATATGGGAAATATCTATATTCCTTTATCAACTTTATTAAAAGAATTGGATATTGAACCTATTATTCCTCCGCCACCAGATAAAGAAACTTTAGCTTTGGGAGCAAAATATTCACCAGAATTAATGTGTATTCCCTTTAAATTGACTTTAGGAAATTTAATCAAGGCATTAGAAATGGGTGCCGATACAATTATCCATGGGAGTGGTTTTTGGTCCTGTCGTTATGGTTATTATCCTTATTTACATTCCCAAATTTTAAAAAATCTTGGCTTTAAATTTAACCACATTATTTTAAGAAAAGAAGAACTGAAAAATATTTATTTTATTTTAAAAAAAATTCATAAAAGAGACTACAAAGTAATAACAAAATTTACTAAAGCAATTATAAAAAGTTATTATAAATCAAATATTATGGAAGAATTAGAAAGAAAAGCGATGGAAATAAGGCCAAAGGAGAATAAAAAGGGAATGGTAAATAAAGTTTTGAATAAATATTTAAAAAAACTTTATAAAGAGGATAATATTTTTAAAATGAAAAAGATTAGAAAAGAGGGAATAGAAGAATTAACAAATTTGGTTGATAAGAAAATAAAATTTCCTATTCCGAAAATAAAGATTGTTGGTGAATCTTTTTGTGTCATTGAGCCTTTTGTTAACTTTCGGATTATTGAAAAACTTGGTGAATTAGGATTTCATGCTGACCCATTTTTAACCGCCCATTCTTGGATTGGTTTTCATTCAATAAGACTAGGCAATAATATTTATAAAAAAGTTAGAAAATTAGCAAAAAAATATTGGCAATATAATGTTGGCGGTGAAGATACCAATACCATCGGTCATACTTTATTAGCAATAAAAAATGGGTATTCAGGAATTATCCATCTTCATCCTTTTGGTTGTATGCCCCAAACAATGGCAGATGGGATTTTGGAAAAAATAAGCCAAGAATATAATACCCCCATTTTAGATATTTCTTTAGATGAGCATACCTCAGAAAATTTAATTGACACAAGATTATCGGCTTTTTGTGAGATAATAAAAAGAAAAATTTCTTATTAAACAATTTTAAGAAAAAATTATTTAATGAATATACCTGTTTTAATTTTTCAATTTATGTTTATGAAAACTGTTATTGTATTTGGCTAAGACATCGTTACCAGTTATAAGGTAACAATAATCAGAAGCCTAATTATCTAAAATAATAACCGAAAATTAGCAAAGTTTTTATCCAAAGGAGTTAAACATAAGGATTTTAATTTCTCTAATGGAGTGAGATTATTTCTACCATAGCCAGAATGGGGTGTTTAAATATTATTGTGTTTCTTCAAAAAAGAATGATTTTTACATATTTTTTATTGATAAAATGCTAATATATAGCTTCTATATCTTAAATCTTTCTTTTCATTGTCATAAAAGAATATCAGTATATTTAATTGGTAAATTAACTGACGAACTTATTATGAGAAATATAACCCAGAACTTTATTTTACCACAAACCCAATTATCAATTATCTTACCCTATACCATCTACTATACTGCCCCTTTCTTTATAGAAAGTAAAACCCCCTTGCCTTATTAATGTAGCATTAAGAAAATATTTAGAGGAATTACTTAATTATTTTTTAACAATAGAATATATAACTTCCTTAATACCTCCTTTTTCTTAATCAAATCCTTTAAATCTAATACCTTTATTTTCTTTAACAACTTGTAAATCCTTTTTTGGTAGTAATATATGGATATTAGACTTAAATAATCCCAGTCCAAAGAGAAGTAATATTTTTTTATCTTATTAACCATAAATTTCTCCTTCTATATATATAACGAAAAAAGAGCCCCAAAGGTTAGCATTTTTTTAAATTTTTAAGAAGCTTATTAGATAATTTCAAGCCCTGTTTATATAACTTAATAACCTTATTAACCTGTTATAAATTAGTTGATTTTTATTATTAATATTTGTATAATTTAAAAACATGAAAAAAAATTATAAAATGGAGGTTATAATGAAAAAATATTTATTAATTTCTTTTTTATTTTTATCATTAATTTTCGCAAGTGAAAGAGAACTTTCTTATATTGAAAACTTCGCAATCCCTTGTCCTATTCCACAACCAGAAATTATCCCTTTGCCTCCAGCTGATGAAAATTCTCCTGACTTAGATACTTTAATGTATGACGAGAATATTCGCTTCAACGCCTGGGCTTGGAATACTCGTGGCAACGGTTGGGGAATGAAATTTATCTCTCCAGCTCCTAATATTCGCTTAAAAGGTGCTCTGGTGATGCTTTGGGATACTACCTGGCCGGTTCCTGGTGGAAGAAGATTTTTAATAAGAGTTTTAAAAGATGATGGACCAAATGGTGCACCGGGAACACTTATTTATCAATCCGATACTATTTTAGGAACTCGCGGTGCTTGGAATTTTGTCTTAATTGATACGCCAATTGTTAATAGTAACTTCTATATCTTTTATATTCAACCTGATTCTTATCCACTTTGTCCTGGTTTGTGTATTGACGGTAATAGTAATGCCCCGGATAATGTCTTATGGCAATTTCTTGCGGGAAGTTATTCTGTTGATAAAAGAAGAGGAGAATGGATGATGAGAGCAGTAATTGATTGGACACCACAAAATAATAATCTAATGACCACGGTTTTTGGTGCTATGCCTTTTGATACTATCCCAAGAATTAGTTTTACTTTAAGGGCAACAGTAAGAAATATTGGAACTCAAACAATTTCTAGCGGTGTGCCAGTGAAGTTAAGGATTGTTGGTCCCCAAGGTTATGTTTACGAGGATATTGACCAAACAACAACAACTAATTTAGCAAGAAGGCAATCCCAAACCATTACCTTTACTCCTGCGTGGCGAATTCCTGACACCAGTGGAACTTATCAAATAATTGTCTGGCACGAATTTGGTAACGATGAATATCGTTTTAATGATACAATTAGAAGAAGTTTAGGTATTGCCTCTTGGATTACTTATGCCAATTGGAATAATCCTGCCTATCTTACCTGGGCAGGACCACAAAGAGCAACAAGATTTAATCCTGCTGATTTTAGATTAACTTATCCATTTCAGATTACCCGGATAAGACATCAATTTTATTGGCATCAACAATATCCTTGGCCCGATAGCATCTTTCGATTTAGAATCTATGCTGACGATGGTCAAACATTATTATACGAATCTGATACAATTCGTGCTGTTTCCTATCCATTATCTATTGAACATGCAGTTGAACCACCGGTAACAATTAATTCTGGAACATTTTATATAGCAGTTATGCCCAGAAGTTATTCGGGACATCCTTCAACTTTAGCAGATAATCAACCTTTAGGAAAATCATTTTACGGAAGTCCTGGTAGCTGGATGTCTTGGACTTACGGCGAATATTTTAATGCCGTTTCGGTTAGACAACTTACTGCTGTTGAAGAAATTGATAATTATTCAGTAGAATTTGATGTTAAAGAAATTACTAATCCTAAGAAAGAAATTAAAATCAAATGGCAGATTCCAAAGGGTATGTGGGTAAAAGTTACTTTGAATGATGTTGCAGGTCGAGTGATAAGGTATTTCTATAAAAATGCCGAAAATACTTCCCAAAAAGGGGTGATTTCTTTGGATAGCAAAACATTATCAAAAGGAGTCTATCTTATCCATTTTGAAACACCAAGTTATAAGAAAACAAAAAAGATAGTTCTATTTTAAAAAGATAATTCTTAAAAGGATAAGGGGGAGGTATAAATTAATTTTACCTCCCCTTTTAAATTTTTAGAATCCCCGATATAAGCCGATTTTTTTAGCATAATTTACAACTTCTTCGTATTCTTCTTTAGTTATTCTTCTACTTAATTCCAAATAATGAGTTGCTAAATAACAAGGTCTATATTGTAACATTATATTTACATAAGAATTTTTAGAAATCTCTTTAGCAATAAAATCCAAGATTTCAAAAGAACCAGCAATTTTATTAGGTAAAACTAAATGTCTAATTAATAAACCAGAATAAGCAATTCCATTAATTACTTTCAAATCACCAACTTGACGATACATTTCTTTTACTGCTTTTTTATTAATTTCTGAATAATTCTTTACTTTTGAATATTTTAAACCATATTCATCATCACTATATTTCATATCCGGCATATATATATCTACCACCCCTTCCAAGATTTTTAATATTTCTACTTTGTCATAACCACCAGAATTATAAACAATTGGCAATTTAAGCCCTTTTTCTTTAGCAATAATTAAAGCTTCTAATATTTGAAAAATGACGTGGGTGGGACTTACTAAGTTAATATTATGACAGCCGATTTTTTGTAATTTAAGCATCATTTCGGCTAATTCCTCTGGTTTTACCTCTCTTCCTTCAACATATTGACTAATTTCATAATTTTGACAATAAACACAATGGAGATTGCAACCTGAAAAGAAAATAGTACCTGAGCCATTTTCACCAACCAATTCTTCTTCTTCACCAAAATGAGGTCCAAAACTGCTAACGATTGCATATCGTCCAACTTGACAATCCCCTTTTTCATCCTTTAACCTTAAGACATTACATTCTTTAGGACAAATTTTGCAAGGCGAGAAAAATTTTTTTAATTCTTTTAATTTTTCTTCTAAATTAGTTTCTAAAAATTTTGGTTGGTACATTTTTTAAAAAATTAATAAGAAGATTGATATTTTCAGTATTTTTAACACTTTTTGGTAATGATTTAAGAAAATATTTACCATAAGATTTTTCAATTATTCTTTTATCTAAAATAACAATAGCCCCATAATCTTCTTTGCTTCTGATTAATCTTCCAAACCCTTGACGAAATTTTAAAACAGCATTAGGTAATTGATAATACCAAAAGGGGTCTAAATTTTCTTTCTTCAATTTTTCTTTAATTCCTTCAATTCTTGGTTCATCAGGTACATCAAAAGGCAAACGAGTAATTATTAAACAAGAAAGGGATTCACCTGGTACATCAATACCTTGCCAAAAGGAACCTGTAGCAAAAAGGGAAGCATTAATATTTTTTTGAAATTCAGATAAAAGGAAAATAGTAGAAGAATTTTCTTCTTGAATTAAAATTGGATATCTCGTTTTATCACATAATTCATAAACTCGTTTTAACGCCTTAAAACTGGTAAAAAGTACTAAAGTTCTTCCTTTAGCGTGGTGAATAATATCACTTATTATTTTTGCTGCCTTTTCATAGAAAGGTTCTTCTTCGGTAGGCAGAGGTATATTTTTTTCAATATAAACTAAAGCCTGTTGCGAATAATCAAAAGGAGAAGGAAAATATTTTTTATCATATTTTTCAATTCCCAATCGAGAAGCAAAAAAATGAAAATCTTCTTTTATTCGCAAAGTTGCTGAAGTAAAAATTATTGGTATCTCTTTATTATAAAGATTTTGCTTCATTACTTCCTGAACATCTATTAAGGCAGAATTTAAAGAAAGAGAATTTTCTTCTTCAGCAAGCCAAAAAACAAAATTATCTTTTTCTTTATAAAACTCTTCAATATTTTTTATCTTTTCTTCAACTTCTTTTTTCCAAGCGATAAATTCAATTGTTATTTCTTTATTGTCAATTTTTTGAACCTCTTCATTTATTTGTTCTTTTAGATTTTGTAAAGGAGCAAGAAAATTAGGTAAAATTGTTAAATCTCCTTTTATCCTTTTTTTCTTCTCATCCTTCAAAAAATTTTTTAATTTTTGAAAATAGTCATTTAAATCATTAAGAACATAAAAAATTTCTTTTTGATACTCTCTAAATTTTTTAGCATTTAATTTAAGAATTTTTAATAAACCAACTTTTGTTTTGGGATTATACAATCGGAAAATAAGACTTTTAAGGCCATTCTCGGTAATAGAAAAACCAAAACTATTAGCACAAACATCCTCTAAAGAATGAGCTTCATCAAAAATTATTCCTTGATATTCGGGTAAAATCGGATATTTCAAGTTAGCGAAAAATAAGGCATGATTAACAATCAAAATATCACTTCTTCTCCATTCCCACCGGGCTCTTTGATAAAAACATTCATAATAATAACTACATTCTTCATTAAGACAGGCCTCGGAGACACAATTGATTTTTTCTTTAAGGGATGGAGGAAGATTTTCCCAAAAATTTATATTTATTTCACTTTTTGCGTTTAATTGCTGATAAAGATTATTTAATCTTTCTTTTTCTTCAGAAAAATCAAAAAGTTGATAATTAAAGGTCTGTTTTATTCTTCTTTTACAAATATAATTTTCTCTTCCATAAGCTACCGCATAAAAAAAGTCTATCCCTAATATCTCTTTGGCTAATAAAATATCAGAATTTAAAATCTGGTTTTGTAATACTTTAGTATAGGTAGAAATTATTATTCTTTTGTTATATTTCTTAGCATAAAGAATTGCTGGTAAAAGATAACCTAAAGTTTTACCAATGCCGGTTTCTGCTTCAATTAATAATATATCTCTTTTCTCTAAAGCATTATAAATTGCCCAAGCATAGTCAACTTGTTCTTTCCTTTCTTCATATTCTTTACCAAAACGAGAAAAAACAATAGGAAAATTTTTAAATATCTCACTTAATTTCATTCAAAATTATTCTTGATGGATATTTCTTTTAATCTCTTCTTTAGAAAAGATCTGATATTTTTTTACAAACTCCTCTTCAAAATCAAAAAAATTAGAAAAATCTTCCTTCTTATCTTCTTTTCTTTTTGTCAAAATTTTAGCCTCACAAAGATTAAAAACAATTTCGCCGACATCATCAGTAGATTTTATTCCCCAATATTCTAAAACCGTTTTTGCTAAGATGCCAAATTCCTTTGTGGCTAATTCTTTAAACCCTAAAAGTAATTCATGACCAGAAATGTGGTCTCTTGTTTTTAGTTTTCTTTTAGTATATTCTAAAGCATCTAAAACAAAAAGATAAGCCTCTCTTTTATATTTTGGATTTTTTTTAATAATTTCATCAATTTTATCATTCATATCTTGGCTAAAGCTTGTTCTAAATCTTCAATAATATCTTCTGCATCTTCAATTCCCACAGACATTCTAACAAGCCCTTCGCTAATTCCTGATTTTTCTAAGTCTTCCTTTGAATAACTAAAATGGGTCATTGAAGCCGGATGTTCAATTAAAGTTGCGGTGTCTCCCAAACTTACTGCACAAACACATAGTTTAATATTATTCATTAATTTTCTACCAGCCTCTCGACCCCCTTTTAATTCAAAAGCAATCATACTAGAAAAACCGCTCATCTGTTTTTTAGCAATCTCATACTGAGGATGAGAGGAAAGACCAGGATAAGAAACCTTTTTTACCTTTGGATGATTTTCTAAAAACTGAGCTACTTTTAAGCCATTTTCATTATGTTTACTCATTCTTAAAGCCATAGTTTTTAAGCCCCTCAATAATAACCAAGCATTAAAAGGACTTAACACACCTCCAAAATTTCTAATCAAATTTTCTTTTAGATTTTTGATTGTCTCTTTATCACCAATCACTATTCCTCCCAAGGTATCACCATGGCCAGAAATATATTTTGTAGCAGAATGAAGAGAGATATCAGCATTTAATTTTAATGGTTTTTGATTAAAAGTGGTAGCAAAAGTATTATCCACAACTACCTTGGCACCATAACGATGGGCAATTTCTGAACTTTCTTTGATATCAATAACTTCTACCGTTGGATTAGTCGGAGTTTCAATAAAAACGAGTTTAGTTTTTTTACTTATTTTCCTTTTTAACTCTTCTGTAAAATTTCTTGCAGGAAGCCATTCAACTTTAACGCCAAAGTTAGGAAGAATAGAAGTAAAAAGAGTATAAGTACAACCGTAAATAGGATAGGAGGCTAAAATTTCATCTCCCGTTTTTATTAAAGCAAAAATTACCGCACTTATTGCGGCCATTCCTGAAGCAAAAGCACAAGCATCTTCACCTTCTTCTAAAAAAGCCATTTTTTCCTCAAAAGCACGAATAGTGGGATTTCCTAAACGAGTATAAAAATAGCCTTCCTTTTCCTTAGCAATAATACTAGCACCTTCTTCTGCAGAGGAAAATGTAAAAATTGCTGTTTGATAAATCGGCACCGATAAAGAACGAGTGAATTTTTCTCCCAAAATTTCTTTTCCGTGAACATACTTAGTAAATTCTCGCATAAATTTCTCCTTTTTTAAAATATTAATAAATTGCTTTTAAAAATCAATAATTTTTGTATAATATAAAATTAAAATGAAAAGCAAAGAGGAAATAAGAAAAGAAATTTGGGAATACATGGAAAAAAATAATCTTGTAAGCTTTCCTAGACCCTGTTACGGAAGAATTCCTAATTTTATAGGTAGTGAAAAGGCAGCAAGAAAATTATACCAAATTCAAGAATTTTTAAAAGCAAAAGGGGTATTCTCTGCTCCTGACAGTGTCTTAAAGGAAGCAAGAAGAATAACATTAAAAGAGGGAAAAAGTTTAATTGTTGCCTTACCCCACATTGAAGGGTATTTAGAAATAAAAGGAAAAGAATTGGCTGACAAAGCAATAACCATTAAAAATTTTAAAAAGTATGGCAAAAAGCCAGAAACTTTTATTGAAGTCTTTATTCAAGGAAGTGTTGCAGTAGATTTGAAAGGAAATCGCTTAGGAAAAGGTAAAGGTTATGGCGATAGAGAATATTATGATTTAAAAAATATGGGATTACTCCAAAAACCTTTAGTAATCACTATTGTCCATGACTGTCAGGTCTTGGAAGACTTTTCCTATTTAGTTGAACCTCACGATATTAAAGTAAATGTAATACTAACTCCCACAAGAATAATTAGAATTTCTTAAAAATTTGTCAATCTCCTCTTTTAATATTTCTAACATTTGATTTCGATTTTCAAAAGTTATTTCATAGACTTTCACTTTCGGCAAGGATTTGAGACTTTCAATAAAGTCAATTTTAGAAATTGGAATGGTTGCAATAATAATTTTATTCAAATTAAAAATTTCTATCACTTTTTCTTTAAATTTTTCAGAAAAGAGCTCCATTTTACCAATTTCATCTATAAAAACAATTTTCTTTTCTTTAGCCAAAGATAATTCAGGAATTACTAATTTTTCAAAATTTTGAATGTCCACATAGTATTTAGAAATTTTATAGGGCGAGAAAAAATTGATATGGGCTAAAATTCCTTCACCATTGTAAAAGGTAATTATTTTAAAACCTACTCTTACATTTCTTTCTCTTATCTCTTCAGTATAAAATCCACAGATATTTTTTAAATTGAAAAAAGAAATTAATTTTTTTATTAAGGTAGTTTTACCAATTCCTGGTTTTCCAGTAATTAAAAATATTGATTTATTTAAAATTTTCATTATTATAATTTTTAAAGGGCGGTTAGCTCAGTTGGTTAGAGCGTCGGTCTCACATACCGAAGGCCAGAGGTTCAAATCCTCTACCGCCCATTGAATATTTTTTAACTCTCTTTTGGAAGATGAATTTTGAGAATTTCAATTTCGGTTAATAAGGGGCGAAAACCTTTTTTCCGACGATAATTTTCTCTTCGTCGAAATTTGAAAACAATAACTTTTTCTCCTTTAAAATGGGATAACACTTTAGCCTCAATAGAAGCCCCTTCTACCTTGGGTGTTCCTATCCAAACCTTATCGTTGGCCTTTAAAAATAACACGTCATTAAATTTAACTATCTCCCCTACTTGAGCTTTAATTCGAGGGATAATTAATTTTTCACCCTCTTTTACAAAATATTCAAACCCTTTAATTTCAGCAATAGCAAACATTTTATCTTCTCTGTTGTTCTACTGTTCTTTGCTGCACTCTTGGAACCCTTGGTTGGGAAGTTAATACTAAACTAATTGAAGTAATAAGTAATAAAGCAGCAATTGCAGATGTCAATTTAATCATAAAAGGAGAAAGCC
>JANXBG010000011.1 GCA_025060715.1 Caldifarciminota bacterium | reverse complement strand
ATGAAAAATATATTTATCTTTCTTATCTTATTTCTGTTAATCTTTCAAATAAGTTTTAGCCAAGAAATAAAAATTGGTTTGGCACTTTCTGGTGGTGCGGCATTGGGTTTGGCACATATTGGTGTTTTAAAGGTTTTAGAAAGGGAAGGAATTCCAATATCTTTTATTACTGGTAATAGTATGGGTTCTTTGGTTGGCGGTGTTTATTCTGCTGGTTATTCTGCTTTCAAAATTGAAAGCATTGCTTTAAGTGCCAATTGGCAGGAACTTTTCTCTAATACCCTTCCTTTTGGAAGCCAATATCTTCCCGAAAGACAATTAAAAAATAGATATTTTTTAAACCTTAATCATAAAACTTTTATCCCCTATTTACCCAGTGGTCTAATTCCTTTACAAAATGTTGAGTTTCTTTTAGCAAGACTTCTTTCAGAAGTTGAATACTATACTTATTATGATTTTGATAGCCTACCAATCTCCTATCGGGCAATCGCGGTCAATTTAAAAACAGGTGAAAAAGTAGCATTAAGAAAAGGAAGATTAGCAAAGGCAATTCGGGCAAGTATTGCTATCCCTGGTGTTTTTCCGCCAGAAATTATTGATGGTGAAGAATATGTTGATGGTGGGGTTAAAGAGTATTTACCTGTTGAGCCACTTTTAGAATTTTCTCCTGATTTTATTATTGCGGTAATAACAAAAAAGAAGGCAAAAGAAACTGGCGGTTCTTTAATTGATATTGTTTCAAGAAGTATTGATATTGTTACCGAAGAAGATTTAGAGAAGCAAAAGAAATTGGCAGATATTGTAATTGAACCAAATGTTGAAAGATTTTCCCATTCTGATTTTCATCGGGCAAAAGAGTTGATTGCCGTTGGTGAAAGTGCTTGCCAAAAAGTTTTACCGAAAATTAAAGAGAAGTTAAAAGATAAAGTTTTATATAACAAAAGAAAAGAAATTAAGAGAAGAGAACTACCCTTTATCCGCCAAATAAAATTTGAAGGATTAAAAAGAACAAAGCCCTATTTATTTAAAGGAAGATTAAAAACTATTAATAATAAGAAACTAAACTTTAGGGACCTACTTAAAGACTTAAATTATCTTTTTCATACCGACCTTTTTGAAGAAGTTGATTATCGTTTAGAATTTGTTAATAAAGAAAGTTGTGATATTATCTTTGAATTAAAAGAGAAAGTTTTTGGATTTTATTCTTTGGGAATAAGATATGATATTTATGATAATATTATTCTTGGTTTAGAAATTGGTGAAGGAAATATCTTTGGTACCGGTGCCAGTTTGAGAACCAGTATAAATTTAGGAAATCCTAATGAAATAAGAATGGGACTTATTGGCACCAGGCTATTCCAATTTCCTTTTGGTTATCGGATTGATGGATTTTATGGTTCACTAAATCGTAATTATTTTAAAGAAAATAAATGGCAAGGATATTATCTTATTAGATATTTTGGGAGTGTTTCGGAGATTGGTTATATTTTGGGTAAAGATGCCTTTTTTAATATTGGTATAAAGGCAGAAAAGAATATATATAAAATCCCTTTCTCTAATTCTTTTCCCAAAAGTGAATGGATAATAGGTCCGAGTTTTAAATTAGAATTTAATAATTTTGATAACCTATTTTTACCTAAAAAAGGTGAGAACCTTCAAATAAATACTTTATTAAATAGCAAAAAATTGAAAGCAAGCAAGGATTTTTTTAAATTGGAATTATTTTATAAAAGAATAATTCCCTTAAATTCCTTTTTTCTTTTTAATTATTCTTTAGACCTTGGCTTTTCTTTTTTAGATTTGGCTTTTTCAGAATATTTTTATTCGGGTGGGGAAAATTTTATTGGCTTTGAGAAAGAAGAGTTTACTACTAAATATAAAGGGATATTTAAAATTGGCTTTGATTTTAAAATTTTTAATTTATTTAAACAAGAGGATTATCCATTATATTGGCAATTAATTTTCAACATCGGCACTTTTGAAAGATTTGATAAATTGAGCGAAAAGGAATTTAAAGAAATTTTTCATTGGGGGATAGGCACAGGAATAAAGACAAATACACCAATTGGACCTTTAAACTTTATCTTTGGTGTTGGTAATTTTAGTAAAAATGAAAAAACTAAATTTCAATTTATTACCACTTTTGGGAAAGAATTTAGGTATAAGAAATAATCTATTCTTTTGCTAATTCACTCCATTTTTTAGCAAGTTCATCTCTTCTTGGTTTATAAACCGTTTCGTAAAAATATCTTTGGGAAGATAAAATCCCTTTATCATATTTTTTCAAAATCTCTAACGCCTCTTCCCATGCCTTTTGAAAATTTTTACCAAATCTCTTTTCTATCTGTTTCTCAAAATCTTCAAGTTTTTGAATTTCATCACCAATCGTAAAAAATATTTTACCATCAATCTCAACAGAATATGCCATCTCATCACCCAGATGAAAGATTTTAAAAGATTTCTTTACCTTTTCCAATTTTTCTTTTGGTAAGGTTATTTTAAAACTTGGTGGTTTTGCTACTTTTGGTTTTAATTTTAGAAATCCCTTTTTTGCTGCCGCATAAAATATTGCCCGATTAAGCCCCCAACTTTTGGCACTTTCTATTGGCAGACCTAAAAGATATGCCCTTGCTGCCTGTAATACTGCCATCACCTGAAATCTACCAACCATAAAAAAGAATAACTGTAATTTAAAAATAGTCAATATTGACTTTTTTAAACTTTTTTATATAATCTTTTTAAAAAGGAGGAGATATGAAAAGAATATTATTAATTATTACTTTTTTGTGTGGTTTTAGTTTAGAAATTTATCCAAAAGAAAAGCATTCAAAGGACCTCTCTTTTAAGAGAAGAATGATAGAAAAGGGAAAAAGGAGGGAAAATAAATATCAAAATCTTTCTCAAGGAGAGTTTTTGATTGATTCTACTATTTATTATGGAGGCGCACCGGCGGAACAGCATTTTCCTCAAATTGCCTTTGATGGAAATAATTATTTAGTGGTTTGGGAAGATTTACGAAATGGTGGGAATATTTTTGGCACCCGAGTAACACCGGAAGGCATTGTTCTTGATACTGTTGGTATTCTTATTTCCGTTGCCGAAGGTTTCCAGGGTTCTCCTTCGGTTGTTTTTGGCGGCAATAATTATTTTGTTGTCTGGGAGGATTATCGGAATGGGAATTCCGATATTTACGGCGCTCGAATAAACCCCGAGGGAGTTGTTTTAGACCCTAACGGTATTCCAATTTGCACCCGAGCAGATTATCAATCTTACCCTTCAGTTGCCTTTGATGGCATTAACTATTTTGTTGTCTGGATAGATGAATATTATCACGGAACAATTTATGGAGCAAGAGTTTCGCAAGATGGAATCCTTATTGATACAAATAGTATCCGCATCTCTTCTCACGAATATGTAGAAGCACTTTCAGTTGTCTTTGGAGGCGAAAATTATTTAGTTGTCTGGTCAGAGGAAGAAAACATTTATGGAGCAAGAATAACTCCCAGCGGAATCGTTCTTGATCCTGAGGGTATTCTCATTTCTGGCGCCCGAGATGAACAATATTATCCTTCAGTTGCCTTTGATGGCATTAACTATTTTGTTGTCTGGGAAGATTGGCGAAATGAAAATGTCGATATTTATGGAGCAAGAGTAAGTCAAAATGGAATTGTCATTGACCCACGTGGTATACCTATTTCAATTGAAACCGGTGACCAGCAATATCCAAAAATAACTTATGGAGGAAATTATTATTTTGTTGTTTGGGAAGATTTTCGTGGTCAGGGGGATATTTTTGGTACAAGAGTGACAACAAACGGTAATGTCCTTGAGCCTTCAGGAATTGCAATCTCTACTTTCCGAGGTTTTGAATATGAAGTAGCAACTGCTTTTGATGGCAATAATTATTTTATTGTCTGGAGTGATGCCCGAAATTGGTTTTCTGATATTTATGGTGCAAGAGTTTCTTTAAACGGCGCTTTACTTGATACTAATAATATTTTAATCTCTTTAGGAATAAACTGGCAAACCTCTCCGGTAGTTAGTTTTGACGGCAATAATTATTTTACTATATGGACAGATTTCCGTAATAATCCTGATATTATGGGAAGAAGAATCTCTTCCGCTGGCATTATCCTTGATACAAATATAATAATAAGCGGGGCGGAAGATTTACAATTATATCCAAAAGTTGATTTTGGCAGAGATAATTATTTGGTTGTCTGGCAGGATTATCGGAATGGTTTTGATTGGGATATTTATGGAGCAAGAGTATCAAGAGAAGGCATTGTTCTTGACCCAAATGGCATTCCCATAAGAAGCGCCTCTCTTCATCAACAAAACCCGGATGTTGCTTTTGATGGTAATAACTATTTAGTTGTCTGGTCAGAACAACAACCACAATGGGATTATGATATTTATGGAGCAAGAGTTACGCCTAATGGTGTTATTCTTGATATAATACCAATATGTAGAGAAACAAATTCTCAATTTTATCCTGCTATTGCTTTTGGTGGCAATTACTATTTCGTTGTGTGGAGTGATTACCGAAATGAAATGATCAATATTTACGGAACAAGAGTTACTCGGACAGGTATTGTTTTAGATACCTTTGGCATTCCAATTTGTGTAAATGAAAATTATAAATGGGGGCCAAAAGTTGCCTTTGATGGAGTAAATTATTTTGTTGTTTGGAAAGAATTTTATTACCCAGGTTGTTATCTTCGTGGAGCAAGAATATCACAAAATGGCAATGTGCTGGAACCAAACGGATTTAACATTTTTTGTTCCGAAGATTATTATTGTTATAACCATTCAATTGTTTTTGATGGTAGAAATTACATTCTTCTTTTTGATTATGGGGATGATATATATGGAATTCAAATAAGTCCTTCGGGAAGAATTCTGGATACTTTTCCTGTTGTTATCCAATCAGGCGTCCAAGATTATCCAGTAGCAGCAAAAGGAAATAACTTTCAACTATTAATTTTGTATTCTGGTTGGGTTGACTCTTTAAATCAAAGAGAAATATTAACTTACCGAATTTGGGGAAAACTTACCCAATATTCCAAAATAAAGGAAGAAATTACTTATAAAGAAAATAAGATTAAAATCTATCCTAATCCCGCAAATAATTATATAAACATCTATTTGCCACAAAAAATTAAGGAAATAAAGATTTATGATATCACTGGTAAAATGGTTAAAAAAGTAAACGTGAAAAAAGAAAAAGAAGTATGTATTCCTCTTTTTGAGATTAAAGCTGGCATTTATTTTATAAAAATTGATAAAGAAAAAATAAAATTAATTGTAAAAAATTATGAAAGATAAACTATTAGAATTTTTTCGTATATTTCCTTGGGCTGATGACCCGGAGAGTGAAGAAGGAAAAAAGTATTATAATTTTACAATAAAAAATATGGATAAACTTTTAAAGCATCCCTGGTTTGAAGATATTTTAAAGAAGAAAGAAATAAAAATTCTGGAAATATGTGGTGGCGCAGGTTTTGGCAGTATCGCCTTATCTAAATTGCTTTTAGAAAAAGATTTAGAGATAGATTTAATTATAACCGATTTAAGAAAAGAGGTATTAAAAAGGGCTAAAAAATTTGGAGAAAAAGCACTTAAAAGAGATATTATGGCAAAAGTGATGGACGCAAAAGAAGTTCATAAATTAAGAAAAAAATTTGATATAGCTTTGATGTATGGACTTTCCACACCTCATTTTAGTCCTTGGGATATTATCAAAGTTTTTTCATCGGTAAATAGAATTTTAGAAGATGATGGTATTTTTATAATAGACGAAGTAGATAGAAGATACAAAACTTTCTTGATGAGTGGCTATAAATGGGTTTTAGGAGAAGGAAAAGGAGATAAATTTGTAATAAGTTTTCATACTGGTTATGATATATTAAAAGGAACTTTTAAAAGAACCTTTTTTAACCCAACCCTTTCTAAAAAACCTTTAACAATAGAATTTTACTTTTGGGGACTTTCCGAAATGGGAGCATTAATTTTTTTATTCTTTAAGGATGTTGATTTTTTACATATTAATAATACGAGATATTTTATTTTAGGTTATAAACCAAGAAGAATATTAAAACCCGAGGAATTTAAAGAACCTTTTTTATTTAGGAAAAATATTTTATAAAAGCCTTATATCTATTTTCTTATATAACTCTTCCATTCTTTTTGGTAAATCCCCTTTCTTTTCTCATAAGGGATAAATTCAATATTTAAAATTTGGAATATCTCTTTTTCTTTACTACTAATCATTTCGCCATTATCCCTTTTAAAAAGTCCGTATTGGTTTAAAAGATAACCTTTTCTTTTGGCAATACTTCTTAACCAGATATTAAACTTTCCACTACCAATTAAATATAAGGCAAAACTTTCCCAAGAGTTATAATAATCCTTTGGAAGAGAATAGAATTCTATTCTTTCATAAAAAGGCAGGTCTTTTAATAACTCTTTTACTTTTTCTAAATCTTCTTCCCTTATAAGCATATCTAAATCGCCAATTGTCTCTTCTTTTCTAATATAAGAACCATAAACACCAAATTTAATATCTTTCAATCTCTCGCCAATTATCTTTATCATTTCTTCTGCTTCTTTATAAGAAATTCTCTTTTTAATCTTTGCCATTAAATTTTTTAAGATATATCTTTCTTACTAATTTTATCCTTTCATAATGGTTGACAATTGGTTTATAATAAGGAAGTTTATAGGTTAATGGGTCAAAAAGCATATAGGCAGGTAAATCTTTTAATTCCGGTAGATATTTTTTAATATATTTTGCTTCTGGGTCAAATTTTCTTGCTTGGATAATTGGGTTAAATATTCTTAATGGCTTTGGGTCAGGACCAACCGAAGCATTCCATTGCCAATTACCAATATTTACTACTTCATCATAATCAATTAAATATTTCATAAAAAACTCTTCACCAATCCGCCAATCTACTAATAAATCCTTTGTTAAAAAAGATGCTAAAATCATCCTTGCCCGATTATGTAGCCAATTTTCTTCTTTAAGTTGTCTAATTGCTGCATCAATTATTGGATAACCTGTTTTTCCTTCCATAAAGATTTTAATAAATTTCTCATTATTTTCCCATTTTATATTTCTTCTTTTCTCTTGGAACTCTTTATCTCTAAACTCAGGAAAATAATTCTTAATATGATACCAAAATTCTCGCCAAGCCAATTCTTTTATAAACTGAGAACCCCTTGCCTTCCTAAATGCCTTTTGATAAATCTTTCTTAAAGAAATTATTCCAAAGCGAATATAAGGAGAAAATCGTGAACTTCCATCAATATCTAAACGATTACGCAATTCATCATAACTTTGATAATCAAATTTTTCTATTCTTGAAAAAATAAAATCTACTTTCCAAAAATTATTGGGCAAAAATTTTAATCGTGGCATTATCTCTTTAATAGTCGGCTCTTTAATTGGAGGAACTCTAATCTCTTTTGGCTTTTCATAAATTTTCAGATTAAGATTGTTTTGCCAATATTTATAAAAATAAGAAAAAATCTTTTTATAAGGAATTTTTCTTATATCACATAAAAAATTATTTAAAAAGGAATGAAATCTTACTCCTTTATTTTTACACATTTTTTCTATCTTGCTTTCAATGTCTTCAACAGTATAAGAAAAGGCTTTATTAGTAAATACTGCTTCAGGTTGATATTTACCAATCAAATATTCAAACACCCTTTCTGGAGCTTCATAATAACAGAAAAGTTTACCCTTTATATCTTTCAAATCCTTTTCTAAATGTTTTATACATTCAACAACAAAACCCAATCTCTGGTCATAACTATTAAACTTTTCTAACAATTCGGGGATAAAAATAAAAATGGGGATGATTTCTAAAGAATTTTTATATGCTTGATAAAAACCTTCATTATCATCAATCCTTAAATCCCTTTTAAACCAAAAGATAACCCTTTTATACACCCAACTCTTCTGGATAAGGATTTAAATAACTTTGTAAAAGAAGATATTTAATATCAAAACGATAAGCAAAATTTCTTATCAATTCCAAAAGCACCTTTAATTCTAACCATCCCTTTTCATATTTTGTTATTAAATCTTCTAAATGTTTTCTTTCTCTTTGATTTAATTTAGAAGTTAAATGGCCAATTATATGTCTTAAAGTATTTATCTCTCTTCCGCGAGAAGGCCTTTTTTGAAAAGCTTGATAAAAAATCTCTTGATACTTTTTAATCTTTTCCTTTAAATCCATCTTCCCCTCAGCCACAATCTGTCCTAAAAGTTTGAGATGCTTTTGACTATAAGTCATTAAAAGATATTTATGTTTAGTTTGGAAATCAACTAATTTTTTAGCACCAAAATCTTTAATCAAATCTCGTAAAGAAGCAAAAGTGAAAATTCTAACCAAAAAATGTTTCTTTATTTCTTGATTTCTTAATCTTCCTTCATCCTCCAAAGGTAAAAAGGGAAACCTTCTCTTTATTGCCTCAGCAAAAAGACCGTAACCCCTACCGATAACTTTTTTACCTTCTTTGTCATAAAGCTTTGCTGAACCAACGCCACAAGAAGGTGATTTGGCTTTTAGAATAAAACCATCAAAATCTTTAAAATTGTTTAGCCTTTCTTCAATATAATCTTCCATCTTTTTGGTTAAATCTCTTTTTGTTTCTGGCTGAATTAATCTTTTAAAATTATTCTCTTTAATAAGTATTAACTTGGACCGCGGAATCCCTAGACCAATATCAACTTCAGGACAAACATCAATAAATTCAACGTAATTCTTTAACTTTTCAATAAAAAAATCTTTTATAATTTCACCATTATATCTTACTGGTTCTAAAAAACAACGACTAACAACAATCCTCGGTTTTGACATTTTAAAATTATAGTAAATATTTATAACCCTGTCAAAATGGTTTTAATATAGTTTAAAAAAGTGGTAACCTTTTGGGCTATTTTTTCGTTTTATATATAAGGGAAAATAAACTTTAAGAAAGGTATTATGAGGAGAGATACCGATAAAATGACTAATAAAAATAAGAAAAATAAGGGGAGGTGCTTAACGACTAAATAAATATCCTTTTATATATTTTTTAATAACTACATTAATAGAACAGGAGGATTTTACTTTCTATTGAAAAGGGGGCCGTATAGTAGATAGTATAGCATTACTATCCTTTTATCTTTGGAAAAATTATTTTCTTCTTAACTATTTTATCTTTCGCCAACTCTCAGTAGCAATCGGTCCGTCTTTGGATATTTGATAATAAGAAGATAAGTTTTTGATTATTATCCCCTCATTCCCTTCTCTTATCGCTTCTTCATAAGCCAAATTTATATCTTTCAACTCTTTACCCATTAAAAGATAAAAGGGCTTTCTTAGTTTCAAACTTTTTAAAATCTCTTTTCTCTCTTTCAAGGTTAAATTGCCAATAAATTTACTTTGATAAAAGACAACATCAAAAACGTAGATAACGGGCTGGCAACTGAAATTTTTAGTAAAAAGGGAAGGAATTTTATTTCTTCCTTCATTAGTATATAATTCACAATCAAGCAATGTTCCCTTTTCAATATCTTTTAAATACTCTTTTAGATAACTTAATTTTTCTGTCCAATTTGGCTTTTTCTCCAATCTTCTTCCCCAGAATTCAATTTTACCATTTTCATAAATAATTACTTGCATTCGCCAACCATCAATCTTTGGCTCATAAATCCAATCTTCTAAATTTAACTCTTCACCAAAATAAGGAATTGGCTGCATTAACCAAATTGGACCAAAAATTTCCATTAAGAAATTTTAAGAAATAATAAAAAACTTTTCAATTTTCTATAACAAAGAAAACAATCACTATTAACCATTGACCATTTTTTGAAAAATAGGATTGATTTTTTAAAAAATATAAAGGAAAGATTTTTTTATTACAGGTTCTCTTCTTAATTTTTCTTATCTATTGTAAAAAAGATAAAGCCCCTATTTAAAAATTGAAGAAATAGAGAAAAAAAAATCTTTGATAATCCTTTCAAATGAATATTTTACTTCTATCACTTTTACAAAAGATTATCTTATTGGTGGTTCTTTATTTGGGAAAATAAATATTTTTTAAATTATCCTCCTTCTCTGTTGTTTGGAAAACAGTTTTTAACGAAGGAAGAGGCACAATTATAAAAGTAATTGAAGATACCCTTTAATTTTTAAAAGAGAAAAATTTTTAAAAGAGAAAAAAGTTTTGGTATTATAAATATAAATAAAAAGGAAGGTAAAAAAATTTTAGAATTTGAAAAAGGATTATGGAGAATTGATTTTTCAAAAGAGAAAAATTTATTTACTGTTGGTTTAGAAGATGGAGAGGTATTATTAGTTGATGGCAAGAGTTTAATAATAAGATTATTAATATTGAAAATGATGATATCGTAAAAATTTTGGATTGCGATTTTGGAGAGAGAATTTTTGATAATGGAAAATATTTATTAGGAATCAAAAAAGATAGTTTAAAAGTCTATAATCTCAAAAATTGGAATGGAAGAAATCGTATTGCCCTTTTTGAAGTATAATCACACTGATACTGAATTTGCATTTGATAATAGATATCTTTTATATAGTAGGATGAGATGTTTTGGTGGCGAAAATAAGATATATATTATTGAAAAAAATAAAATTACCTGTAAGTTCTTTTTCTTTAGAGATATCAAAGGATAACAATTATTTGGCAGGGGAAACAACAAAAGGAATATTTATTTATCCCTTTCAATAATTAAATAATTAAAATATAAAATACTCTGAAAGTTAATTTGACTTTATCTAATTAACATTCTATAATATTTTATCTTATGAAAGATATTCAAAATGAAAGGGATACAAGAAATATTGATATTGATAAAGTAGGAATAAAAGGGTTAAAATATCCAATTGTCCTTTTAGATAAAGCCCATAAAAAGCAACATACTGTAGCAACGATTAATATGTATGTTAATTTGCCCAAAGAATTTCGTGCTACCCATATGTCAAGGTTTATTGAAATTTTAAACTCCTTTCACCGAGAGATTGCGATTAGTAATATTGGTAAAATTTTAAGGGAGATGAAAGAAAGGTTAAATGCCCGTTCTGCCCATTTAGAATTGGAATTTCCTTATTTTATTGAAAAAAAAGCACCAATAAGTTTAGAAAAAGGACTAGTTGAATACCAATGCCAGTTTATTGGTAATTTAAAAGAGAAAGTAATATTGTATATGGGAGTAAAAATCCCTGGTCTCACGGTTTGTCCTTGTTCTAAAGAATTAACCAGTGTGGGGGCCCATAATCAAAGAGCAATTTTAAAAGTTTTGGTAAGATTTAAAGGCTTTTTATGGTTAGAAGATTTAATTGAACTTATTGAAAATTCAACCTCTTCACCGGTTTATTCATTATTAAAAAGAGAGGATGAAAAATTTGTTGTTGAAAATGCCTTTAAAAATCCGCGATTTGTGGAGGATGTGGTTAGAAATGTTGCCTTAAAATTGGAAAACAATCCATTAATAACTTGGTATTCTATTGAATGTGAAAGTTTTGAATCAATTCATAATCACAATGCTTATGCTTATTTAGAAAAAAAAGAGAAAGAAAAATATAAAGAAGAATGGAAAGGAATATAAAGTGAAAAAGTTTTATATCTCTGTTGATATGGAAGGAATAACTGGTACTGTCTCTTGGCAGGAATATGAAAGGGATTTTTTTAGATTTAGAAAAATTATTACTGAGGAGGTTAATGCTTTATTGAGAGGTATTGAAAATGGTCTTAATAGCAAAGATTATGAGGTACTAATTTGTGATGCCCACGGAAGTGGTTTAAATATTTTGTTTGAAGAATTGCCGGAAAATGTTTTACTTGTGCGGGGTGGAATAGGTGATTTAGGAATGATGGCAGGGATTGATAATACTTTCTCTGCTGCTTTCTTCTTAGGTTATCATAGTGAAGTTGGTGAAGAGAAATCTTTAATGGACCATACCTATGCCTCTTTAACAATCTATGAGATAAAGATTAACGGTAAAAAAGTGAACGAAGCGATGATAAACGCTGCAATTGCTGGTTATTTTAACGTTCCTTTAGTCTTTGTTAGTGGTGATGATAAGCTTATTAAAAATGTTGAAGAGAATTTTCCAAGAGGTATAGAAACAGTAATTACTAAATATGGAATCTCCCGTTTTTCGGCAATCACTAAAACTTTAAAAAGAACATTAAAAGAGATAGAAGAAAAAGCAAGTAGCGCAGTAAAGAAAATAAAAGAAATTGAAGTCTATAAAATAAAAGAACCAATATATTTAGAAATTTCTTTAAATGAAACTATCCAAGCAGATATCATCTCATTTTTACCAAATGTCAAAAGAATTTCGGGAAGGATAATAACAGCGGAAATGAAAGATATTATTGAAACTCAAAAGTTAATAAGACTAATTGCCCTTCTTGGTCGTGCAGCAAAAGAATTTTTTAGATAAATTCAAATGAGAACTTTTAATTCTTCAAAAGGGGCATCAGTCATTTTACAGAATTCTATAATATCTTTTTCTAACTCTTTTGTGCCAACAACAATTTTTTTAACTTCCCTTTCTAAAGGAGGGGCAAAAAGATAATAATAATCTTCATCTCCACCATAAAGCACACCGCAAGCAATATAATCATTATTTTTATCAAGAAGACCGCAAGGAATATTAAGTTGGGTGATCTCTCCTTCCCAAATGTCCCAACTTTTATCAATTAAATATCGTTTACCACCTTTTAAATATCTTAACCAAGATTCAATACGAAATTTCTTTCTTTTATTAGGAGATTTTGCCTTCATTCCTTTAGGAGCCGAAATGGTAAAAAGTTTACAACCACTTTCCATCTTTTTTTCAGATAAATATTCCTCATCCTTTTGATTATCAGGCACATCTGTTGGTTTTATAATAATTATTACATATTTGGGTGAAATCACTTCCATCTCTAAAGAAAGGAGTAAATTCATAAAGTTTTTATCACGAAGATAAGAAATCGATTCAATAATAAATAAATCTAAACCAAAATCTTTACTTAAAAGTTTTTTTAAACCAAGAAAGATATTTCTCTGGGCAACTGGATGGGAAGGTGAGATTACTCCTACAAAATAAATTTCTTTTGGTGCTATTTCATAAAGTTCTTTTATTTCTCTTTCTACTATACCAACCCCCATAGTTGTGGGTGGGCCAATATTTGATTGACCAATATCCATATCCAAGACGCCCGTCTTTAATTTTGCTTTATAACCTTGGTTGGCTAAATAAGTAGTAAAAAAAGTCTTACCAACACTACCCCGACCTAATACCAAAACATTTCCCGGAGAAGCCACAATTTCCGCACACACCTTCTGCCAAGTTTTGGGGATTTCCATAAATTAGTTTTATTATAATTAAACAATATTTAAAAATCAATAATTGATTTTAATAGTTTTTTAAATTAAAATTTATTGTGGGTTATTTATTTTGTATTATAGCTTTTCTTTTCAATTTTAATGGCGCCCGTTATTTAATTATAACCCCTGATGAATATCAACCAATATTAAAAGAATTAGCAAATTGGAAGAATGAAAAAGGGATAAAATCTTATATTGCTACCCTTTCCCAAACAGGCTGGACCTTAGATAGTATTAAAAATTATATTATTAACGCTTATAATAATTGGCCAATAAAACCAGAATATATTTTACTTTGCGGCTCACCCAATTTTATTCCCAGTTATAATAATCGCTATGATGATTATTATGGTGATGTTACTGGTAATTATTTAATTGAAATTCCAGTGGGAAGATTACCTTTTAGAAATTTCTCTCAATGTTCAACAATGATAAGAAAAATTTTGGCTTATGAAAAGGGAGAGATTTTTTCCGAAGATACCAATTTTATTTTAAAATTAACCACTATTGTGAGGGAAGACCAACCTCCTGACCCTTATTATCAAGCCGATGCCCGATATATTAGAAATCTTGTTTTAGAAAATGGATTTATTTTAGCAGAAAGTCTTTTAAATCTTTCTGGCCATAATGCCAATAATGTTATTAATAGTATGAATGATGGTAGAGCCTTTTTGGTCTATCGGGGACAAGGTGTTGGCAATTGGTGGTCTCCTTTTAATATTAATGTCTCTTTAGCAAATAATTTAAACAAGTTACCAATTGTCCTTTCTGCTACCTGTCAAACAATGGCATTGGGAGTTAATGAAAGTATGCTCGGTGAGGCTTTTATGAGATTTGGAAAACCTTGCTCTTTAAAGGGAGCAGTTGCTTTTTTGGGGACAACCCTTTCTGGTAGCGGTATTTCGCAATACCGAGGAACCTATACTCGGGCGTTTTTTAATACCCTTTTTAATGATAAAATTTATAAATTAGGTCTAATTCATAAAAGAGCAAAATATGTTTTAGATTCAATCTTTCGTGATCAAACCCGTTATCAAGAATGGAATCTTTATGGCTGTCCGGAAATGGCAATTTGGACAAAAAAACCAAGAAAATTAATTGTTGAATGTGATACAATTGTCAATTTAGCACCACAACAATACGTAATAAGAATAAAAGATTCTCTTACCCAAATGCCAATCTCTAATGTTTTTGTCTGTTTAACAATGGATTCTACTATTTATCTTTTTGATTCTACTGATAATTCTGGTTATGTCCGTTTTAATTTTTCTCCCCTCCACTTAGGCAATTTCAAAGTGGTTGCCCATTATTATAATTATTTTCCAAAAATAAAAACGGGTAGAGTAATTCCTGGTAATATTCCTTATTTCCAATATTATGGCATTACTATTAATGACTATCCTAATGGTAATAATGATAATCAAATAAATCCAGGTGAAGAAATCTGGGGTTATCTTAAAATAAAAAATATTGGTCAATCCCCTGCCTATAATGTGCGCGGTATTTTAAGAAGTCAAGTTGCTAATATTTTAGATTCTATCTTAAATTTTCGTGATATTTTACCAAATGATACTTCTTCTGCTTATTATCGGTTTTCCACTCCCCAAAACTGCACCGCCTATCAACAACTGCCCTTTACTTTAATCTTAAGGGATACCTTTAATAACCAATGGCAAATTAACTTCTCTTTAACTATCTTTGCTGGAAAGATTAAAATAATCTCTTTCTTTATTAATGACTCATCTCCTTTTGGTAATAATAATCAACAATTAGGAAGAAACGAAGGAATAAAATTAATCCCAAAAATTAAAAATATTGGTAATAGTTTCTTAAAAAATATTGGATTAAAAATTTTACCAATTGGTATTACCCAAAATTATATTAATATAATTGATTCTTTAATTCACATATCTTTTATAAATCCTAATGAAACGATTTTTAATCCTAAAAGATATTTCACTTTAAATAGTTCGCCAACTTTACCAGCAAATTATCCTTTTGCTTTTAAATTATATATTCGTGGTTTTGGTGAAACCTATCAAATTTTTGATAGTTTTAATTTTAATTTAGTCTCAGAAAATTTAGGAAATACCGAACCTATTGGTCCCGATAATTATGGTTATTATGCCTATGACGAAATTGACACTTTAACTGGTCAGGCACCGGTTTATCAATGGCGGGAGATTTCCCAAATCGGTCGGTTAATACCAGAAATATCTAATCATGATGCTGCGGTAATAACCCTCCCTTTACCTTTTTCTTTTAAATATTATGGAATTTGGTATGATTCAATATCTATTTCTTCTAACGGTTTTTTGGCAATGGGAAGAACTGATTATCGTTTTGGCAATAATGGACCAATTCCTGATACCAGTGGGCCACCGGCAATGATTGCTCCTTTTTGGGATGATTTAAATACTAATGAAAGTCTCAATAATGGTTATGGTAGTATCTATGAATATTATGACCAAGAAAATAACATTTACATCGTTGAATTTTACCAAACCGCCCATCACAGAAGACCGAATGTGAGAGAAACTTTCCAAGTTATCTTCTATGACCCAAGATATTATCCCACACCAACTGGTGATGGTGAAATAGTTTTTCAATATTATTTAGTTGCTGACCCAACAAGTTTAACCTTAGGAATAGAGAATCAATTAGAAAACGATGGACTTCAATATCTTTATAATAGTAATTATCATCCTAATGCCTTTTTACTTACCTCCCGAAGGGCAATAAAATTTACTACTAAAAGGCCAATAAATAAAAAGCCTTATTTAACAATTATTAATATCTTTACTTCTGATTCCTTAGGAAATAACAATGGAATTTTAGAACCAAACGAAAGAATCTTATTAAATTTTCAGATTAAAAATCTTGGCGAAACCACTGCTTTCAATACTTTCGGAATTGTTAGAAATCTTGATAACAATGTTATTATAATTGATTCTATTAAAAATTTGGGTAATATCCCTGTCGGCAGTATTATTTCCAACCCTTCTCCTTTTATCTTTGATATTATTTTCCAACCAAATGATTCAATTTTAGACTTCTACCTTTCATTAAATTGTAATAACTATTCAGTAAATATTCCTTTCTCTTTATCAATCGGTTATCAAAGTGAAATAAAAGAAAAATTTTCCACAATAATTAAAAAGATTTCCCAATTGAAATTTGACCAAAAAAAGTTCCTCATTTTAAACCCCTTAGGACAAAGAATAAAAAAAGAAAAATTAAAAAAGGGAATATACTATCTTTTAATTAAAGAGAATAAAAAATGGTTAAAAAGAAAATTTATCTATCTACCCTAATTTTTTTATTATTTTTTTTAAATACCAAAGTAAAATCATCAAATTTTTACTATAACTATGATGAAATAATTGGCAGATTATATTATCTACAACTTCAATATCCCGAAATCAATAAAGGTAAATTTAAATTTCCTGACCGCTACCATACCTATGGTGAGATGGTAAATGAATTACATTATCTTAATATCCAATATCCTGAGATTACTAAAATCTATATAATTGGTTATACTCAAAGATTCAACTTACCAATTTTGGCGATAAGAATAACTTCTTTTCCCCAAATTGAAGAGCAAGATAAACCAACTATTCTTTTTGATGGAATTCATCACGCTTCCGAAATCCTTGGTTGTGAAATGTGTCTTTATCTTGCTAACAAATTGTGTCAAAACTATTATAGTGATTCATTAATAAAAAATTTTGTTGATAACTTAGATATTTGGATTGTGCCAATGGTTAACCCTGATGGCCATTATATAACCGAAATGGGTTTAGATTCTCTTTGGCGAAAAAATTTAAGAGACAACAATAATAATGGTAGGATTGATTTGGATTATGATGGTGTTGATTTGAATAGAAATTATGATTTTCTATTTGAATATGGTGGTTCTGGTGAGCCAAGCAATCGCTATTACCGCGGACCTTATCCTTTCTCCGAACCTGAAGTTTGTGCTATAAGAGATTTGGCGTTAAGAAAAAAATTTATTTTAAATGTTTCCTTCCATTCTGATATGAATCCCCATCTTGGCGAAAGAATTTATTATCCTTGGCGATGGGGAAATAGTTTTTCACCCGATCATCCCCATATTAAAGCTATTTGTGATTCTTTTGCTTTAAATATCATTAATGATGCCAATAATGGAACCTATTTAAGTATTTATGGAACTGCCGAAGGTGGTGTAGAAAGAAATTACTTATATTATGCCTTAGGAACCTTTGCCTTTACCTGTGAATTATGGCGTGGTTATTATCCACCGGAAGAAAGGGTAGATACCATTTGTGAAAAAGCCTTTAACGGCGTTAAATACCTATTAAAAAGAATTTTACAATCCCATTTAGCAATTAAAGTATTAGATTTTTATACTAACCAACCATTAAAAGCCGAAGTAAGAGTTTTAGAAGCTTATGCACCACCAGAAACAATTCTGCCAAGATATACTGACCCCATTTTTGGTAGGGCAAGAAGAATATTAAAACCAGGAATTTATACAATAGAAATTTTAAAAGAAGGCTATTATTCAAAAAGGTTTAGCATTGAGCTTCCATCTTTTAATATCAAAGATACAACTATTTATTTAGAAAAAATGCCCGGTTGGATAAAAAAAGCTGAGGTTCCTTCTTTTAAAAGAATAAGAAGCGGTGGCGCTTTATGTGCCTTAGAAGATAAAATTTATGCTTTAATCGGTAATAACACAAGAGATTTATTTTGTTATGATATAAATTCTAACAGTTGGCAAAAGATAAGTGAGGTACCAGAAGGAAGGAGCAAAAAGAACGTAAAAAGAGGTGCCTCAATTTCTACCGATGGAAGATATATTTATGTGGTTAAAGGAAATAATACAAAAGAATTTTATCGCTATGACCCAATAAATAATTGTTGGAAAGAATACGAAATTAATTTTTCTAAAGGGATAAGAGGAAGTTCAATGGCATTTGATGGCGATTCTTTTATTTATATTATCTGTGGCTCAAATAATAATGAATGGACAAGATTTAATAGATATACCGAAAAATTTGAAACCTGTAATCCAAAAACCTTACCTGGTGAGAAATGGAAAATAGGTTCTTGGATTGTCTATTGTGAAAGTGCTATTTATGCTTTAAGAGTAGGTGGTAAAACAAACGAGTTTTATAAAATAGCCAATGGTGAGATAATAAGAAAAGAAGATATGCCCCTAATCGGTTCAACCGGTAAACCCAAAAAGGCAAAAGAAGGAAGTGCCGGTGCCTACGATTATAATAATAAACTAATTTATGCCTTAAAAGGTAATAATACTTGGGAATTCTTTGCTTATGATATTCTTAATAATCAATGGAGAATATTAGAAGATGTTGGAATTCCTTATGGCAGACCACAGAAAAAAGTAAAAGGTGGCGGTGCTTTAACCTATTCTAACTTTGCCCAAGGCCTTTTTGCTTTTATCGGTAATAATACCAATGAATTTTGGTTTTATCTCCCCTATTCTATTCTCACTTTTCAGAATTTAAATTTAACAACTAAGAAAGTATATAAAAATATATCTTCTTTTAAAGAAAAAGAAACAAAAGGATTTGATTTAACAGGAAGAAGAGTTAATCCTTCATATTTAAAATCAGGCATCTATTTTTTCCCCTCTAAAAAAAGAGTAATAATAAAACTTAATAATTAATATTTAAAAAAGTCAAAAAGATAAACAGAAGTTTTTGAAATTTTTAGTAAAGAATATAACGAAAATGTGTATAAAGAAACTTTGCCATAAGAATTGAAAATAATAAAATTCTTTACAAAGGTGGTAAAGATAGCAAACAATTTGGTTTTAAACCCCGTTGGTATAATAGAAAGGGAGAAATAGATTGTTTCGCAATTAAAGATGGTAAAAAATATTCAAGAATTTCATATAACAAGTTAATATGATTTCTTTAAATATTAAAAAAGGAACAAACCAGCTATTTAGAGGAGATTGATAAACTATTTTTTAGTGAAAACTAATGTGATAGTTTCTGAAGTTTGGAAGAAAAAACAAAAATAAATCTTTGACTTTCTAAATTTTCTCTTATATAATTGTTAATGGTTTTTCTTATTTTTCTTTTATCTATTTCCCAAGTTCTTTATTGTGATAAAGATGATGATTGTTTTTATCTACCAAAAAGAAAATTTAAAAAGAAATTACCTGCTTTGCTTATTTTAAGTTGTACTGGTGCCAAGAAAGAAGATTTGGATTCTTTATTATTTATTGCCGAAAGCCTTGGCTTTATTTTATTTTCTTGCCATAAAAGTAGAAACCACCGAGACTTCGTTCTCAATGATAAAGATATCCTTAAAACCTATCAAAAATTAATAAAAAAATATCCTGTGGATACTTCTAAGGTTTTTATTTATGGCTTTTCTGGTATGGGTGCTCAGGCATTACTTTCTAATTTTTTACATCCTGAAATTTTTAAAGGTGCTATTTCAGTATGTGCTCCTGCCTTACCATTATCTCTTATTAAACCCGATAAACTTAAAAAACATACATTTTATATTATCACTCGCAAAAGAGATTGGAATTTATATCATAACATAAAATTACACGAATATTTTAAAAGAAATAATATAAAAGACACATTGATAATTACCGAAGGAGAACACCAAATCGGCGAGAAATTTGAACTATATAAAGCATTATCTTGGTTGAAAAATAAATTTTAATTTTGATAAGTTATTGAAATTAAATGATTTATATTATCAAGGGAAATTTTATATAAGTAATTTAAAATCAATTATTTAACAAAATTTACCATTTCTCATAGGTGCCGTTCCCCCAATAGTATGGGAGATGGTATATAGATAATTTACAAAAATTTTCTTTAAATGTTTTTAATTATATCTTTCTTAAAATTTTACAGTTTTATATTTTTATTTATATAGATTTCTGTATAGAATGCAGTAAAGAAATTAGAAATCGGAAATAATTTGAAAGAAATAAGTAAAGTTTTAAAATAGGTTCTCTTTACTATTTTAAAGATTTTATAACTCTGATAATTTAGATTAAAACATCTCTCTTTTTCTCATTGATTTTTTCCCAAATTTTTATTATAAATTAAAGATTATTTAAATAAGTTAATAAAAGAGGTATGAGAGTAATAATTTTAGGGATTACTGGTTTAGTGGGTAGAAAAATCTGCCAAATTATTAGTGAAAGGAAGTTGGAATTTTCAGAAATATTAGGCTTTGCTTCAAAAGAGAGTGTTGGCGAAAAGATATTAATAAATAATAAAGAAATTGAAGTAAAAGAGTTAAAGGAGGTATTTAATTATCTTAATGAAAATACTTATGTCTTATCCTCTTTAGAGGAAAATATTACAAAAGAGATTATTCCCAAAATAAGAGAGAAAGCAATTGTTATTGATAATTCAAGTATATTTAGATTGTGTGAAGATGTTCCTTTATGTGTTCCCGAGATTAATAAAGAGGTTTTAAAGGAGCATAAGAATTTAATTGCCAATCCTAATTGTACCACTATCCAACTGGTATTAGTTTTACATCCTTTAAGGAGATTGAGTGATTTTAAAAAAGTAGTAGTAACAAGTCTCCAATCAGTTTCTGGTGCGGGTGAAAGTGCTTTGGAAGAATATTACTATGAAAGTGAATTTTTAGCAATTGGTGAGGAAATTCAAAAGGCAACAGACTCTCCTTTTCCTTTTATTATCGTTGATAATATTATTCCCTTTATTGGTGAAATAGATGAAAATGGCTATTGTAAAGAAGAGCTAAAAATTATAAATGAATCAAGAAAAATTTTATCTTGTCCCAATTTAGATATTACTGCCACAACAATCAGAGTACCTATTGCCTATTGTCACTCTATATCATTATATATAGAATTTGAGAAAGATATAGAAAAAGAAAAAATTATTGAAGAATTAAAAAAAGAGAGTTATTTAAAAGTATTAGAAGAAGAAATTCCAATGCCTCTTATTGCTAAAGAGAGAGATTTAGTTTATGTTGGTAGGATAAGAAAGATCGATAATAATAGATATTGGCTTTTTATTGTTGCTGACAATTTAAGAAGAGGAGCAGCCACAAACGCCATTTTAATTTTAGAAGAACTTTTAAAATTATAAGAGATTATCACCAAAAACCTTTATTAGTTATCTAAAAGATTAGAAGTTGTCCCATTTTTAATTCTTTCTAAAATTAATAAGCTTCTTACTAAGCGAATATGTTCATAACGAAATTTTACAATATCTTTTTTTTGATAACCAACTCTTCTAATAAAATCCTCGGCCTCTTTTAGTTCTCTTTCAATTACTCTTGTTTTTTTATATAAAATAAGCATATCCGGTTTAAAGGCATCCATATTCATAATCCATTTTAATGTCTTTTTCAAAGGAGCGACTAAACGGGAGACAACTATATCAAACTTTATATTTCTTAACTCTTCAATCCTTTTGTTAATAACATAACATTCTTTTAAATCCAAATCTAAAATTACTTTTTCTAAAAATACTGCCTTTTTATGTTTAGATTCAATTAGATAAACTTTTAAATCAGGCCGAAAAATTTTAATAATTACACCGGGAAAACCCGCACCACTTCCTAAATCAGCAACTACTTTATTTTCCGAAATAAGTTTAATTACCACCACGGAGTCAACAAAATGGTATTTAATTAATCTCTCCATATCCCTTAAGGAATAAAGATTTAATCTCTGCCTTTCGCTTAAAAGTAATTTATGATATCTTACTAATTTATCTAACTTTTCTTCATCTAAGGAAATACCAAAAGAATTAAGAATTTTATCAAAGGTACTCCAAGTGATATCAGCCATTTTTAAGGATGGATAGTAGTGACATAGGTAGCTTTACCATTTTTATATTGCATAATAACAGCATCTTTTATTGGATTACCATTCTCATCAAAAACAATCTTTCCCGAAACAGTATTAAACTCTTTTATTTCACTTAAGGCTTTTCTTATTTTTTCAGGTTCAAAAGAATTGGCTTTTTCAATTGCTGTTAAAAGCAAGATTGTTGCATCATAGGCAAGAGTTGCTAAGGCATCAGGAATTTTTCCATATCTTTCTTGGTATTTTCTTACCCATTCTTGAACTTCTTTTCTTGGGTCTTCAGGTGAATAGTGATTGGTAAAATATCCACCTTCAATCGCCTCACCAGCAATTTTTGGAAGTTCGGGCGAATCCCAGCCGTCACCGCCCATCAAAGTAGCAGTTATCCCTAACTGCCTTGCCTGTTTTGCAATTAAACCAACTTTTGTATAATAATCAGGAAGAAATAAAATATCAGGATTAACTTGTTTCACCTTTGTTAATAAGGCGGAAAAATCTACATCATCTTTTTGATAAGATTCAAAAAGGACTATTTTTCCTCCTCCCTCTTCAAAAGATGTCTTAAAAAATTCAGCAAGCCCTTTCACATAATCATTGCCAACATCATAAAGGATTGCGGCGGTTTTTGCCTTCAAATTATTTAAAGCAAAAGTAGCCGCTACCTTCCCTTGAAAGGGGTCAATAAAACAAGCACGAAAGATATATATCTTCCTTGTTCCATCCTCTCTAATTGTTACTTTTGGATTGGTTGAAGTTGGGGTAATCATCACAATTTTATTCTGCTCACAGATCTCTGAAACAGGAATTGATGCTTTAGAAGCGACTGAACCGATTATTGCATTTACCTTGTCTTGGTTAATTAACTTATAAGCAGCATTTGCTGCTTCAGTCGGATCATTCTTGTCATCACAAATTACGTATTCAATCTTCTTTCCTAAAATTCCACCTTTTTGATTAGCCTCCTCAATTGCCAATAAGAAAGCATTCTTAACCGATTCACCAAAAGTCTTCACATCCCCAGTTAAAGGAGCAATTAATCCAATCTTCAATTTCTTTTCGCCCGATTCACAAAAGATAAATAAAACCACTACAAAGATTAAAAGATATTTTAGAAAGCTTCTCATTTTTCCTCCCTTTTAAGTAGAAATTATAAAAAGGAATTTCAAAAAGTCAATTTTTTATAATTAATAAATAATGTTTAAATGAAAATGATAAGTTTTTATATTTCAGAAATGCTTTTTTTAAATCAAAATAAATTGGCTTTTATCTTTTTACAATAGCTGAGTTGAAAAAATACCCAAAAGCATCAAAAGAAAATGTCTTTCTGGGAATTAAAATTATATTCGTTAAAATTTCTATATCTCCAAAAGTAAAAAGTTGTAATTTAAAAAGCAGTTGCTAAATGGCTATAGATGATATAATTCCATAATATTAATCTTCATTAAGATTGATTAACAGACATCCTAAGAAGCCTTTTTGATTTTAGAAAAAATATTTAAGTTCTTTTACATTAATCATTAAGGCATCATTTAAATAATATTATCCAATTCAACGTACTCAATTTTATTTGCAAAATTATAGATATTTTTTTATAAAAAACAGTTATTCGTATCTCAATGCCTCAATCGGATTAAGCTTTGCTGCTCGGGTAGCAGGATAAATACCAAAGAAAATACCCACACAAATGGGAAATAAAACACCAATAATTATTACCCAAAGAGGAACTGCTGATTCTAAAGGTGTTAAAGCAGCAATAATTTTGGCACTACCTATACCCAAAATTAAACCAATTACTCCGCCCAAAAATGATAGAAAACAGGCTTCTAATAAGAATTGTAATAGAATATCTCTATTAGAGGCACCAACCGCTTTTCTCAAACCTATTTCTTTTGTCCTTTCGGTTACTGCCACAAGCATTATATTCATTATTCCAATACCACCAACAATTAATGAGATTGCGGCAACCGCAATCATTACAATAAAAGCTACATTAGTGATATTTTTATATATCTCCCTTAATGTCTGTTGGGTATTTATACCAAAATCGTCAGGTTTATCAAATCCTAATCTCCTCCTTCTTCTTAAAACCTCTCTTATTTCATCAATCGTTCTTTCTAAATTTTTTCCATCCTTTGGTAAAATCTGAAAAGATAAACCCCGCCAAAGCCTCTGAAAACCAGTAGGCTTTGGAAACACCTCATCAAAAGTTGTTAAAGGAATGATAATAATATTATCTTGTGGTTGACCCATAAAACTTCCTTTCGGTTCTAAAACACCAACAATCGTAAATTTTTTACCACCTAAATTAATAGTCTTAAAAAGTGGGTCAGTATCAGGAAAAAGATTTTCTACAATATAAGAACCAACAACGCAAACCTTTCTTCTTCTTTTAAAATCATCTTCATTAATAAATCTACCACTACTAATTACATAATTAGAGGTGTATTGTAAATTTTCGTCCGAACCAATAACTTCAATATTTCTTACCTTATATATACCATAAGTGATTGTGCCGATATTTGTTGATTTTGTATAAGAAAGTTTATCAACAGAAGGAAGTCTTTTTAACGCCTCACCATCTTCTATTGTCAAATCCTTTCTCTTTGCTACCTCTTCAAAATCTATTCTGCCCATCCCCCAAGAAATTTTTTGAACAAAAATAACATTTGAGCCAAGCGAACTTATTTGTTTCTCCACTGTCCTATTTAAACCTTGGATTAAAGAAAGAATGGCAATAATTGTCATCACACCAATAATTATTCCTAAGGTTGTCAAAAAGGAACGAAGACGATGGGTCTTAAAAGTAAAAATTGATAATTTTAATATTTCAATAAATTTCATTTGATTATTTTATCTTCAATTATCATCCCATCGGTTATTCTTATCAATCTTTTAGCATGAGAAGCAACATTTGGATCATGAGTAACAATAATAATTGTCCTTCCTTCTTTTGCTAATTGGTCAAAGATTTCCATTATTTCGCTACCGGTTTTACTATCTAAATTACCGGTTGGCTCATCAGCTAAAATTAAAGAAGGGTTATTAACCAAGGCACGGGCAATTGCTACCCTTTGCATTTCACCGCCAGAAAGTTCATTAGGTCTATGATTTGCTCTTTCTTTTAAGCCAACTTTTTCCAATATTTCCATTACCAATCTTTTTCTCTCCTTTACACCCAAACCCGAATAGATTAATGGCAATTCCACATTATTAAAAGCGGTCAATCTCGGTAAAAGATTGAAATTTTGAAAGACAAAACCCACCTCTTTATTTCTTAATCTTGCCAATTCATAATCACTTAAATTACTCACTTCTTTTCCTTGATAAAAATATTTTCCCTCTGTTGGTGTATCTAAAAAACCAATAATATTTAAAAGGGTTGATTTACCACTTCCCGAAGGTCCCATTATTGCGGTATATTCTCCTTTTTCTATCGTTAAATTGATACCATTCAAAGCAGGAAAACTTACTTTACCAGTAAAATAAACTTTTTTAATATTAATAAGTTGACAAAGCATTATCTTCTTATTCTCATTCTTGGTCTTTGGATAAACCGCATTGTCCTGATTACATCACCAGCCTCACCTTTTTTTCTCTCTGCCCTTTCTCTCTTTCTTGGCTTGACTAAATCACCTTCATTTAATTTTGCCAATACTGAATAAGGTCCAGTAATCACCTTTTCTCCTTCTTTCAAACCCTCAATAATCTCTACCTCAAACTCACCATAACTACCAACTTTTACTTCTCTTAATTTTGCTTTATTGCCTTCAATCACAAAACAAGCATCTACTTCTCTATCGCCTATTCTTCTTCTGCCAATTGCGGAAATGGGCACAACTAAAACACTCTCTTTTTCAGCAGTAATAATTTCACAATGAACACTCATCCCTGGTCTTAATAAAAAACTGGTATCCTGTAATTCTATTTCTACTTCAAAATTGGTTATCTTTTCTGTGCCGGTAGTAGTGGTGATTGGTACATAACCAACTCTCTTCACAAAACCAATAAAAAAAGTATCGGGCAAAGCATCCAAAGTAATCTTTGCTAAATTACCAACCTTCACATCTACCACATCCCTTTCCGAAACTTCAACTACTGCCATCATTTTTGATAAATCAGCAATTATCATCATAATTGTTCCTGGATTATTCATTGTGCCAATAATTGCTGTCTCGCCTTCCTCAATATTTAATTTTACTACTGTTCCATTAATTGGTGAACGGATTTCAGTTTTATTATATTTATCCAAAGCATCTTCATAACTGGCTTTTGCTACCTCATATTCGGTTTTTGCCCTTTCGTATTCCTCATCGCTAATTAGTTTCTTTTTATATAACGAATCAATTCTTATAAAACTATTTTTTACTTGTTCATATCTTGCTTTTTGTAAAGTTAAATTTGCTTCATAACTTTTTCTCTCTAACAGACAAAGTAAATCCCCTTTCTTAACCTCATCACCTTCTTTAACAAAAATCTTTTCTACCCGCCCCATTATCTGGGACTGAATATTCACTTGAGTTTTTGCTTTTAATTCACCATCCCCACTTATTTGGGAAACAATACTACCATATTTCACCGTTGCTATCTCTACCTCTTTTCCTTCCTCTTTTTTTGTTAAATTTAAAAAAACTATTAAGAAAATAAATACCAAAATGCCAATTATCAAAAATATCTTTTTTTTCATTCTACCTCCATTTTTAAATCTTTTAATCCCAAATATTTTAAAAGCGAAAGGGTTATATAAATATCACAAAGGGAAGAGATATAGTTACTCTTTGCTTCATTATAGGTATTTTCAATATTCATAAAATCTAAATAAGAAATTCTTCCTACTTTTAACTGCTCCTTTGCTAAAAGATAAAGCTCCTCGGCCATCTCCAAATTTGTTTTACCATATTCATATTTCTCAATCGCCTCTTTTAAGCTATTTAAAGCATCAATTGTCGATTTTAAAATCTCTTCATAAGTCTTTCTTTCATCAATCTTACTCTTTTTCATTTGCAATTTTTTGTTGTTAATATTTAATAGATAATTTTTAAAATCAAAGATAGGAAAAGAGAAAGAGAGGGAAAAAGAGATATTATCCCTTTTATCCCAATCTTTTAAATTAAAATAAAATCTTTCACTATCACTATAAGTAGAAGAATAAGAAAGTTGACAAATTGGAAAAATTCTTAAAATTGCTGAAGCATAAGAAACCTTTGCCAAAGTCTTTTGAATAGTTGCTTTTTTAAGATTTAAATTTTCTTTTAAAATTCTATCTACATCCTCTTCATTAATTTTCTTTATTTCATTAAGAAATTCATTTTTTAATTCCGGTATTTCTGTTTTAGGAAGAATAATTTTATCTTCTTTTATTCCTAAAATAATTTTTAGACTCATAATCGCCTGCTTAAAATTTTTTTCACTACTTAAAAGTTGTTGAGAAGCTAAGGCATAATCGGTTTTTGCTCTTAAATAATCAATCTTATTCACCTGGCCCAGTTTGTATTTCTCTTCAATCAAATTTTTATATTCTTCTTTATAGGTTAATAAATTTTTCTTTACCTGATAGATATTATAAAAACGCAGAAGATTAAAATAGGCATTCTCACAAAGATAATCTAAATATTCTAACCTTTCCTTCTTACCTAAATTATAAAAATTAAAACTTTTATTAATAAAAATTAGATTCAAATAGTTTTCTATATCAAAAATCTTTCCACTCATTACAAAACTTCCCCGATAGAAATTCCTCTTTGGCTCTCTTGTTTCACTATAAGAAAAAGAAAGATTTGTTTGGGGCAATAATTCGGAAGTTATTCCCAAAATATTATTTATCCCCGTTTTATTATAATAATCTGCCTCTTCTTTATAAACACTAAATTTCTTAGCATATTCCTTAGCCTCCTTTAAAGAGATATACAAAGTATCAGTAAGGATTAGAAAGAAAAGGATAAGATTTATCATTTTATATCATTAGACAACTTTTTAGTAAATAAGGTTTATTAATTTTGAATCTCCTCAATTTGGGGTCCCAACCTTGCTTTATGAAGAAGTTCTAATATTTTATTATAGGTCTTAAAATAATATATCTCGTTTGCCATTTTAGAAGAGGATAATAAAAAACCGATTTCACTATTTTCAGTATATTTCAAATATAAAAATTTTATCACAGAAAAACATAAAACCCAACCAATCGCAATTCCAAAAATAAAAGAAAAAAAGGAATCTAAATTACCCAAAGACCATTCAGTAATATTAAAAAGTAAATAGGCAAGATAAATAAAAATAATTAAAAGGACAATAAAGGTAATTAAAAAAGTCAAGGAAATATCTAATTTTAGTAAAGTACTGATACCTTCTTTATAGCGATTGGCAATAACTAATGCCATAATAAAGGCAATCATTTCAAAAAGAATTCTCCCCATCCCATTTTTACCACGAATTGCTTGAATTATCGCAACAATTAAAATAAATAAAGGAATTAATATATCTAAAAAATTCATAATTTTAATTTTACTATATTTTAAATAAAATAAATAAATTGTCAATTATGCAGGACATAAAATTTCCAATATTTCTTATCAAGAGGGTCTTTTACTAATGGAGAAATTTCATAAATTGGATAATTTAAACTTTCGGCAAAACATTCGCCCCAACCAGCAATTCCGTATTGAGTAACGGTGTAAGTTATCGTATCAAAATAAACTCCCACCGCAATTTGGCCAGAAAGGACAATACTATCTGCCCATTTAAGATAAGGACAAAGGGTATCGCCAGCCCAAATTTTGGCATTTTCACCATAATTTTTAAAAACATACTTTCCGCCATAAAAAAGGTCTTCATATTCGCTATTATAAGGAAGACCGGTATAAGGATTAATTGGAAATTCGCCTATCTTATCTTCTTCAATTTCACCACCGGGAAAATAATAAGCTAATGGACCCTCTGGGTCTAAAACTTCGCCCACAATTTCAGGCATAGGAAATTCTCCATAATGGTCTTGTGCCCAAGCTATCAAAGCTTTTTGAATAGTCTCCATATTACTTTTTACCTTTGTTCTTTTTGCCCTTTCCTGAAATAAGGAAAAATGGGGAAGGAAGAGAGCAATTAAAATCCCAATAATCAAAATAACTATTAAAATTTCTATCAAAGTAAAACCTTTTCTCATCTTTTAAAATTCTATTTAAAAAGAAAAAGGCCCCGCCTTTTAGACGGAGCCTCTCCTTTTGAGAATTTTAGATTTAGGAATTAGTATTCATAACCACCGGGTGGTGTGGGTGGCATTTTCTCCTTTTCAGGTTTTTCCACAATCGCACATTCGGTGGTCACAAGAAGCGCCGCCACACTACTAGCATTTTGTAAAGCAGTCCTTGTCACCTTCGTTGGATCAATAATTCCTGCTTCAAACATATCCTCAAATCTCATTGTTTCCACATTGAAGCCCACATTTGGATTCTTCTCACTTTTTACTTTTTCGACAATCACTGAACCTTCAAGACCAGCATTATTTACCAATTGTTTTAAAGGTTCCTCTAATGCTCTCTTTACAATATCCACGCCAATCTGCTCATCGCCCTCCAACTTCATTTTTTCCAAAACGGGAATGCAACGGATTAAAGCCACACCGCCACCAGGAACTACACCCTCTTCAACCGCTGCCCTTGTGGCATGTAAAGCATCCTCCACTAAGGCTTTTTTCTGTTTCATTTCCACTTCTGTAGCAGCGCCAACATTAATTACTGCCACACCACCAGCCAATTTTGCCAATCTTTCTTGTAATTTCTCTCGATCATAATCAGATTTTGTTTCCTCAATCTGTTTTCTAATCATCTCAATCCTGCCTTGGATTTCTTTCTTAGAACCCATACCTTCCACGATGGTTGTATTTTCTTTATCCACCACTACCCGTTTTGCTCTTCCTAAATCGGAAATCTGAACATTCTCTAATTTGATACCCAAATCTTCAGAAATCAACCGACCACCAGTGAGAATTGCAATATCTTCCATCATTGCTCTTCTTCTTTCACCATAACCGGGCGCCTTAACAGCACAACATTGGAGAGTGCCCCGAACTTTATTCACTACTAAAGTAGCAAGAGCCTCACCTTCTACCTCTTCAGCGATAATTAAAATTGGTTTACCCTTTTGGGCAACTTTTTCTAAAATCGGCAATAAATCCCTTGCTGAAGATATTTTTTTCTCATAAAGTAAAATATAACAATCCTCTAACTCGCATTCCATTTTATCAGGATTAGTAATGAAATAAGGAGAAAGATAACCACGGTCAAATTGCATTCCCTCAACAACTTCTAAAGTAGTCTCTAAGGATTTTGCCTCTTCTACGGTGATCACTCCTTCCTTACCGACTTTTTCCATCGCATCAGCAATTAAATTACCAATTTCCGGATTGTTATTTGCCGCAATCGTTGCTACTTGAGCAATCTCTTGGCGAGAGGAAATCTTTTTGGAAATTCTTTTTAACTCTTCAACCACTGCTTGGACGGCCTTTTCAATTCCTCTTTGAACCGCCATCGCATTAGCACCCGCTGAAACAACTTTTAATCCTTCTCGATAAATTGCCTCGGCAAGAACAGTAGCAGTAGTAGTTCCGTCGCCAGCTACATCCGAAGTTTTGGAAGCCACCTCTTTCACCATTTGGGCACCAAGATTTTCAAACTTATCTTCCAACTCAATCTCTTTAGCAACCGTCACTCCGTCCTTACTGATCGTGGGCGCTCCCCATTTCTTCTCAATCACCACATTCCTTCCCTTAGGACCAAGAGTAGCTTTAACAGCCTTTGCCAAAGTTTCAACACCTCTTAAAATAGCTCTTCTTGCTTCTTCATTAAATTTCAATTCCTTTGCTGCCATATTACTCCTCCTTTTCAACAATTATTGCTAAAATCTCATCTTCCCTCATTATGAGATATTCCTTATTATCGATTTTGATTTCCTGACCCGCATATTTTCCAAAGAGAACAACATCACCTTTTTTCACTTCCATGGGAATCCGATTCCCTTTATCATCAAGACGACCAGGACCCACAGCAATTACTTTACCTTTAATCGGTTTTTCTTTGGCGGTATCAGGTAAAATAATACCACCTTTTTTTGTTTCTTCTTCTTCTATTCTTTCAACAACAACTCTGTCAGCTAAAGGTTTTATTTTCATATTCCCTCCTTTTTAAATTTTAGTCTCTTTGCCAATTAACTCTTACAAATTTATTATTAGAAGAGAATTTTATTTCCAAATTTCCTTTATATGCCCTTTTTAAAGCTTTCCCAATTGCTATTGCTAAATTTTCCGAAGTAGTTTCTACCACCACCATATTTTCAACATTTTTTAGACTCATTATCCGATCCAAAGGATTCCTTAAAATTTCTCTTTTTTCGGTATTTTTTATTAGATTAATGATATCTTCTTTATGAGTAATATAAAAATTTCCACTTATATTGACAATACCCATAACATAATGGTCTTCAATTTTACGGCAAGAGGGACATTTATATTTATAGGCAATCAGATTTAACATATTTGCTAATTCGTCATTTCTTATCCATCTTTTGTCATGGTATAAAAGGTTACAAGAAGGACAGATAGTTGGGTCAGGCAAACTTTTTGGTAATAAATAAGGATCATCTATTTTCTTTTTTGGTTCTTTTCTAATTATTTTTCTCATAGGTTTAGGAAATTAAAAAAATGGGCGAAACCCGATTTGAACGGGTGACCTCCTCCTTGTAAGGGAGGCGCTCTCGCCAACTGAGCTATTCGCCCATTAGTTATATATCATAACAAAAATTACAAAAATGTCAAATTAAGGAAGTAAAGGGTTAAAAAGGGTATAATTCTTAAAAAAGTGCTAACTTTTTAGGCTATTTTTTCGTTATATATAGTATATATAGAAGGAAAAGTGTATGGCTAATGAGATTAAGAAATACTCCTTTATTTGGAAGGGGAATTATCAGAGTCTAATATTTCGATATAACTATCTAAAAAGGACTTACCGATTGGTAAAAATATGAGAGTATTAGACTTTGAGAATTTGATTAAGAAAAAGGAGGTATTAGCAGGTAAATAAGTAATTCTCTTAAAAATCCTTTTAGCACCACCTTTATAAGACAGGAGGATTTTACTCTCTATGGAGAAAGGGGCAGTATAGGATATGGTATAGGTAAAGGTGAGATTTATCAAATAGCACAAATAGTAAGTTATTAAATAAAATTTAGTTTCTTTATATATTTTATTAAAGAAGTTCTTAATATATTTGCTATCTCTTTTTATATTAACCTCTTATATTAAACTCTTAACCAATTGATATATCATCATAAGGACATTTCTATACCTATATAACTCTTTAACTATCAATAACCTACAGAGATATATCCTTTTCCTATATCGGACTATCACCTTACTATTCCTTCTTTCTTGGCTATTTAAAATATTACTCTCTTGTGCTTATTAAATAATCTAAATTACTCTTTAAGTCTGCTTCTTCTTGAAATAAATAGAATACTGGTTAATGGGCTTACTGCATCAAAACATTTATACTTCTTATCTTATATGTTTATCTTTTAATTTTTTAATATACTTAGCTAATGTTTTTCGTCATTAAAATAGTATAATTGTGAAAGAGACATTTAACATCTTTTGCTAACAATTCTTCAAAAGGGAAAAAGATAAGCAAAGGATTATTAAGATCTCCTTTGGGTTGTTAGGAATAAAAGATGCTATTAATTTCTCTAATTCATTTGCAGGTTATAAGGATATTTTTCAAAATGTGCCAAACCTAATATAAAATTTTTACAAAATGAAAAGTTTCATATAGAAAACTGCCAAATTAAGATAAATTGCTGAAATTCAAGGAGATTATAAATTAAATATGTGATATTTTTATCCATATTTTTCTTCATTAATATTAACCAAATTTTTTATCTCTTTAATCTTAATCTTGACTTTCTTTAAATTTCTTATAAAATTAGAATATGAAACTGGGGAAATTTGAGGTCTATCCAATTTTAGATGGTTATTTTGGTTTGGATGGTGGAGCAATGTTTGGTATTATTCCGAAGGTTCTTTGGGAAAAAACTAATCCGGCTGATGAAAGAAATAGGATTAGACTTGCTTTAAGAACCCTTTTAGTAAAAACACCAAACGAACTGATTTTGATTGATACTGGTATTGGCACAAAATTTGATGAAAAATATATTGATATTTATAAAATTGAAAACCAATATTTAAATATTGAAAAAGGGTTAAAAGAATTAAAAATAAGTTTAGAGGATATCGAAATCGTTATTAATACCCATCTTCACTTTGATCATTGTGGCGGTAATACAAAAGCAATAACTTATAAAAATGAAGTAATTGAATTTATTCCCACTTTTAAAAAGGCAACCTATTTTGTCCAAAAAGAAGAATTTGAATATGCACTCTCCCCTGATATTCGTTCAAAAAATAGTTATCTAAAAGAGAATTTTTTACCAATTAAAGATAAGTTTAAATTTCCAATAAATGAAGAAATTACTGATGGAATTTATGTCATCAAAACCGGTGGCCATACTATTGGTCACCAGATTGTTTTAATCCAAAGCGAGGGCGAAACATTATGTTATTTAGGCGATTTAATTCCCACTTTAAGCCATTTAAAAATCCCCTATATTATGGGCTATGATCTCTTTCCCTTAGAAATAATGAAAATCAAAGAGGAACTTTTAAAAAGAGCAAAAAAGGAAAATTGGTATTTAGTTTTTGAACATGACCCCAATATTGGCATAATTAAGTTTATTAACGAAGAAGAATATCTGGTTATCTCTTAAAAAGGAGGCAAGATGGATGAGAAAGAGGCAAAAAAGGAGATTGAAAGATTAAGAAAGGAGATAAATTATCATAATTATCGTTATTATGTTTTAAATGACCCAGTCATTTCTGATTATGAATATGATATGCTTTATAAAAGACTTGTGGAATTAGAAAAACAATTTCCTCACCTTATAACCCCTGATTCTCCAACCCAAAGAGTTGGTGGCGAGCCATTAAAAGAATTTAAAACCGTTACCCACGAAATTCCAATGCTTTCTTTAGATAATACCTATTCCTATGAAGAATTGAAAGAATTTGATAAAAGAATAAGAAAGACTGTACCTAATATTCGCTATATCTGTGAATTGAAAGTTGATGGAGTTGCTGTTTCTTTATCCTATCGGGATGGGAAATTTATTCGTGGCGCTACTCGAGGAGATGGTTATAAAGGAGATGATATTACTTTAAATCTAAAGACAATTAAAACCTTGCCCCTTACTCTTTTAACGGAGGATAAAGATTTTTTAAATATTGAAGTAAGAGGAGAAGTATTTTTAACTAAGAAGCAATTTTTAGAATTGAATAAACAGCGAGAAGAAGAAGGGGAGCCGCTTTTTGCCAATCCGAGAAATGCGTGTGCTGGTAGTCTAAAACTTCTTGATCCAAAAGAAGTAGCAAAAAGAAATTTAGATATTTTTATCCATACCATTCCCAAACCACCTTCTGAAAAATACGATTCAGATTATCAAGTTTTACAAGAATTAAAAAAGATCGGCTTTAAAGTTATTCCCCATTCAGAAGTTTTAAAATCTATTGATGAGGTTATTTCTTATTGTGAAGAATGGAAAGACAAAAAAGAGGAATTACCTTATGAGGTTGATGGCATTGTTGTCAAGGTAGATTCCTTTAAACACCGTTTTGAACTTGGGGAGACGATAAAAAGTCCCCGTTGGGCAGTTGCCTATAAATATCCACCAAAACAGGCAACTACAAAAATTAAAAGAATTTATGTCCAAGTTGGGCGGGTAGGAACATTAACGCCTGTAGCTGAATTTGAGCCAGTTTTTCTTTCCGGAACCACTATCACCCATGCTACTTTACATAATTACGATGAAATAAAAAGAAAAGATATAAAAATTGGTGATTGGGTGATTATTGAAAAGGCAGGTGAAGTTATTCCCCAGGTAGTAAAGGTAATTAAAGAAAAAAGAACCGGTGAGGAAAAAGAATTTAAAATGCCAGAAACCTGTCCGGTTTGTGGTGGTAAGGTTGTAAGAGAGACTGGAGAGGTGGCTTATCGTTGTATTAATGCTAGTTGTCCTGCCCAAATTAAAAGAAGGATTATCCATTTTGCTTCGCGTCAAGCAATGGATATTGAAGGGCTCGGGGAAAAATGGGTTGAAATTTTTGTTGACAAAGGGTTGATTAAAGATTTTGCCGATATTTATAAATTAAAATTTAAAAAGAATGAAATATTAAAACTAGAAAGAATGGGTGAAAAATCAACAGAAAATTTACTCAACGCAATTGAAAAAAGTAAAAACCGACCTTTCCATCGAGTATTATATGCTTTAGGTATTAGACATGTTGGTTTAGGGACTGCCCAAATTTTAGCCAACGCCTTTAATAATATTGATGAATTAATGAAGGCATCAAAAGAGAGGTTATCTTCAATTAGTGGTATCGGTCCGATCGTTGCCGAAAGTATTTATAACTTCTTCCATACCAAGGAAAACATTGAATTAATCAATAAACTAAAAGAAGTGGGAATAAATTTTGAAAGGGAAAAGAAAGAGGAAAAGAAAATTTTAGCAGGAAAGACCTTTGTTGTTACTGGTACTTTAAAAAATTTTACCCGACAACAGGTTCATGAATTGATTTTATCTCTTGGTGGTAATGTTGGAACTTCAGTAAGTAAAAAAACTGACTATTTAATCTGTGGTGCTGACCCTGGTTCTAAATTAGATAAAGCAAAAGAGCTAGGAGTAAAGATTATTAGTGAAGAAGAATTTTTAGAAATGATAAAAGGAAAATAATTGAGAAGAAATGAAAAAATTATTAAAATTATTTTTTATTATCTTATTCTTATTATTCTGTCCAAAAATGAAAAAAGAGAATAGTGAAGAATACTATAAGAGTTTAAGAGAAAGAATGGTAAAAGAGCAGATTGAAGCAAGAGGAATAAAAGACCAAAGAGTATTAAAAGCAATGAGAGAGGTAAAAAGACACCTTTTTGTACCGGAGGCTTTCCGAAATGAAAGTTATAATGATTATCCCTTGCCAATTGGTGAAGGTCAGACTATTTCTCAACCTTTTATTGTAGCTTTAATGACCTATCTTTTAGAACCAGAGACCACGGATAAGGTTTTAGAAATTGGTACAGGAAGTGGTTATCAGGCAGCGGTTTTATCATTACTGGTAAAAGAGGTTTACACAATTGAGATTATAGAAAAATTGGCAAAAGATGCCGAAAAGAGGTTAAAAGAACTTGGTTATCATAATGTAAAAGTGAAATGGGGAGATGGTTTTGAAGGTTGGGAAGAATATGCGCCCTTCGATAAGATAATTATCACCTGTGCCTTACCTTATATTCCCAAACCTTTAAAGGACCAATTAAAAGAAGGTGGTAAGATTATAGCACCAATAGAAAAAAATGGCATTCAGGTTCTTTCATTATTTGTTAAAAAAGGGGATAAGTTAATAGAAAAAGTTTATGATTATGTCCGCTTTGTTCCAATGCGTGGTAAAATAGAAATTGAACAAGAAAGAAAGTGAAAAAAGAAATCCCCCTAACCCTTAATTCTGATATTCAATACCTTAAAGGAATTGGTCCAAAGAAAGCAAAACTTTTCCATAAATTAAATATTTTTAATATTGAAGATTTGCTTTACCATCTCCCCTATCGTTATTGGAATTTAAAAGATATTAAGAAAATAAAAGATTGTAAGATTGATGAAGAGGTTACCGTCCAAGGAAAAATCATTCTTATTGGTGAAAGAGAATCAAAAACAAAAGGGAATATTGTTGAGATTATCTTATCGGATGGGACTGATTATCTAAAATGTCTTTGGTTTAATAGACCCGATTTGAGATATAAATTTCAAAGGGGGCAGGAATTGATTGTTTCTGGTAAAATTGATTTTTATAAGCAAAAGGAAATGATTAACCCCTATTACGAAATTATCAACGAAAATAATGAAAATAGAAAGTTATATGCGGGCACGATCATCCCAATTTATTCTTTGACCGAAGGACTTTCCAACTGGGATATAAGAAGGGCCATAAAACAAGCTTTGGAAAAAACCTATCATTTAATTGAAGAAGATTTACCTGAGGAAATTATTAAGAAATACTCCTTTTATTCAAAAAGGGAGGCCTTAAAAAATATCCATTTTCCTGAAAATTTAAAAGATACTGAAAGAGCAAGAAAAAGATTAGCCTATTCTGAACTTTTCTATTTTGAACTTATCTTAGCATTAAATAAAAAGAAATATGAAGAACTAAGAACCTCTCCAATTTTTAAAACCGATGGAGAATTAACCAAAAAATTTCTTAATAACCTACCTTTTCAACTTACCTCTTGCCAATTAAAAGTGATTAAAGAGATAGAAGAAGATTTAAGAAAAGGAAAAAGTATGACAAGACTTCTTCAAGGTGATGTGGGAAGCGGAAAAACAGTGATTGCTATTTATACTTCATTAATTGCTATTGAAAATGGTTATCAAGTAGCAATGATGGCACCTACTGAAATTTTAGCTGAACAACATTTTTTTAATTGGCATAAGGAACTTTTAAAATTAAATGTCAAAAGCGCTTTATTAACAAGTAGTGTCAATAAAAAAGAGAAAGAAAAAATATATTTAAAAATTAGTTATGGAGAAATTGATTTAGTTTTTGGCACCCATGCTTTATTAGAGAGCGAAGTAAATTTTAAAAGGTTAGGGTTAGTGATTGTTGACGAACAACATAGATTTGGAGTTATGCAAAGGGCAAGATTAATTGCTAAAGGTAATAATCCCCATTTCTTAGTAATGACCGCCACACCCATCCCCAGAACTTTAAGTTATATCCTCTACGGTGATTTAGATATCTCAACAATTTTGGAAAAACCTCCAGGCAGAGGAAAGGTAATTACTAAATTAATCAGTGAAAAAGCAAGAGAGAAACTAATTGAGAAAATAAGAAAGGCTTGTCTAATGGGCGATCAGGTTTATTGGGTATGTCCAACAATTGAAGAAAGTGAGAAATTAACTTTAAGAGCAGCAAAAAAGGTGTATGAAGAAATAAAAAATACTTTTCCAGATTTAAAAGTTGCTTTAATTCACGGAAGAGTAAAAAGCGATGAGCGAATGAAAATAATGGAAGAATTTAAAAAAGGAAATATCCATATTTTAGTAACGACAACAGTAATTGAAGTTGGTGTGGATATTCCTAATGCTTCAATAATGGTGATTGAACATCCCGAAAGATTTGGTCTTGCTCAATTACATCAATTAAGAGGAAGAATTGGTCGAGGAGAAAAAGATTCTTATTGCTTTTTAATATTACCAAATATTAACGATGAAAAAATCCTTTTAAGGCTTTCTTATTTTGTAAAAAGTGATAACGGTTTTTATTTAGCTGAAAAAGATTTAGAATTAAGAGGACCGGGTGAATTTTTTGGCACTCGACAACATGGATTGCCAGAATTTAAGATTGCTGACTTAATAAGAGATAAAGATTTATTATTAATGACCAAAAGAGATGCCTTTAAAATAATTGAAGAAGACCCCAATTTAATAAAATTTGAAAATAGAATAATAAAAGAAAATCTCTTAAAGAAATTTTCGGATAAAATTGAATTGGCAAGAGTGATATAGTTATTAGATTATCTTTGACATTTTTTAAAATTTTACTTAAAATAATTCCAAAATGGTTTTAGGAATTATTGCAATAATTTTATTAATAATTGCTTTTATTTTTCTCTATTTAAAAATTGAAGAGTTAAAGAAGAGCGAACCAATAAGATTGTTGCAAGAGCAGATTAGCCAATTGCGAATAGAATTATCCCAGAATTTACAAAATACCAGTGGCCAGATTAATTTGAGATTAGATAAAGCCACGGAAGTTATTTCTGATGTAAAAGAAAGATTAGGAGGTCTAAGTGAAGCACAAAAAAGGGTAATTGAATTAAGTGAAGATATAAAGAGATTGGAAGATTTATTAAAACCACCAAAATTTCGTGGAGCCCTTGGTGAGACACTATTAGAAAATCTTCTTTCCCAGATTTTACCAAAAGAAAATTATGAAGTTCAATATTCTTTTAAAACGGGTAGTAAGGTAGATGCGATAATAAAAATTGGTGATAAGATTGTACCTATTGATGCTAAATTTCCCTTAGAAAGTTTTGAGAAAATGATTAGTGCTGAAGATAAAGAAAAATATGAAAGTGCTAAAAGAGATTTTATTAAAACCTGTAAGCAATATATTGATGAGATAACTAAATATATCTTACCAACAGAAGGAACTTTTGACTTTGCTTTAATGTACATTCCTGCAGAAAATATTTATTATGAGACAATCCTTAATTCGGAAATTTTCAACTATTCTTTGACAAAAAAAGTAATCCCTGTCTCACCCAATACTTTCTATGCCTATTTAATTGTTATTCTTTATGGCTTAAGAGGCTTAAAGATTGAAGAGAAGGCGAAAGAGATTATTAGCGGTTTACAAAAAATAGAAAAGGATGTAAAAGAAGTAAGAGAAGAATTTAACACCGCAAGAAATCATTTAAGAAATTCCTTCAACAAATTTGATGAGCTTGATAAGAAACTTTCTCAATTAGAAAGAAGTATTACTTTAATTAAATAAATTTCTATTTCTTTTTGCTCATAAATTCTTTTATTCTTCTTAATGCCTCTTTTATATTTTCTATTGAATTGGCATAAGAAAATCTGATAAATCCTTCTCCATATTTACCAAAACAGGTTCCGGAAAGGCAGGCAACACCTAATTCATTTAATAATTTATCAGCAAGTTCCTTACAACTATAACCACTATTTTTCACATTGGCAAAGATATAAAAAGCGCCTTTCGGTTTTACTTTTACTGAAAAACCAGGAATTTCGTTTAACCCTTCAAAAATAATATCCCTTCTCTTTTTAAATTCATTCACCATTTTATCTACTTCATCCTGAGGTCCGGAAAGGGCTTCTAAACAGGCTCTTTGGATAAAGGTAGTAGTGCAAGAATTAATATTTGTCTCAATCCTTGCCAACTCTTTTGCCAATTCCGGATGCATAATCCCATAGCCAATTCGCCAGCCGGTCATCGCGTAAGTTTTAGAAAAGCCGTCTAAAATGATCGTTTTCTCCTTCATTCCTGGAAAAGAGGCGATAGAAATAAATTTTTCATCATAGATAATTCTAGAATACACCTCATCGGATAAAACCCATAAATCATCATATTTAACTAATATCTCTGCCATATCTCTAAAATAATTTTCATCAGGCATACTTCCGCAAGGATTGTGAGGAAAATTGATAATTAAAAGTTTTGTTTTTTTATTTAACTTTCTTTTTAACTCTTTCAGATCGGGTAAGAAATCATTCTCTTCTTTTAAAGCTAAAGGGATTGCTTTTCCACCCATAAAGTTAATCATAGATTCATAAATTGGAAAGCCGGGATTAACATAAAGAACTTCATCACCATCTTCCACTAATGCCATAATAGCAAAAGACATTACTGGTTTAGCACCAGGGGTTATAACAACCTCTTCGGATTTAAATTCCATTCCTCTTAATTCACCAGCTTTTTTGGCGATTAATTCTCTTAATTCGGGCAAACCCTGAGAAGGTCCGTAATGGGTCCAACCTTCATCTAAAGCTTTTTTTGCTGCTTCTTTTATATTTTGAGGCGTATCAAAATCAGGTTCACCAATTTCTAAATGGATAACATTTTTCCCTTGTCTTTCTAACTCTTTTGCTCTGACTAAAACATCAAAAGCGGTTTCTGTTCCTAAAAGCTTCATCCGAAAAGATAAGGGCATACCACATTCCAAACGACAAACTTTTTTTAACCTTTTTACTCTTTTTGCTAATTTTATTTTTTTTGCCATTTTTCCTCCTTATTTTTTACTTTTAACAAAGTCAAATAATTCTTTTGCTTTGGCTGCAATATGTTCTCCTGAAACTTCAAACTCCCACATCAATTCCCAAGGAGCACCGCTTTCCCCAAATCTATCTTTTACCCCAATATAATCTAAAATAACATTTTTACCATAAAGTTCTCTTGCTGAAGCAACGATTGCCGCAACTCTATTTGCTAATCCACCAATTTGGTGTTCTTCCGCAGTAATAATTATTCCGGTTTCTAATGCTGCTTGAACAATTACATCCCGATTTATTGGTTTTAAAGTATGTAAATTAATAACCCTCACCTCAATTCCGTATTCTTCCTTTAACATCCAGGCTGCCCGCATTGCCTCAGGTACCATTGGACCACAAGCAATAATTGTCAAATCTTCATTCTCATTTTTATATTCTGTTGCTAAATAGATATCAAAAGCATCAATAAATTTCTCACTCTCTTTTCGGTAGCGATAAATATTTGGAACATTCCAAACAAAAGGGGTATCCTCTCTAGTTACAATGGGAGTTGCTTCTCTTGCAAATCTAATATATTTTGGCCCAACAATATTGAAAAGCATATATTTAGTTGCCTTTTTAGTTTCAATTGCGTCACAAGGGACACAAACATGCATATTTGGTAAGCCACACACAGCAAATAAGTCTTCTAATCCTTGATGAGTAGCACCATCCGGACCAACCGAAACACCACCATGAGCACCAGCAACAAAGACATTAAAATTACCATAACAGACCGAAACTCTTAATTGGTCTAAATTTCTGGCACAAGCAAAGGTACTATAAGTTCCAAAAACGGGTAAAAATCCTTCTTTTGCCAAGCCTGCCGCCATTGCGGTAGCTGACTGTTCAGCAATGCCAACTTCAATCCACCTTTTTAACCTTTCGGGTTTGTCTTTATAAAAATGGGAAATAGTAATAGAATCAGAAATATCGGCACCAATACAAACAATCCTTGGGTCATCGCCGACCTCGGCAAGGGCTTCACCAAAACCAAATCTTGTAGCCTTCATTTCTACTTTCATATTGGGCTGGCGATTCCAGAAGTAATCTTTTTTACCAATTTTTGGCACCTTCGCCATTAACTTTTTTGTCGCCTCTTTCTGATACTCTTCGGCAATCTTAAATAATCTTTCCACATCAATCTTTTTATCTAAACCTAAATCTTTTAGTCCTTGCCACATCTGTTCAACCGTTGGTGCCTTGCCATGCCATTCTGCTTTGTTTTCCATAAAAGAGACACCTTTTCCTTTTATTGTGTGAGCAATAATCAATTTTGGTTTTCCCTTTATCTTCTTTACTTCCTCAAAAGCCCATAAGATTTCTTCCATATTATGACCATCAATCTCAATCACATACCAATGGAAGGCTTCAAATTTATCTTTTACTGGATCAATATTCATCACTTCTTCAACCCAACCGTCAATCTGTAGACGATTTTTATCTAAAATAGAAACAAGATTATCTAATTTAAAATGGCCTGCCTCCATCACTGCTTCCCAAATATTTCCTTCTTGAAATTCGCCATCACCATTTATAACATAAACATAGTAATCCTTATTTTTCAATTTACCAGCATAAGCAACTCCCACACCGATAGAAAGTCCCTGACCTAAGGAACCGGTAGAAAATTCTACACCATCTAATTTCAACCAATGGGGATGTCCTTGATAAGGAGAATATAATTTTCTTAACCTAACCACATCTTCTACAGGGAAAAAACCAGCAATTCCTAAACCTAGATATAAAGCAGGTGCTTTGTGACCGGTTGAAAAGATAATTCTATCTCTATCTTCCCAAAATGGCTCCTTTGGGTCAAGACGGGCAACATGTAAATACAAGGCAGTTACGATATCCATTATTGATAAAGTTCCGCCACTATGACCACTACCTGCTGCTGCTAAGGCTACTAAATTTAAACCTCTTAAATAATTAGCAATCTCTTTTAATTCTTCAACAGTATAAGTTTTAATTATTTTTCCAGTTTTAGAGTCAATTAAAGGCATCTTACCTCCAATTTATTTTGGTATTTTTTGATAATCTTCTAAAAATTTTTTAATTCCAATATCAGTCAAAGGATGTTTTATCATCAATTCTAATACCTGATAAGGACAAGTAACAATATGGGCACCTAATTTTCCAGCAGTCACAACATGTAAAGGATTACGAACACTGGCAACAATTATTTCTGTTTTGAAATTATAATTTTTATAAATTTGAACAATATCACTAATTATTTCCATTCCAAAATGAGAAATATCATCTAAACGGCCAACAAAAGGTGAAACAAAAGTTGCTCCAGCCTTTGCTGCTAAAATTGCTTGATTAGGAGAAAAAACTAAGGTCATATTTGTTTTTATTTTTTCTTCGGAAAGAATTTTTACCGCTTTTAAACCATCTTTGCTCATCGGTATTTTAATAGTTATCCATTCTCCATATTTAGCTAATTCCCTTGCTTCTTTTACCATTCCTTCCCAATCAGAAGAGATGACTTCAACAGAAATTGGACCTTTTACCAATTCAACAATCTCTCTAATACAAGTGTCAAATTTTTTGCCAGTCTTGGCAATTAATGTTGGATTGGTTGTAACGCCATCCAAAATTCCCCAAGAATGAACTTCTCTTATTTCGTTTATATCTGCTGAATCAATAAATATCTTCATAAAACCTCCAAGTTTAGAGAAAATTATAATAATTTTACTTGATTTTTCAAATTGTTAGAGAATATTAAAACGAACTTCTAAAAAAGGATATATAAAAAATTTATAAAGAGAAAAAAGAGAGGAAAAGAGAAACTCCTCCGCCCATTATATGAATTCTTTTTATCCTTTTTTCCACTCCAAAGCCAATAAAAAAACAATCTCATTGTTGTCTTTTTTATTTTTTTATTTTTAAAAGAATAAGCAAAATGGCAAAAAGTATTTTATTTTCTTTTTTGCCAAAAAAGAGATTAGTATTAATGTTATAAATAAGATCAGCGCTAATGTTATAAATGTGAAAATTTGATTTTTGCCATATTTCTGAAGAAAACGAAATGATTCCATGTATTTCCCAAAGAAAGAAACGACCAAAAGAAAGGTGAGAAATTTTTATTAGAAGAAATATTGGTTTTAATAGTTAAATAAGGAAATATTATAATAATGAACTTCTGCCCAATCAGTTAAACTTAAAGAGAAATAATAATCAAAGAAAAAGAGTGATTTCTCAGGATTTGCTAAGGAACCAATAAGGGAATAAAAAGGAAAAAATGGATTGGTGCTGATTTCCCCTTTACCTTTTTCTAGACCCTCTCCCTAAAACAAAAAGTAGTAAAAAAGGAATGATAAGAAAAAATAATTAAAATAAGATATATATGCCAGGATTAAAAGTTGTTAAAAAGATTTTTCTTTTCAATAATTATTTCTTTTAAATGAATAGTTTTCAAGTTAAAAGTAAAATACAATTCTTTATAAATTCGGTGATTAAAACCAAGACCAAAACTATAAGCCTTAGCAAAGACTTCTTTTGTTTGTTTTTTATCATCTTCTATTTTCTCTATTTCATTAGGAGTGGTTAAACAAATATAAAAAATTAATATAAAGATAGGCATAGGGAAAGAAAAAGACATTGAAATTAATCCCAATGTCACCACCTAAATTAAAAGATTTAAATTTCAAAAAGGAATTTATACTTGGAATAAAGGATGAAGAAATAAGAAAGGAAAGAGAAAGATGGGAAATAGGAAATGCTTGAAAATAGACGCCTTGATTTAATTTATTGATAACATGAGATTCATAGGTGTGGTATCCGTATGTAGATAGTAATCACTATAATAATAACCAACACTAATTTTTTGATATTCATTAGTTATAATATTTATCAGCGGAATTTGGACTTTATTAATAACCATTTTCCGAACACAAAAAAAGAAATAAGAGAGAAGATATTTTTTTCATATAAATTATTCTTTATTTGAAAATTTCAATATTTATTTTTAGAATTTAATTTTAATGTTAAAACTTTTAAAGATAAAAAATTTTCTTTTCTTAACTTTATCTTCTACCCTTTCTCAATTTGGTGACCGGCTTACCCATATGCTTTTAATAACTTTGGTTGCCGAGATTAGCAAGGGGAAAGTTTTTACTTACTCCCAAGCCAGTTTAACTTTTACTTTACCCGTATTAATCCTTTCGCCTTTTTGTGGTGTATTAGTAGAAAGATGGGAAAAGAAAAAGGTAATGTTTTTTGCCCATTCCCTTCAATTTTTTCTTTTAATATTAACACCAATTTTAATAGTTCTTTTAAAAACCTTTTATGTAATTTTCTTTTCCCTTTTTCTTTTCTTTTTGATTGATTTGTTTAATAATACTGCCAAACCTTCTCTTTTACCATCTTTGGTAGAGAAGGAAGATTTGCTTGTTGCCAATTCCTTAGACCAAAGTTTTATAAGAATAGCAACAGTTTTGGGAATGGTGGTTGGTGGTTTTTTAATAAAATGGGTTGGTTGGCAGATAGGTTTTATTATCAATGCCTTTACCCATTTAGGTGCCGGGCTGTTAGTTATGGGGATTAGTTATTATGAAATAAAAAAGGGGTTTTTAAAAAGAGAAGAAAGTTTATTAATTTTAATCAAAAACTCTTTTAAAATCTTCTATAATGATTTGAAAGAATTATTTTTTTATATGAGAAAATCTAAGATTGTGTTATTTGTTTTATTTTCTATATTCTTAACAACAGCGATTGCTAGTATTTCTTACACAATTTTAATCTATTTAATTCAACAGGTTTTAAATTTAGGAACAAGTGGGGTTGGTATATTTGCTGGTATTTTGGCAATTGGTATGATTAGCGGTGCTTTAATATTAGGATTTTTTAAAAATGTTAGAAATAAGAAAAATTTGATAATCTTTGGTATCTTTATCTTGGGCTTCTTCTTTATGATTGGAATCTATTTTATCAAACCTTTATTTATGACAATAATTGGCCTTATAGCAGGTATAACTTTTTCAATCATTCTCATTTCTCAAAATACAATTTTACAAGAAGAAGTAGAAAAAGATATTAGAGCAAGAATTTTTTCAACAAAGGAATTTATTACCAATGCCAGTTTTATCTTCACTTCTTTGTCCATTGGACTTTTAAGTGATTTAACTTCTTATAAATTTATGTTATTTATTTTAGGAATTTTTTTAATGACAATTGCTATCTTTTTAAAGATTTTGATTAAATGATTTTATTTTTCTTGTTTTTATTTAATAAACCAATAATTGGTGTTTTTAATGTAAAGCCTGAAAAAGAGGTTATTAATTTATTAAAGAAATGCCATTTTAATTTTGTCCAATTTTATGGTGAAGAAGATATTAATAAATTAAAAGAAAAAATACTTGTTTTTAAAGAGAATAATATCTCTTTAATAATTGATGACCCAATAATTAGCTCTTTTGCCTCTTCTTTATATTACGAAAGAAAGATAGATAATCTACCAATAGAAATTTATCAAAATTTCGTTAATTTCAATATCCCTAGCTCAGAAAAAGAGAGATATTATTTTAAAATAAAATTAAAGAGATTTAAAAAAGATAAAAATTATTTAATTATAAAAAAGAGAAATGAAAAGGAAGAGATTTTTAAAAGATTATTAATAAGAATAGATAAAAATAATGAGTTTATTATAACTTTAAAAGGTGAAGAGTTTATTAATGTTCCATATCTCATTTTTGATTTAGAAGATAAAGAAAATTGGCAGATTAGTTCTTTAACTATTTATACCAGTTTTTCAGATTCCCTTTTAAAAGGTTATTTTGATAAAATAATTAAAGAAAGAATAGATTTTTATAAAAATTTTGTAAATGAAGATTTTAAAATCTATTTATATTTAAGTGATGAGACAAAATATTATCAATATTTAACAACCCGATATGTAAAAGAGAAAATAGAGAAATTTTCTAATAAGAAAATTACTGGTCTTTCCCATTTGCCATTAATTACCAAAGATTATTGTGAAAAAGTTAAGCCAAGATTTCTTTGGGTTGATATTTATCATAATATTGGAAAAGCCGCAGACTTCAATTTAGAAAGAACACCTGAACCCGAAGATACCAATTTTATTTACTTTTTGGAAAATTTATTGATTAAAAATTTAGATAGTGTAAGAAAATATTCTTTAATTTATAAAACCCCTTTTATTTATGAAGCACCTGCTTTTAGTGAAGCCGGTTATATCTTTGATAGTTTAATTAACTATTTTCCACCTTATAAAAAAGAGTGGGATGATAGTATAAAGAGAAATAGTGAAGATGAAGGTGCCTATCGAGAAATGAGCGAAGAAGAGTTAAATTGTGCTATCAATCTTGCTTTATTATACGGTGCCAAAGGGATCTTTTATTGGCATTTTTTACCACTCCAAGGGATATGGCAGTTTCAATACGGAAAAAATAAAGGAAAATATAAATATTATTATCTTTGTGGAATGGTAAAAAGAGAGAACTTATCTTTGAGACCAATCGGTGAATATGTAAAAAGAATAAATAAAAGATTAAAAGATATTTTAAAAATTTTAAAAGATTTTACTTCCAAAGAGGTTTTTAGTTGTGATAGGAAAGGCTTTATAAATAAGAATTCTTTATCTTTATTTTATACTGATTATCCTTATCTACATTTTGGTATTTTAGAGAATAGTAAAAAATATCTAATGATTGTTGAAAAAAGCTGCCAAAAGAATATAAGAGAGGCAAAAATATATTCAAAAAGGAGATTAAAACTTTTTGATATTCTTGAAAAGAGATATATTGATTTTAAAAAAGAAAAAGAGGATTATTATTTTATAATAAGATTAAAAGGTGGTGAAGGTAAGATTTTTGAAATTATTGATTAAAAAGGAGGAAAAAATGGATGTAAAAGAAGCAATTTTAAAAAGAAGGGCTTATCGTTCATTAAAAGAGGTAGAAATTAGTGAAGAGCTAATAAAGGATTTGGCAGAATGTGCCTCTTTAGCGCCTTCCTGTTTTAATAACCAACCTTGGCGATTTGTTTTTGTGTATGATAAAGAGATACAAAAGAAATTACATACGGCTTTAAATCCTGGTAATGAATGGGCATATTCCTCATCAATGATTATTGCGGTTTTTAGCAAAAAGGAATTGGATTGTCAGATAAAAGGTAGAGATTATTATCTTTTTGATACTGGTATGGCAGTGGCATTCTTAATGTTGAGAGCAACTGAATTAGGCCTTGTTGCCCATCCAATTGCTGGTTATAATGAAGAGAAAGTAAAAGAGATACTAAATATTCCCAAGGATATGCAAGTAATAACTTTAATTATTGTTGGTGAGAAATCAGAAGAGATAAACAAAACTCTAACAGAAAAGCAGATTGAATTTGAATACAAAAGGCCCGAAAGATTATCATTGGAGAAGTTTGTGTATTTTAATGAGTATAAAAAAAATGGAGAACAATAATAGCTGTCATGAATTATATAAAATAATTAGAAAAAAAGAACCTTCAGTCTGTGAATTTCAATGTCCATTTTCTCTTACCAGTAAATATCGCTACTCAACAAAAACACCTTTAATTTTTATAAAGACTTTAAAAATTTGCCGAAGCAAAAGATAGATATAAAATCGTTCTCATTACTGAATTTCCTAATAATTTTCCTGTTTGTCCGATACATGAAGAAGATAAAAATAAATGTCAAAGGGAAGGATGTAATTATTGGGCAAACGATGTTAAAGAATTTATTGATAATTTCTTGCAGAAATATTTTTCTGATCAGTTTAAAGAATGGAAAAATATTATATCTCAAATAATTAAAAAACTAAAACTACTTCTACAATTCCTCTTCTACATATGCCTTGCGATATAACTGATTTCATTTTTTACACCTTTTTTCCAATTTTTGAAAAAGAACCCGAAAATAATTGGGGAAATTCTTTTATCAACAAAATCTATTGGACACATGTAGCAAAAAGGAGTTTGAAAAATCAAAAGAAGGATAATGCAATAAAACAATGTATCCCATTATTGAAAGAGGAATTAGAAGCAATACAACCTAATCTTATAATTGTGGCAACACATTATTTTTGGAAACATTTTGGGAAATATAAACTTTATTCCACGATAGAAGCTATCCAAAATGAAAAGAAAAGTTTGTTATTTTCAACTGAAATAATAAATGGTCTGTCACTAAACAACGCTATGATTGCCGTTTTCCCCAATCCTTCGCCAACGAATTATAAACATAAAGTTGATTTCTATAAAAAGGGATATGTGGCAGATTTAATTGAGAAAATTCATAACGAAATTGAGAAGAATTATACAAATTTACCTTAAAATTAAAGAAATAACCTATTTATTTAACCTACTGAAATCTCTTCTTCGGGAAAATCAATATGTTCTCTTTTTTCTTTGATAAATAACCTTAATATGTTAATCACTCCCAGCCTGCCAAAGAACATTACTAAGATTATTATTATTTTGGAAAGATTAGAAAAATCATAAGAAAGGGAAACTAAATGGTTTGTCTTTGAACCACAAGAAAGCCCAACTGTGCCAAAGGCAGATAAAATCTCAAAGAGAATTTCAATAAAATTAATATTCTTTTCAATAAGGGTAATAAAGAAACTACTTATAAGAATAAGAATTAAAGAGAGAATAACAATCGCAATACTTTTTTCTATTGCCGAAATAGTTAATTTTCTTTTAAAAATCCTTTCCGGTAAAGTTCCTTTTAGAAAATAAAAGGGATATAATAAAGC
>JANXBG010000010.1 GCA_025060715.1 Caldifarciminota bacterium | reverse complement strand
ATTGGTTTAAGGATAATAGATATAACAAATCCAAGTTCTCCTTTTGAAGTTGGTTATTATAATACACCGGGCTGGGCTTGGGATGTTTATGTCTCTGGCTCCTATTGTTATGTTGCTGATGATTATGCTGGTTTAAGGATAATAGATATAAGAAATCCAAGTTCTCCTTATGAAGTTGGCTATTATGATACACCAGGCTATGCTTTGGGTGTTTATGTTTCAGGTTCTTATTGTTATGTTGCTGATGATGAGGCTGGTTTAAGGATAATAGACATAACAAATCCAAATTCTCCTTATGAAGTTGGTTATTATGATACACCGGGCTGGGCTTATGGTATTTATGTTTCTGGCTCCTATTGTTATGTTGCTGATGATGAGGCTGGTTTACAGATTTATCAATTTTATGGCGGTACTCCAAATGTTAACGAAGAAAAACCAAAAATAATAACAAAAGAAAAATCTTTAAAAACCAAAAAACTCTACGACATCACTGGCAAACTTATAAATGAAGGAAAACTAAAAAAAGGCATCTATTTTAAAATAGCCGAAAAAGGAAAGGAAAAGATATTGATTTTAAAGTAAATTGACTAATATTTAAAAATGGTTAAAATTTATTATTCTTTTTTTAAAAGGAGGAAGAAATGAAGAAGTTGATTTTGGTATTAAGTTTTTTATTTATCACTAATTTATCGGCTTTAACCTTAGGTGTTGGAGCAGGTTTAGAAAATTTGGGTAATGATGCTTATTTACAAATAAAGGGCGATGCTCTTTTTCCTCTTTTCTCCTTTTTAGATTATCGTCTTACCCTCTTGACTTTTAATTTTAAAGATAAAAATATAAGATTGGGAACAGGGATTGATAACGATATGATTGCTAAAATTCCTTTGCCTGTTCTTTTTCAAGTTTATATTCCCCTTGGTTTTTCATTCGGTTTCAATGATAAGACATCTATTAATTTGAAAGGTGGTATTGGTTTAGAAAAAGAATTTGGCCTTTTAAAAGGTTATTTAGAAGGAGGATTGAAATATTTTAAAAATGATGAAGATAAAACCCTTTTTTATCTCCAAGGAGGTGTGAAGTTATCTTTGGAGATACTATAAATTGTTATAAATTGTATTATAAATTGACTATTTAAATTTTATTTTTAAAATTAATTGATGAGAGGGAAAATAGGGATTATTCGGGCTTTGCTTTATTATCGTTATGGTTTTTTGTTTGTAAATTTTTTTAAACATTTGGGTATTGAATATCTTTTATCACCAAAAACTAATAGAGAGTTAATTGATTTAGGAGTAAAAAATTCTTCTTCAGAAGTTTGTTTGCCTTTAAAAGTTGCTTGTGGCCATTTGCTTTATTTGAAAGATAAGGTAGATTATCTTTTTGTTCCGAAGATTATTTATCCTTATGGAAGACTTTATACCTGTCCTAAGATGATGGGTTTGCCAACGATTGCTTTATATCTGTGTGGTAAAGAGAAAGTGATTTCGCCAACGATAAAGGGAAATTTCTTTTTACCTTTATTTTTCTTAGGTTTGAAATTTAGGAAAAATCCTTTAAAGATAGTTTCTGCCTATTTGAAGGCAAGAAGAAAAGAGGAAAAGAAAGAATTGGTTTTTGATAATAAAAATTTGAAAATAGCGATCATTAGCCATTTTTATAATATTTATGATGAAGAGATTGGCAGTTTTCTGATTGAGACTTTTAAAAAAGAGGGTTTTTCTGTTTATTTAAAGGATGATTTAGATGAGAAAATTTTAAAAAGAAAAGAAGGTTTTGCGAAAAATATCCGTTGGGCCTTTGAAAGGGAACTGTATAATGCTTTTAAATATTATTTAGATAAGGTTGATGGTATATGTTTCTTCTTTTCTTTTGCTTGTGGTCCTGATTCTTTAATTGGTGAAATGATGGCAAAAGAAGCGAAAGAGAAGGGAATTCCTTTTTTAACAATTATTTTTGATGAACATTCGGGAAAAGAGGGGATAATAACAAGAATAGAGGCCTTTTGTGAGATGATTAAAAGGAAGAAAAGATAATGAAGGCAGCATTTCCTTATATTGGTTATCATACCTTTGCCTTAAAGGATTTTCTTACTGCTTTGGGAGCGGAGGTTTGTTTACCACCACCTTTAACCAAAAGAACCTTAGAATTAGGAGCAAAATATTCTCCAGAAATGGTTTGCTTACCTTTTAAAATTACTTTAGGAAATTTCATTGAGGCTTTAGAGAAAGGTGCTGATACTTTATTTATGGCGGCTGGTGCTCGGAAATGTCGGTTTGGTTATTATCATTATTTACAAGAAAGGATTTTAAAAGAACTGGGCTATCAATTTAGGTTTTACCCAGTTTCTCAATATTCTCCTTATGAGTTTATTTTTGAAAAAATGCCACAAATTTTTGCTGTTTCTCCCACTCAGGTTTTAAAGGCGCTCTATTTAATGATAAAAAAAAGCGAACTTTGCGAAAATTTTAAAAATTGTTTGAGAGTAATAAGGGCAATAGATTATCAAAGGTCTTTGGAATTTGAGAAAGAATATTTAAAGAAAATTGAGAATGCTAAAAGAATAAAAGAGATAAATATTTTAAATAAAGAGTTAAAAAGAATTAGAAAAAATTGGTTAAAGGAAAATAGAATAAAATTGAAAGTGGGTTTGGTTGGAGAAATCTATTTTTTGTTAGAAGATTTTGCAAATCAAGAATTGGAAAAAGAACTTGGTAAATTAGGGGTTTTGGTATTATCCAAAAGAAGTCTTTATAGCCGTTTAAAACATCTTTTGAAAATAGAAAAAGAGTTTTTAAAAATATATTATTATGCAAAAAAATATTTAGCAGTTTCACCGGGCGGTGAGGCTATTCATACGATTGGTGAGACAATTGATTTTATTAAGAAAGGGGTTGATGGGATAATTCATATTTTTCCTTTTACTTGTATGCCCGAAAATATTGTTCTCCATTCTTTAGAAAAAATTAGTGAGGATTACAATATTCCAATTCTTTCACTATCTTTTGATGAGCATACTTCTAAAACAGGAATTTTAACAAGGGTTGAGGCATTTTTAGAGTTGTTAAAAAGGAGAAAGAGAAATGGCAACAGTATATATTGGAATTGATGTTGGTTCTATTTCAACCAAAGGGGTTGTTTTAGATAATAATTTTAATGTGATTACTTATGAATATTTAAGAACAAGAGGTAGACCGGTTGAGGCGGTTTTAAATTTGATAAGAATATTTAAAGAAAGGATTGGTAATAATGTAAAATTTGGAGGTGTTGGTACTACGGGTAGTGGGAGGAGGTTAGCGAGTGTGATAGTTGGTGCTGATATTGTCAAAAATGAGATAATTGCCCATGCTGTGGCGGCATCTCATTTTTATCCCAATTGTCAAACAGTGATTGAGATTGGAGGTCAGGATTCAAAGATAATAATTTTGCGAAATGGGATTCCTGTGGATTTTGCGATGAATACTGTTTGTGCTGCGGGTACTGGTTCTTTTCTTGACCATCAAGCCCAAAGATTAGGAATACCGATTGAAGAGTTTGGCAAATTAGCGTTAAAAGCGAAGACCAAAGTTAATATTGCTGGTCGGTGTACAGTATTTGCCGAAAGTGATATGATTCATAAGGCCCAATTAGGTTTTCCAATTGAAAGTATTATTGCTGGGCTTTGTGATGCGATTGTGAGGAACTATTTAAATGTTGTTGCCAAAGGAAAAGAGATAAAACCTTTGATTCTGTTTCAAGGTGGCGTAGCAGCAAATGTTGGAGTGAGAGAAGCCTTTAAGAGAGAATTGAAAGAGGAGATAATTGTTCCCGAATATTTTTTGGTGATGGGAGCGATAGGGGCTGCCATTTTAGCCAAAGAAGAGACTAATGGATATGAAAGCAAATTTTATGGTTTTGAGATATCAAATTATAATTTTGAGACAAAGGCCATAGAATGTGATGGTTGTGCTAATCGTTGCGAAATAATCCATACTTATCGTAATGAAGAACTGATAGATATATATGGTGATAGATGTGGCAAATGGTCGGGTGGATAGAATAGGAGATTACCTATAATGAAAGACCGAGTTAAAAGGGTAAGCGAACTTTTAAAAGAGACAATTGCCGAAATTATTTTAAAAGAGTTTGATAATCCCCATCTTGGTTTTATTACAATTACCGCAGTAAAGATGACAAAGGATTTAAAAAAGGCAACAGTCTATTTTACCTGTTATGGGAACGAAGAAAAAGAGTTAAAAGCAAAAAAGATTTTAAATGATAGCAAAGGTTATATTAAAGAAAGATTATCAAACAAAATTGTTTTGAAATATATGCCCGATTTAAAATTTGAACTGGATGAGGAATTAAAAAGGCAAAATAGAATTGATAAATTACTTAGAGAGTTGAAAAAAGATGAGAGGGATAGTATTAGTGAATAAGGAAGTTGGGCTTTCTTCTTATGATTTGATTAGAATTGTGAAAAATCAGATTGTTGAGGATTTTAAAATTGGCCATTCGGGAACTTTAGATCCGTTGGCTTGTGGAGTTGTTATTTTGTTGTTTAACGAAGCAACCAAAATAAGTAATTTCTTAATGGACTATGAAAAAGAATATATTGGAGTGATTAAATTAGGGATAGAAACTGATACTGATGATATAACAGGTAAAGTGATAGCAAAAAAGAAGGTACCGAAGTTAAAGAGAGAGGAGGTTTTAGAGATATTAAAAGATTTTGTCGGAAAGATTATCCAAGAACCGCCGGTATATTCAGCGATTAAAATTAATGGCGAGCCAAGTTATTTAAGAGCAAGAAAGAATAAAGAAGTAGTTGTTAAAGAAAGGTTAGTGGAATGTTATCAGATTGAATTAATTGATTACTTTAGAGATACTCTTTTAATAAAAGCAGTGGTGGGAAGGGGGTTTTATTTACGTTCTTTGGCGAGGGATATTGGTAGAAAGATTGGTTGCGGAGGTACTTTAGCTGGTTTAAAAAGGATTAGGATTGGTAAATGGCAAATTGAAGATTGTTTAAATCTTTGGGAACTTTCTTTAGAAAATATTAAAAAAAATTTGATTTCTATAAGAGATGCTTTGTATTCCTTTAGAGAATATTTTTATAACAAAAAAAAGATTGAAGAGTTTAAAAGAGAAAAAAGAATTTTTTGCGAGGATGATAATTCAGGTTATTGTAAAATTATTTCCGAGGATGAAAAAATTTTGATTATTGGTGAGAAGGAAGATAAATTTATAAAATTTTTAAGGTTGATTTATGAAGATAATTAAAGAGAAAGAAGAAAGTATAAAGAATAGCGTTATTACTATTGGAAGTTTTGATGGTGTCCATTTTGCTCATCAGGTGATTATTGAAAAATTAATAATAAGTAAAAAAGAGTTAAAAACTCTCTCAGGGTTAGTTACCTTTGAGCCATTACCTTATGTATATTTTCATCCTGATTTTAATTTCCTTTTAACCCCTTTTGAGGAAAAAGTAAAAGTTTTAAAGAATTTTGATATTGATTTTATCTTTGTATATAATTTTGATGCCACCTTTGCTAATTTAGAACCTTTAGAGTTTTTAAATAAATTAAAAGAGGATTTATCCTTTAAAAAAATTGTAATTGGTAGCGACTTTCGGTTTGGTAGAGAAAGAAAAGGAGATGTGAAACTTTTGAAGAATTTTTGTGAAAAAGAGGGAATATTAATTGAAGTTGTTTTTCCAATTAAAAAAACAGGAATTGAGGTAAAGAGCACTACTATTAGAGAAAAATTGATATTAGGAAATATTAGGATTGCTAATTTGCTTTTGGGTAGAGAATATTCCTTAAGAGGAAAAGTTATTCAAGGAAAGGGAAGAGGAAGTTTAATTGGTTATCCTACGGCTAATTTAGAATTGTTAGAGAAAAATAAATTAATTCCTCAAGATGGCGTTTATGCTTGTAAAGTGGCAATTGAAGGAGAGGATAGAGTTTATTTAGGAATAGTAAATATTGGTGAGCGACCAACTTTTGGTGAAGGGGAGAAAAGTATTGAGGTTCATATTTTAAATTTTAAAAAGAATATTTTAAATAAAGAGATAGAGATATTTTTTATTCAAAAAATAAGACCGGAATTAAGATTTGAAAATGTAGAAAAGTTAAAGGAGAGAATAAGGGAAGATATTGAAGAAAGTATTAAAATATTTAAAAGGGAGAGATTATGGGAAGAAGATGTGAAATTTGTGGAAAAACCCCAATAGTGGGGCATAATATTAGTCACGCTCATAATGTGACTAAAAGAAGATTTAATCCCAATTTACAAAAGATAAAAATCAAAGTTGGGAAAAAGGTAAAAAAAACCTGGGTTTGTACTCGCTGTATTAAAAGCAATAAAGTAGTTAAAGCATAGGAGGATTAATGAAAGCGTTGATTACCGGTATTACTGGTTTTGTCGGTAGTCATTTAGCTGAATATCTTTTATCAAAAAACTACGAAGTTTACGGTACTTATCGTTGGCGTAGTCGGATGGAAAATATTATTCATATTAAAGAAAAACTCAAACTCTATGAATGCGATTTAAAAGATGCTACCGCAGTTTATAATTTAATAAAAGAGATTAAACCAGATATGATTTTTCACTTAGCCGCTCAAAGTTATGTACCGATGTCTTGGGCTTGCCCTTCGGAAACAATAATTACCAATGTGATAAGTCAAATAAATATCTTAGAAGCGGTAAAAAATTTAAAGATGGATACTCTAATTCATATTGCTGGTTCTTCCGAAGAATATGGCTTAGTATACGAGAATGAGATACCCATCAAAGAGACAAATCCTTTGAGACCTTTAAGCCCTTATGGAGTAAGTAAAGTGGCTCAAGATTTACTGGGTTATCAATATTATAAAAGTTATAATCTGAAAATTATAAGAACCAGGGCTTTTAATCACGAAGGACCAAGAAGGGGAGAGGTTTTTGTTACTTCTAATTTTGCAAAACAGATCGCTGAAATTGAAAAAGGAAAAAGAGAGCCAATTATTTATGTTGGTAATCTCCAAGCAGTAAGAGATTTTACTGATGTCCGGGATGTGGTGAGAGGGTACTATTTAGTATTAACTAGAGGAAGAGTTGGTGAAGTTTATAATATCGCTTCCGGAAAAGGTTATAAAATAAAAGAGATTTTAGATTTTTATTTGGAAAAAAGTAAAGTTAAGGTAGAAGTGAAGATAGATGAAAGGAGGTTAAGACCCTCAGATGTGGAGCTATTGATTGGTGATGCTACAAAAATAAAAGAAGAATGTGGTTGGCAACCTGAGATACCAATTGAAAAGACCTTAGAGGATTTACTCAATTACTGGCGGGAAAGAGTTTAGATGAAGATTTTGATAACGGGAAGTGAAGGGTTTGCGGGAGGATATCTTTTTAATTTTTTAATTAATAAAGGTTATGAAGTTTTTGGAACTTATTATGCTTTACCTAACGAAATAAAAGATAACCAATTTTTTTTGGATATTAGAAAAAAAGAGGAAATCATAAAATTGTTAGAAAAGTTAAAACCTGAAGGGATTTTTCATCTTGCTGCCCAGACTTCAGTAGCATTATCTTATAAAGAAGAATATTTAACTTATGAAGTAAATACTTTAGGAACTTTAAATCTTCTTTGGGCAATAAAAGAATTAAATCTTAAAGTTCGTTTCATTTATATTTCTACTGCGGAAGTTTACGGTGAAATAGCAGAAAGGAGAAAAGCCAAAGAGGATGATGAGTTAAATCCGATAAGTCCTTATGCTTTAAGTAAATATTTTGCTGAAAAGATTGTTCAGTATTATGTAACAGTTTATGATATTGACGCTTTAATTTTAAGGCCTTTTAGTCATACTGGAATTGGTCAAAAGGAAAGTTTCTTTTTTCCTTATTGCTGTAAAAAAATTGCTGAGATAGAAAAAAATAAAATACCGCCGATTTTAGAGGTAGGTAATTTAGAAGTAGAAAGAGATTATTTAGCAGTGGAAGATATTGTGGAAGCTTACTATCTTGCTTTTATTTATGGTAAAAAAGGGGAGATTTATAATATTACTAATGGTAAGCCAATAAAGTTAAGAGAAGCTTTAGAATTTTTATTAAGTCAAACAGATAAAGAGATTAGAATAGTTTTTTCTCAGGAGAGAGAAAGAAAAAAGGATATTTTTTTTCTTTCTGGTGATAATACTAAATTTAAAAACCTAACAAATTTCGAACCACGATTAGAAATCAGGGATACTTTAACAAAAATGCTCAATTATTACCGAAAGATAGTTTAACAAGGGAGAATTTTAATATAAACTTTTCTTTCTCTTGGTCCATCAAATTCACATAAAAAAACTCCTTGCCAAGTGCCTAAAAGGATTTTTTTATTCTCAAAAAAAAGAATTGCAAAAGAGTTAATGAGAGAAGTTTTGATATGGGCATCAGCATTACCTTCAGTATGTTCATAGGTTCCGCTTTTAGGAATTAAAAGGGATAAAACATTGTTAATATCACTAATTACAGAGGGGTCATAATTTTCGTTAATAGTTATTCCACAAGTAGTATGGGGTACATAAAGATAACAGATACCTGAATTTATTTCACTTTTGCTTATTATTTCTTCAACTTTTTCAGTAATATCAACAAAGGCAATTCTTTTTGGTGTGTTGATTTTTAAAGTATAATACATTTTAATACAATTTTTGATATTGATGGTCTAAAATTGTTAAATTAGGATAATTTTCTAAAAATTTTAATAAACTACTTTGGGTTTTTAAAGAGGAGTCCGTTGAGTTATTTATAAAACAGATTGCCAACTTTGAACGTTGCCATAAGTCTTGGTAATCTATTTCTAATACGGAGACATTAAACTCTTTCTTCAATCTACTAAACAAAGAGTTAATAAATCTTCTTTTTTCTTTTAAAGAATGACTATTTTTATAGAGGCAATCAACGATTAACAAGCTAACAGTCATCTATTCTTCAATATAACACTCTAATAGATCTTCTTCTTGTAAGTCTTCAATTCCACTAATACCAATTCCGCATTCATAATTTGCTTCAACTTCTTTTACATCTTCTTTAAATCTCTTTAAAGAAGTTATTTTTCCTTTAAAAATTTCTGCTCCCTTTCTTAAAACTTTAACAATGCCATCTTTTATTATTTTCCCCTCTAAAACAAAAGAACCGGCTACTAACCCTATTCCTTTTATATTAAATACCTTACGCACAATTGCTTTGCCAACTAATACCTCTTTTTTCTCTTCTTCTAAAAGACCTAACATTGCTGCTCGAATGTCATCTATTGCCTGATAGATAATTTTGTAGGTTCTAATTTCAATCTTTTGTTGCTCAGCTACTTCTTTAGCTTCTCCTAAAGGGTTAACGTGATAGCCCACTACAATTGCTTCGGATGCAGCCGCTAATAACACATCAGATTTAGTGATCGGTCCTACACCAGCATGAATGATTTTAATTTTCACTTCTTCTAAGGATAACTCTTCTAAAGCACTTTTTATTGCCTCTAGGGAACCCATTACATCAGCCTTTAAAACAATTTTTAACTCTTTCGTCTCTCCTTTCTGAATTTTCTCTTGGATTAATTGTAAGGTCAATCTTTTTTGTAATTTTAATTTTTCACTCTGTTTTTGTATTTTTCTCTTTTGGGCATATTCTCGAGCAATCTTTTCATTCTCTACCACAATAAACTTTTCTCCAGGTTCAGGAATTTCTGAAAACCCAATAATTTGGCAAGGATGGGCAGGGTCACTAAATTCAATTCTTTTAAATCTATCAGGTAATACATCAAAAATTTCTCTTACTTTACCATAAGTATCCCCACAGACAAAGAAGTTTCCTCTTTCAATTCTTCCTTCCTTAGTCAATATTGTGGCAACAATTCCTCTTCCTTTGTCAACCCGGCTATCAATCACTACACCTTTTCCTAAACCTTCAAAGGGAGCTTTAAGATTTTGAATGTGACTCACTAAAAGAATAGCATCTAATAGATCGTCAATACCATAGCCGGTATAAGCAGAAGTTTCAACAGCAATAACATCTCCGCCATATTCTTCAACTCGAATTCCATAATTGGCCAATTGAGATTTCACTTTCTGAGGATTGGCATCAGGAAGGTCGATTTTAGTAATGGCAACAATAATTGGCACTCCTGCTGCCCGTACATGATTTATTGCTTCTTCCGTTTGCGGTTTTACTCCTTCATTAGCAGCTACTACTAAAATAGCAATATCAGTTACTTGTATCCCTCTTACTCTCATTGCAGTAAAAGCTTCGTGTCCTGGAGTATCAAGAAAGATAATCTTTTCGTTTTTATAATTAACCACTGAAACTCCCACGTGCTGAGTAATTCTGCCAACTTCTTTTTCCGCAATTTTTGTTTTTCTAATATAATCTAATAGAGTTGTTTTCCCGTGATCTACATGGCCAATCACTGTCACCACCGGTGGTCGGGGTAATAAAGGAGCTTCAATTAGTTTTTTTTCTGTAGGTAATTCTTCTTTTATAATAATCTCTTTTTTAAATTCATCAGCCAAAAGATAAATAGTATCTAAATCTAACCGTTGATTGATAGTAGCAACTAACCCTAATTTTAGGCAAGCTTTAATAATATCTGCCGGTAGGACATCAAAAGCATTAGCTAATTCGGAAACAGTCATAAAAGGAAAAACTTCAATTTTATTCTTTTCTGGAGATTTTATTTCTTTTTTTTCAACTTTTTTAGTTTTTATTGTTTTCTTTATTTCCCTTTCCTGGTTAATTGGTGGTTCTTTTCTTTTTTCTTTTAGGTCTTCCTTTTTTTCAATTTTAGTAGAGTATAATTTTTCCTCCTCTTTAATTTTCTTTTTTATCGCTTCATATTCTTCTGTGGTTACAAAGGAAGTATATCCCCTTTCTTTAAATCCTAATTCCTTTAACAAATTAACTACTGCCTTTGGTGAAAGATTAAGTTTTTTGGCCACTTCATTTACCTTAAGACGTTCGGTTTTCATAAAATTAAGTTCCACTTTCCTCTTGTTGGTATTCTTGAGAAAAGAATTTTTCCTTTATTTTTTCTTCAATATCTTTCTTTAATTTTTTAACTTGTTCTATATCATAATTAATAATTTTACTTATATTTTCATCAGGAAGGGTTAATAAATCAAAGGCGCTCAAAATTTGGTTTTCAGCCAATTTTTCTAAAAGAATATTAGAAAGATCTAACTCTTTTAAAGAAATTGTTTTTGCCTTTTCTTTTATCTGTCTATCTAAATATTCACTCAATTTTAATATTTCAATATTGACACCAGTTAGCCGACTAGCTAAATTAACATTATTACCTTTTTTCCCAACTGCAATGGGATAATCGCTATCGGAAACAATTACCGTATATTTATCATTTTCTTTTATCACTTCTTTTACCTTTGCCGGACTTAAGGCCCGAGCGATAAAGATTTTTAATTCCTTGGACCATTGGATAATATCGATTTTCTCTTCACCCAATTCTTTTAGAACATTTTCAATCCTTGACCGTTTGAAACCGACACAGGCGCCTACTGGGTCTATTTTTTCATCTTCGGAGTGGACAGCAATTTTTGTTCGCACTCCGGGTATTCGGGCAATAGCTTTTATCTGAACTATATTCTGTTGAATTTCTGGAACTTCTTTTGCTAAAAGTTTTTTTACAAATTCTTGGTGAGTTCGGGATAAATGAACTCTTGGTCCCAAAGGGGTTTTTTCTACTTTCACTACATAGGCTTTAATCACTGCTCCTTGTTTTAATCGGTCAGATTTTAAATAATCCTGGGGTAAAAGATATCCCTCAACAGCTCCTAAATTAACGATAACTTTCTCTTTAGCAATTTGGTAAATGGTGCCTGAGATGATTTCTTTCTCTTTCTTTTTAAATTCTTCATATAATTTGTTTTTTTCAACAGAACGGAGACGATTAACCAATTCATCAGCTGCTTTCTGAATAGTAGAACGACCGACTTCTTCCAAAGGTAAAGGTACTTTTATTTTTTCTCCAATCTGGGCATCGGGTTTTAAAGCTTTTGCTTCTTCTAAAGAAATCTCTTTACCTAATTTTGTTGGTACATCTACTACTGTTTTGTTTAAGAAAATTTTGATTTCCCCTTTTTCTAAATCAATTTCTACCTCTGGTTCTGAATCTTGGCCATATCTTTTTTTAAGCCCTACAAGTAAACTTTCTTTTAAAGCCTCATTAACATATAAAATATCAACATTTCTTTTTCGGGCAATTTCACTAAGATAAGCTAAAAATTCTTCTTTTTTCATTTTTTAAACAATTCCTGAGTAGTTACCTTTACTTCTGCTTTTTTTATTTCTATATAATTAATATTTACAATCTCTCCAGCTTTTAAATTACTACCTTCCAAAACTTTTAAAGTGATTGATTTTTCATCAGCCTTTAGAAGTTCACCATAGATATATTCATTATCTTTCTGAATAATTATCTTTTTACCAATTACTTTTTTAAAATGTTCAACATTTTTTAATTTTCTTTCTACACCCGGAGAAGAAACTTCTAACACATAAGAATGAGGGATTAAATCTAAAGCATCTAATCTTAAAGATAATAGATTAGATACTTCTTCACAAGTATTAATTGTTACCCCACCAGCCTTATCAATATAAACTCGCAAATTTCTTCCGTCATATTCTACATCATACAACTCCAATCCCATTTCATTTACCGTTTTAAAAATTAAGTCATATACTTCTTTCGGTAATTTTTCTTCCATAAAAATAATTATAACATAGTTAAAACAAAAGTCAATATATTTTATAAATAAACAAAAAATATAAAACAAAAAATATAAAATTAATAATGTCACATTTTTTGTAAGTCATTGAAATTATATGATTTAAATGATCATTATTTATTTTAAGCTTATTTTGTCGCATTTTTAATAGAAAGTTTTTTTAAATAAATAATTAAAAGCTTTTTAAAAACATTGAAAATTAAGGTTTTTATGGTTTTTTATTTTTATTTTTTTGGCATAGTTTTTGATTTAAAGTTAAGAGAAAACAAAAGAGTTCTTTGAAAATCGGGCAAGAAAAAAGATAAAATTACTCGCATTTTTCACCTCCTTACCACATTGATTGGGATGTAGTGCGAGTATTTCGGAAGGGCGGAAGATATAAAATTCGGTTTCTAGAGGATACGCACTACATCCCAATAATATTCGGGGGTCTAAAATTAACCTCCCTTTTGAGTTCATAGCCCAGTCCTCATTTTTAGGCCCCCGTAAAATTTGGGGGAGGAAGGGATGAAAAAGGGCGCTGGTATTACTGAGCGACCGTTCAATAAAGTAGAGGATGCCACCTCTTAATATTATTTAGAGGCAAGATGAACGGGCCCAGTATACCGGTTGCCCTTTTTAATTTATAAGGCTTAAAAATAAAGGAGGTGTGGGTTGAAAAAACTCTTATTTTTTGTAATTTTCTTTTTCTTTTGTTTAGAAAAACCAAAACTTCCGGAATGGGATACAGAGATAACAATTCCCTTATTAGAAAAAAAAGTTACCCTTTTTTCTTTATTAGACACTCATTATTTTATTTTTAATTCTGATTCAACCTTAAATTTCTTTTATAAAACTGATTTTGACACAATTTTACCAATAACAAAAATTAATTTTAATATTGATAGATTTGATTCGGTATATTATTTAAACAATTTTAAAGTTTGTGATACATTTTTTAGTGAGATAATTATTAATGTTGAAGAAATTTTAGGAATATTGTTTCCTGATAGTTTTATTATCTTACCACCGGCCCGTTACTCAAGAGATTTAGAAAAACTGATAAGTATAGATGATTTTCATTACGGTTTTATAGAAGAAGCCCTTTTAATTTTAAAAATTGAAAACCCTTCACCTATAAATTTTAAATATTTTAAGGTTAATTTAGGTAATGTTGATTTTGATTTAGGAAATGTAGAACCCAATTCTCAAAAGGAGCATTACGGTGCTATCAATAATATATTCATTTCTTCACCAATTAATATTTTATTAACCTATGAGATTTTCACCGAGGAGTCTTTATTCGTGAGAAAAAACGATTATTTAAAATTGATATTAAAATTTATTAATGTCAAATTAAGGGAAGGTAAATTAAAATTTAAAAAAACTTTTTTAAATAATACTTGCAATTATTATATAAATTTTTCTGATTTTGATTTATATTATGGCGAAATAAAGGAAGGTTATTTGGAATTAAATTTTGTTAATCGATTTTCCTTTCCTTTATTAATCTTTTTAAAAATAGAAGAAATAGATTATGAAGATAGTTTTAATATTTTTGCTTATAGTTATAAAAAAATTTCTCTCCCTTTAAGAGAGAAAATTATAAGACAAAATTTTCCAGATAATAAAGGATTCCTTTTGTTAATAGAAATAAATGCCCAAATTAGTGATTCTCAAAATTTCTTTAGTGTCAATAGGCAAGATTATTTTTCCTTTAATGGTCAGATAAGAGATTTAAAATTTAAAAAAATTGAAGGTAATTTCTTATCGCCGCTTTATTTTTTGAATAACCAAGATTCTTTAATAATAAATTTTTTAGGTAATCCCAAAGGAATAAAATTTGAAAAGGGAGAAATATTCTTAGAGATTATTTCCAATGTAAAAGCCCCGATAACTATCTTTTTAAATGGAAAGAGTATTAACCGTAACGGAGAAATTTGTTCTCTTCATAGAGAAATTAATCTTCCTTTAAGAAATGGAGAACCTTTAATCAGAGTAAATGAAAGAATTGATGCTACCAATTTGATAAATAATGGTCCCAAAATTTTAAAATTTAATTATTCCGGAAGAATTAATGGACAAGGAAAAATTGAAGAAAAAGACTTCTTTCTGTTAAATGCCTCATTTGAATTACCTTTGAAATTTTCCTTTAGTAAAGACACCTTTATTGCTTACGAAAAAGAAATCTTTTTAAGTAAAGAAAAAGGAGAAGAAATTAATAAAAATTTAGTAGGTGGAGAGTTGATTATTGAAGCAGTTAATCATTTCCCTATCGGTTTTGATGGTTCATTGGTTATAAAATCTGAAGAGGATTCTATTATACTTCCTTTCAGTTTAGTAAGCGGAGTGGTTTCCGAAAAGGGTTGTTGCGAAAAAGAAAAAAGAAGCGAAATAATTTTGGAGATAAAAGAAAATCAATTAGAAATTTTTAAAAAGGAAAAATTAAAAACACAGTTAAAAATTAATCTTCCGGAAAGTGATACAGTCTTTTTAAGATCAAAGGATTTTTTGAGTTTTAAATCTTATGCGATATTAAAAGTAAAGACAAAAGAGATAGTAAGGTCAATTAAGAGATAATTAATGAGTGTTTTTTTGATTTTAACATCTTTAAGTTTTATAGATTTTTCTTCCGATAAAAAGGCTTATTATCAAATTTTGTGTATTAATCTCAATCTTTATAATAATGCTTTTACTGGCAAAGATTATAATTATTATAATGGAAAATATTTAAACAAAGAGGATAAGGAAACTTTCTTAAAACTTATTCCGAAAGAAGGTTTAAAATTATCGGGTGAGGCGTTTTTATCTTTTTTATCTATTTCTTATAATTTTTGGAATTTCTCTGGCTCTTTTAATTTAAGGACCAAGGGTAAGATTGAAAAAGAAATTTTTGAACTACTTCTTTTTGGCAATAAGTTAAATCAGATTTATCAATTAAAAGAAAGTAAAGGAGAGCTTTTTACCTTTTCCCAATTTAAAAATACCTTTAATTTTTATTTTAAAAGAAATTGGCAACTGGGTTTAGGGATAAGTTATTTAAAAGGACATTATTACTTTAAAACCGAAAATAACTACCTTACCCTTTTAACTACTCAAAATTTTCTTAACCTGTATAATGAAATAAATTATCAAAGAAGTTTAGGTGGTCAGGGTTTTGGTTTTGATATTGGCTTTGGTAAAAGAGTAAAAGAGAACCTTGTGTTCAAAATCATAATGGAAAATTTAGGAAATAAGATTTTTTGGCAAAAAGAAAATAAAATAGGTAAAATTATTTTAATAATTGATTCTTTAAATTTTAGTAAAATAAATGCGGGTAATTATTATTCTTTTATGAAAGAGGAAAAAGAAACAATTGGATTTGTTAATAACCCTTTGCCGATGAAGATTAATTTATTTTTAGAAAATAAGATAAAAGATTATTTAAAAATTAAGCCCAGTATATCTTGGGCAATAAATGAGTTTTTTAAATTTTCTTTTGAATCCTATTACCAACCTTTTAATTTTTTATGGATTATTAATTCTTTAAATCTTTATTTACTAAGTAGTAAAAATACTTCTTTAGAAAATTTTTCCTCAGAAATTGGAATAGGTTTAGGTATAACTATAAAAAGATTTGATTTTTTAGTATTTCAAGAATATTATAAAGGATTTTTGCTTAATGCCAAAGGTTTTTATTTTAAATTATCTTTTGGCTATAATTTTTCCATTAATAGTTAATCACAACTTTATGGAAGCAGTAATATAGTAATAGAGAATTAATCTTCGGTAAATAAAAAGAGTGTATAACTCAAAATCTCTCAAAAATCCTAAGAAAAGTAATAATAAGATACCAATTGGATGGAAAGGAGGATACATAGTAAGTTATTGATAATTAAAGACTTATAGGGATATAGAGTTATTTCTATAGGGTAATTAGTTAAGGGGTTAATATAAAAGTAAAGTAGCAAAAAGATAATTTTATTTTAAAAATATTTTATCTTGACTATTTTGAAAATTTTTGGTAAAATGAAATATGCCAGCAAATCTGCCACCTCAATATTTTGAGGTAGAAGAAAAATATCGGCAGGCAAGGACAATTGAAGAGAAATTATATTATTTAAAAGAAATGTTAGCGGTTGTTCCTAAGCATAAAGGAACTGAAAAATTACAAAAAGAGATCAAAACAAAGATTTCTAAATTACGAAAAGAGCTAGGGAAAAAGCCAAAAATAAGTCGGACGGTTTGGTATCATTTTGAGAAACAGGGAGCCGGTCAAATTGCTGTTTTTGGTAGTCCCAATTCAGGAAAATCCTCTTTGGTAAAACTTTTGACAAATGCAAATACCGAAATTGCTGAATATCCTTTTAGTACCAAAACTCCTATTGCTGGAATGATGAGATATGAGAATATTCAAATCCAATTAATTGATTGTCCTCCATTAAAACCAAATTTACCCCCTTGGTATTTCCATCTTTTGAGGTCTGCTGATGTCCTTTTATATCTTTTTGATTTAAGCCAAGATTCTCTTTTAGAAGAGTGTGAAGAAAATTTTAAAATTTTGGAAGAAGGAAAGGTGAATATTTTCAAAAAAGATGAGGCTAATTATAAGAAAATAATTTTTTGTGGCAATAAACTTGATTGTGAAAATAGTGATTTTAGATACAATCTTTTTTTGGAATTTATAAGAAATTATTTACCAAATGAAGAACTTAAAATCATCGCCATTTCAGTGAAAGAAAAGAAAAATATTGAAGATTTAAAAAGACTTTTGTTTGAAAGTTTAGAAATTATCAGAGTTTATACTAAACCGCCCGGAAAACCACCAGAATTGGAAGAGCCGATTATTTTGAAAAAAAATTCTAATGTTTTAGAAGCAGCAAAAGCTTTACATAAGGATTTTTATAGGAATCTTAAATATGCCCGTTTATGGGATAATAAAAATTTTTTTGGACAAAGGGTTGAGAAAAATCATATACTAAAAGATGGTGACATTATTGAATTCCATATTTAAGGGAATATAATCTTACCTGTAAAAAATCAAGTTTGTTTTTCTACCTAAGATTAATACCTATAGACCCCAGGGAGCCTATCACTAATACGCTTCGGTAAATTATTAATAATACACTTATTAAGATTATAAACAAAACACTTATAAAAATGAACGATAATACGTTTTTAAAAATTAATAATAAAACATTTACAAAAAGGATGATTAAGACGCTTCCAAAGACGAAGAGAAGACCATACTGGGTATCGTTCCCTATCTTTAACCTAAATTTATAATAAGTATTTGATATTTAAAGACTTATAAGAAAATTCCATTTAAAAATTTTTCTCCTGAGAGGACACTTTTTAACATCTTAAAATTTAATTTTGATTAAAAAAATTTGGACACAAAGAGTTAAACATAGGGATTTTGTTTTAACACATTTACTTTTTAAATATTTGACTTAAAAATAATTTTTATTATTCTTTTCTATGATTTTTTTATTTATTCTTTCTGTTTTTTCGCAGAGTTTAGATTCTATTTCTTTAAATTATATAAAAAAGGGTTTAGAAGTTTTAGGAGTAGAAGAGAAGGAATTAGGCTATGAAAAAAGATGGGCGACGGATACTCTTTATCGTCTTTTTATTATTGATCAAATATTTGAAAAGCCCTTATTAACACCAAAATATTTAGATGAGAATGTTTTATTTTTAAATTCGAATAAAGATTCGCTTGTAAAAACCTATCTCTTTTTATTAAACCAATTAAAAAGAAAGGATTTTCAAGAATTTTCTGAAAAGAAAGAGATAGGAAAGATAAAAAAGGAAATTGAAGATAAAGGAAAAAGTTTAAAAAATTTAAAGGGGGAGAATAAAAATCTTTATTATCTAATTTCTTCTTTTCTTGTGGGTGATAATTATTATAAAAAAGCTTTTAGTAAACTAAAGGAAGAAGAGATTTATACATTACTTGCCGAAATTCCCTATCTATTTTCTGATGAAGAGGCAAGTGATGATGATTATTTACGCGGTGCGATTTTAAGGGAGAATAATATTTTTTATGACACTACAAAAGAAATAGAATTGGAAAGTTTATTTGCCCTTTTAAGAAAAGTAGAGATGATAGACTTATATCGGGCTAATTTAGCCTATCTTATTGGCATTGAAAGTTTTTTGAAAGAAGTAAGAAATCTCTCTTTAGAAAAAGATTTAGAAGAGTTGGAAATAGAGGGGATTTCTATTGCCTTAGGTGGTAAGAAAAATAATTCTTATAATAAAGAATATCGGATAATTATTGACTTAGATGGTAATGATTGTTATTTGGTAAAAAATCAAGGGATAGTATTAGAAAAATTTTCTTCTTTAATTGTTGATTTAGCCGGCGATGATTATTATCGTAATGAGAGTAATATTTTTACTTTTGCCAGTGGTATTTTAGGAAGTGGTTTTCTTTTTGATTTTAAAGGTAACGATGTCTATTATAGTGGAAATTTTTCCTTAGCTTCCGGTGTTTTAGGGGTAGGAATTTTGTGGGATTTAGAAGGAAACGATATTTATCAAGGAAAAACTTTTTCTTGTGCTTCTGGTTTTTATGGTTTAGGAATGCTTTTTGATTTTTCAGGAAATGATAATTATCGGATTTATAATTTTGGTCAAGCTTTTGGTTCTACCTTTGGTTACGGAATACTTTTTGATTTAGAGGGAAACGATATTTATTATGCCGGTGGAAAATATTTTCATATTCCTCTCTTACCTAAGGATTACCGCTCTTTTGCTCAAGGTTTTGCTATTGGTTTTAGACCGGAAGCAAGTGGTGGAATTGGGCTTCTTTGCGATATGAAAGGTAATGATTTTTATAACAGTGATGTCTTTGGCCAAGGATGCAGTTATTGGTATTCTTTAGGGATGTTATATGATGGTGAAGGGAATGATAAATATTACGCTACCGAATACGCACAAGGTGCTGGCATTCATTTAGCAGCCGGGATTTTGGTTGATAATGATGGTGACGATTTTTATTATTCCCGTTTAGGTCCTTCCCAAGGAGAAGGTCATGATTTAGCAGTAGGGATTTTGATTGATAATGATGGCGATGATTTTTATTATGCTTCTGGGGGACAAGGAATTGGTTTGACAAATTCTTTTGGGCTTTTTCTGGATAAAAATGGTAATGATTTATATTTTAATCGGGAAGAAAAATTTGGCCAAGGTTTTGCTAATCAAGCCCGTGGTTTTGGTGGGATAGGATTATTTATTGATTTAAAAGGAAAAGATATTTACGGAAAAAAAGGGATGGGTGAAGATGGAAGTATTTGGACTGGTGGGATCTATGCTTATGGAATTGATGATTTAAAAGAGAAAGAAGAAAAAATAGAAAAAGAGGATATCTTAGAAAAAGATTTAGAAAAGATGGAGATAGAAGAGTTATTTAAGTATGCTTCTAAATGGGAAGTAGGTAGTGCCAAAAGAATTGTTAGAGAAGCAAGAAGGGAGTTGATAAAAAGAAAAGAGGCGGCTATAGAATATATCGTAAAGAAGAAATTGTCAACTAAAAACAGCTTAGAGTTGCGAGCAATTGAGGAGGTGGCTTGTTCTTTACCTTCTCTTATTAAACCCCATTTAATGGATAGTATAGATAATAATAATATTCAAGTAAGGGCTAATGTGATTTATCTTTTAGGGAAAATAAAAGCAAAAGAGGCTCTGCCTCTTTTAGCGAAGGCTCTAAAAGATAAAAGAAATAGACCAAGATGGATTTTAAACGCCTTTGCTGAGATTGGCGATACTTCGGCATTTTCCGAAATTATCAATTATTTAAATTCCGCTGATGAACCAACAAGGATTTTTGCTTGTTATGCCTTAGGTAAATTAAAAGATAGAAGAGGAACTAAGTATTTAATAGCAAAGTTAAAGGACCCCCTTTTTACTGTTCGCCAAAGTGCAGAGATTGCTTTAGCTGAAATCGGAAGTTCTATTTTACCAGAACTTTTTGATAATTTATTAAAAAGTAAAAATGAAAATTTTAAAGCCAATATTTTAAGAACAATTAACCGAATTATTCCCCAATTGGATACTTTAAAGAATTTAAAAGAAAGAGTAGAGGTAAAAAATATTTTAATTTCTTATTTAGATACGGAAAATTTATCTTTAAAAAGTTTAGCGATTGAAGGGCTTTCTTTGTTTAAAGAAAAAGAGATCAAAGAGATTTTAAAAAGCAAAATACCTTTTGAAAGTTCGCCTTTAATTTTAAGAAAATTAAAAGAAGCGACGGAGGGGTTATGAAATTTATCTATTCGGACAAATATGAAGTCGATATTGGCATCCATGTGTTTCCGACTGTTAAATATCGGTTGATAAAAGAAAGATTGCTTAATGAAAATTTAGCTAAAGAAGAAGATTTTATAGAACCGCCCGAACCAAATTTAGAGGACATTCGGTTAGTCCATACTGAAGAATATCTTAATGACCTTTTAAATTTAAAATGGACTAACCGAACGATAAGAAGTGAATTACCTTTAACTTGGGATATTGTCCAGGCTTATTTTTTGGCTGCTTCAGGGACAATTTTGGCTTTAAAAATTGCTCTACAAGAGAAAATTGGTTTTCATATCGGTGGAGGTTTTCATCATGCCTTTCCTGAGCATGCCGAAGGTTTTTGTTATATAAACGATATTGCTGTGGGGATAAGAAAACTTCAAAAAGAAGGATTAATTGAAAGAGTAGCAGTGATCGATTGTGATTTGCATCAAGGAAATGGTACAGCCAAGATTTTTCAAAAGGATGAAAGGGTGTTTACTTTTTCTATCCATCAAGAGAATTTATATCCCATTAAAGAAGAGAGTGATTGGGATATTGGTCTATTAGATTTTACTGGCGATGAGGTTTACTTAAACCATTTAAATGAAGCGGTTCCGAAAATTATAAAAGAACATAAGCCCGAATTGATTGTCTATGTTGCTGGTGCCGACCCTTATAAAGACGATCAATTGGGATTGTTAAGATTAACAAAAGAAGGATTAATAGAAAGAGATAAAATTGTGATAAAAAATGCCTTAGATAATAATATTCCTGTTGGTGTGGTTTTAGGCGGTGGATATGCTTTAAATATAATGGATACGGTAGAAATCCATTTTAATACCGCAAAAGTCTGCCTGGAGCTTTTAAAAGAAGAAAGGGAAGAAAAAATTAATGAATGAAAAAAATTGGAATAATTTCCTGGCAAAAGGATAGTCAATATGTTTTATCTTTGACTTATGACCTAAAAGGAGAGTTAGTAAAAATACCGATAAAAAATAAATTTAATTATTTTTTAAATTTTTTAAAAACTTTAATAATTATAAAAAAGAAAAAATATGATTTTTTAATCTTAGAAATTCCACCTGTTTATCTCAGTTATTTAATTTTATTTTGTAAAAAAAATGTGATAGTTATTTCTCATTCTAACATTTTTCTTTTAAATAATTGGTGGCATCAGTTACAACGAAAGGTTTTGAAATATCTTTTAAAGAAAACGAAAGGATTAGTTATCCACAATGAGAAACTTTTGGAATTGATAAAAAATTATCCAGCAAGAAAATTGGTAATTGAACCTCCGCCCCGAATATTAGAAAAAAAATTTTTTGAAAAACATAAAGAAAATGTTGTTAGAGCCTTGGTAGTTTTATCTTTTAGTCCTGATGAACCAATAAAAGAATTAATCAGTGCTGGTAAAGAAATGAAAAACATAAATTTCTATTTAACCGGTGATTATTCAAAATTTTCCAATTATTGGAAATTTAAAGAAATTAAAAATATTATTTTTACTGGCTATTTGAAAAAAGAAGATTATGAGGAATTATTAGCTTCCGCAGATTTTGTGATAGGTCTTACCACTCGTGATTATACTACTTTACAAAGTGGTTATGATGCTGTGGGAGCGGAAAAGCCTTTTTTAACTTCAGAAAAAGAAGTCTTAAAAAAGTATTTTTTTAAAGGAACGGTTTTTGTTAAAAATGAAGAAGAAGATATTAAAAGAGGAATAAGGGAAATTTTAGAAAAATATGAAGATTTAAAGAAAGGAATTAAGGAATTAAAAGATTTAAAAATAAAAAACTGGCAAGAGAGCATAAAGATTTTGCAAGAAATTATTAATGATTGCTAAAAACTTCCTTTTTTTAAGTTTTGGTGAGATATTAGGAAGATTTTTTTCTTTTTTGGCAATAATTTATTTAACCCGGAAGATTAATTTAATAAATTTTGGAGAAGTAAATTTTGCTTTAACCTATGTTAGTTATTTTTCTCTTTTAACCAATTTTGGGTTATTAATTTATGGAATAAGAAAAATTGCGCAAGAAAAGAGTATCAAAGAAATCGTTGATAAGATTTTTTCTTTCCGATTATTATTGGGAATTCTTGCTTTCCTATCGTCAATTCTATTAATCCATATTTTAAAAGAAGATATCATTTTAAAAAAATTGGTTTTGATTTATTCATTTTTTATATTGTTTGACGCTATAAATTTAGAGTGGTTTTTTTTAGGAAAAGAGAAGATAGGATTTTGTGCTTTGAATCGCTTTTTAACCAATTTTCTATATTTTTTATTATTATTGATATTTTTAGAAAGTAAAAAGGAAATTTTATTTATCCCTTTTTCTTTTATTTTAGGAAATTTATTTGGTTCTTTAATGTTATTATATTTTTATCATCATAAATTTAATAAAATTAGTATTAAATTAGACTTTAAGAAAAATTTTTTTTTATTAAAAGAAACTTTACCCTTAGGGGGAGCCCAAATTTTGATTCAAATCTATACTCTTTCGGGTATAATTTTTTTAGGACTTTTAAAAATGAAAAAGGAATTAGGTTATTACAGTGCTGGTTTTCGGATTCTTTTAATACTAATGATTTTTGATCGGATTTTTAACCAAATTATTTTACCTTTCTTGACAAGAAAATTGGAAGAAGGAAATTTTGCAGTTATAAAAAATATCACAAGATTGGTTTTAATTTTTTTATTGCCTTTCACCTTTTTTCTTTTTATTATTAGCGATAAATTATTCCTTTTTCTTTTTCCGCAAGAATATTTGTTAGGAAAAGAGGTTTTTCAAATTCTTTTGGGATTTTTTATATTTACTTTTTTAAATTCAATTGTCTCTTTAAGTTTACTTGCGATAAAAGAAGACCGCCAATATTTTAAAAATATTTTAAGAGGAACCCTTTTTAATCTTTTTACAATAATTATTTTAACGAAAAACTTTTTTCATTTGGGAGCAGCTCTTTCGCTTTTATTAACAGAAGCTTTGATTTTCTTTTTGAACTTTCAAACCTTAAAAAGTTTTTATAAGTTTAATCTTCTATCTTCCTTTCCTTTACCATTACTTTTTGCTTTTTTAACTCTTTTGCCAATTTTTTTCTTTAAAAATCTTCCTTTAATAATTTTAATTATGTTATTTTTAATTACTTATTTTTGTTTGTTAATGGTATTCCAAAAAGAAATAAAAAAGGATTATTATTTATTAAAATGATAAATAAAGAAATAGAAATTTTAGTAAATGAAAAAGATTTTGGGTTTTTAGAAGTATTAAAAACTGAGCAGCCTTATGGGCTTAAAATTGTAAAAGAGGATTTGAAAAGTAATATTGAAGTTTATTATCAAAAAAGAAAAATTGGTGAGATTTTTGATATTACTAAATTAGAAAATCATTTAAAAGAAATAAAAATAAAGAAAAGATATTTAAAATATTTTCTTCCGGAAGAGAAACCAATTTATTGGGGGATTGAAATAATTGATATTTTTGATAATCTATTTTTGCTGAATAAGGAAAAAAAGATTGTTTATTTTTTAGATAATAAAATTTATCTTCCCTTTTCTTTAGAAAATTTATTAAAAAGTAGCGAAAGAAAAGCAAAATATTTTTACTTTTCTCTTTTAAAATTTCCTTACGAATTTGTTAACAAGATAAATAAAGGTGCTTTAAGAAGGTTGGTTATAAATTTACTCATTAATATTTTTTTTAAAAATAAAATTCCTTATTTTTCTTTATCTTATTTTCCTGACAATTATCACTCCGTATTTCTTTTTAGAGTTGATGGTGATTTTGCTAAAAGAAAAGAGGTAGAAAAGGTTTTTGAATTTTTAAATAAAGAGAATATTAAGTTTACCTTTTTTGTAGATGTGAAAGCGAGCGAAAGATTTTTAGATTTTTTTAAAGAAAAAAATAGAGAAAAATTTGATATTCAGCTCCATTCTTATTATCATTATGTTTATAAAGATAAAGATAGAAACTTGGAAAATCTGCTTATTGGCAAGAAAAAATTAATGGAATTAGGAATAGAGATCAAAGGTTTTGCGGCTCCCTTTGGAATTTGGAATTATTCTTTAAATGAAGTTTTGGAGGACCTTCATTTTTCTTATTCTTCCGAATTTGGTTTTGATTATGATGATTTACCTATTTTGCCGATTGTTAATAATAGATTTTCTTATGTTTATCAAATTCCTATCCATCCCATTTCTATCGGCTGTTTAAAAATTTTAAATTTATCGCAAAAAGAGATGATCAAATATTATCAGGAATATATATTAAAAACCTATGAGAAAGGTTATCCAATTGTTTTGTATGACCATCCAGAAAAAATTTTAGAATTTTCAGATGTTTTTAAAGAAGTTTTTGATTTTATTAAAAATCTCTCTAATATAAAAATAATGAATTTTACAGAATTTTTTGAATGGTGGCAAAAGAGAGAAAAAATGAAGAATTATGAGGAAAAGAAATTAGATTTTCCAAAAATAGAGACTAAGATTGGTTATACAAGAAAAAAAGAATTTTATTTAAAAGTAAAAAGTCTAATTTTGTCTTTTCATCGTTTTCGGAAAGGAAGATGAAAATTCTTTTTATTACCTTTCCTGGTTTTCATCTTTTTGAAGGTGGAATAAAAACCCAAGTAATATCTTTAAAAGAAGAGCTCAGAAAACTGGGGTTGGAAGTTAAGATTTTTTGCGAAAATTTTTTGGGCAAAGAGGATTTTAAAAATTATGATATTATTCATTTTTTTGGTTCAGGAATAAAGACTTATCATCTTTTTCAAATTATTGTTAATTTTAATAAAAAAATTATTTTAACGCCGGTATTTTACTCTCAACATTCGCTAATCGTTAATAAAATAGCAATAGGTTTATTTAAATTTTTTTATAAATATTTTGGGTTTTATAATGAGCATTTAATCTTAAAGGAAATGGTGAAAAGGGTTAATTTGATTATTTGCAATACTTTTGCTGAAAAAAAGTTAATAAAAGGTATGTTTAATTTGGAAGAGGAAAAATTAGAAGTTTTACCTAATGGTGTTAGTATTGATTTTTATTTTGCTTCTCCTCAATTGTGTTATGAAAAATTGGGATTAAAGGATTTTATTTTATACGTTGGTCATATTGGTTATGAAAGGAAAAACCTTTTAAGATGTTTAGAAGTTTTGAAAAAGATTGATGTGCCTACTTTATTAGTTGGTAAGATTATTAAAAATAAGTATAGTGACAAATGTTTATCATTGATAAAAAAAACAAAAAATATTCATTTAATAGATGAATTACCTAATGGATCAGAATTATTAAAATCTATATATGCTGCTTGTGATGTATTTTTGTTGCCTTCTTATTATGAAACTCCGGGTTTATCTGCTTTAGAAGCTGGATTGGCAGGTGCGAAAATTTTAATCACTAAATATGGTGGTACAAAGGAATATTTTAAAGATTATGCTTTTTATCTAAACCCTTATTCTAAAAAAGATATTGAAAAAAAATTATTTTTGGTTTTAAGAAAGAAAAAAGATACTCTTTTAAGAGAGCATATAAAAAATAATTATACTTGGGATAAAATTGCTGAAAAGTTAATTAAGATTTATGAAAAGTTTCTAAAAATTAATGGCTAATTTCTCTAATAATTATTAGAACTCCCAAAAGAAGAAAGATACCACCGCTAATAAATCTTAATAATTTTAAAGGAATTAAACGAAAGAGATTATCGCCAATTAATACTGCTAGAAGAGTACTTATTCCTAAAGCCAAGATAGCACTCAAAAAGACTAAAAAAGGAGATTTTAAAGAAGCAGCAAAATTAAGAATAGATAATTGTGTTTTATCCCCCAATTCCATCATAAAGATAGTTAAAAAAACTAAAAAGAACATTTTTATATTCATAACTTATTATAAAAATAAGATTTTTTTTATCAATAAAAATTGATTTTATAAATTTTTGATTTATAATTCTAATATGCTGGATGAAATAAAAATAACTAAAGCTATTATTGAAAGTTATTTAAAGGATTTTAATAAATATCTAGAATCTGATGCGCTCATCTGCGGTGCAGGTCCTGCGGGTCTATCTGCTGGATATTATTTAGCAAAAGCAGGAGTAAAAGTTGTAATTTTAGAAAAGAATTTGAGACCCGGTGGCGGATTGACTGGCGGTGGAATGATGTTTAATAAGATTGTTGTTGATGAAGAAGGTAAAGAGATTTTAACAGAATTTGGTGTTAGTTGTGAAAAATATGAAGAAAATTATTATGTCGCGTGTGCTTTAGAAACTTTGGGAGCATTGGTTTATCACACTATCAAAAAGGGAGCAAAAATTTTTAATTTGATAACAGTAGAGGATCTATTGATTCATAATGAAAAAGTTTCAGGGGTAGTGATTAATTGGACATCGGTAATATTAGCCAATTTACATATTGATCCGATGACAATGCGTTCAAAATTTGTTGTTGATGCTACCGGGCACGGATGTGAATTAGTAAAGATTTTAGAAAAAAAGATGGGAAAAGTGCTTTTCACCACCACCGGTGGTATTATTGGTGAAAAATTGATGAATGCGGAAATGGGCGAAAAATTTGTTATTGAAAATACTAAAGAAGTTTATCATAATCTCTTTGTCTGTGGAATGGCAGTGAATGCTGTTTTTGGTGGACCGCGTATGGGGCCGATTTTTAGCAGTATGTTACTTTCGGGAAAAAAGGTAGCTGAAATAATAAAAGAAAAACTAAAATGAATGAAAAAGAAAAAATTGTTTTATCCTTTTTAAGTATATTTTTTATACTAGGTAGTCTTTTATCTCTTTTTAACAAAAAGAAAGAAAATAAATTTAAAGATTTTCCAAAAAATAATTCTATCCAACAAATTCTTGTTACTAATAGTCCAATTGAAAGAAATTTTCATCTAATAAATATTAATGAAGCTTCTAAAGAAGAACTAATGAGTCTACCTGGTATTGGTGAGAAGATAGCTCAAAGAATAGTTGAATACCGGGAAAAAATAGGAAGATTTAAAAATAAAGATGAACTTTTAAAAATAAAAGGTATTGGGAAAAAGAAACTTGCTAAAATTGAAAATTTAATTGAAATCAAATAAGATTGCGGTTATATTGTCGTTTAAAATTATTATAAAACTCTTCAAATTGATCTTTTAAAATAGCTTCTCTTATCTTTTCCATTAATTTGATAAAAAAGTAAATATTATGATAAGTTAATAGTCGAGGTCCAAGGATTTCTTCACTAATAAAAAGATGGCGAAGATAAGCCCGAGAAAAATTTTGGCAGGTATAGCAATCGCAATTTGGGTCTAAAGGAGAGAAATCTTTTTCAAATTTAGCGTTTTTAATAATTATCCTTCCCTCAGAAGTAAAAGCGGTTCCGGTTCGGCCATTTCTTGTTGGTAAAACACAATCAAAAAGGTCTGTTCCTAATTTTACACATTCTAAAATATCTTCTGGATAACCACAGCCCATTACATATCTTACTTTCTCTTTTGGAATTAAGTTATTACAAAAGGCAACAATTTCGTAAGATAATTTTGGAGTTTCGCCTAAAAATAAACCCCCAATTGCATAGCCGTCAAAACCAATATCTAACAATTCTTTTGTTGCTTTTTCTCTTAAATCTAAATAAGTGGCACCTTGAATAATACAAAAAAGATTAAATTCTTCGCTTTTTATTTTCTTTGATTTTTTTGCCCATTCAATAGTTTTTTCCGAGGCCCTTTTTGCTTCGTTATACTCTACTGGATAAGGAAGACAGATATCTAAGCACATGCCAATATCGCTTTTGATTTTTTCTTGATATATGACCACATTTTCGGGTGTAAAAAAATGGGTTGAGCCATCAATATGGGATTTAAATTGGATACCATCATCTTTTATACTTATAAGAGGTGAAAGAGAAGCAATTTGAAATCCACCCGAATCAGTTAGCACAGGTCTGTGAAAAGAGATAAATTCACTTATGCTGCCTCCCTTTTCAATAACCTCTATTCCCGGCCGAAGATAAAGATGATAGAGATTAGCAGTAATAATTTGGACACCAATTTCTTTTAATTCTTTTGGACTCATCGTTTTTACTGTTCCCTGGGTGCCAACAGGCATAAAAGCAGGTGTTTCTACTTCACCATGGGGAAGGATGATTTTTCCTATTCGGGCCTGAGAACTTTTACTCTCTTTTTCTATTAAAAACCTCAACTGATTTCAAAGATAGAAAAACTACCTAAATTTAATCTCAAAGGCTTTTCTTTAACAATTGAATTTTCTCCAAGAATTGAATTTTCTAATAAAGAATTCTCAATATAAGAACCTTGATTGATGATAGAATCTTTTATTATAGAATTTCTTACTTCCACTTCTTCCGAGATAGAAACGAAGGGTCCGATAATAGAATTTTCAAGCAAGGCGCTATCGTGAATATAAACGGGTGGAATTATTAAAGAATTAGGACGGGGTTTAAAATAATTAGTATTTTGCAATAAATAACGATTGGTTTGGATTAAGGCTTCCGGAGTTCCACAGTCTAACCAATATTCTACTGGACACGTGCGAAAATTAATATTCTCTTCAATCATTAATTCTAAAGCATCAGAAAGTTGATACTCGCCTTTAGTTTTTATATTTTCTTTGATAATTTTCTCTAAGGCATTAAAAAGAAAAGAAGATTGAAAAATATAATAAATCCCAACTATTGCTAAATTACTTTTTGGTTCAGCAGGTTTTTCAACAATCTTTGTGATTATTCCATCTTTAACTTCCACGATGCCAAATCTTTTTGGGTCTTCAACCCTTTTTACTCCGATCCAATTTTCTTCACCTAACAAATTGTTTAAAGGCATATCAATTATCGTATCACCAAGAATAATTAGGCAAGGTTCATCTTTAAAATAAGGTTTTGCTTTATAAACCGCTTCTCCCAATCCTTTAGGTTCTTCTTGAATAACAAATCTAAAATTCATACTGAAATTTTCTTTTAAATACTTTTCTATAGGACTTCCATTAGGAGCAATTATAATTATCACTTCTTCTGGTTCTAATTCTTTTACTCTTTCCATAATATGGCCAATTATCGGTTTACCAGCCACTGAGAGCAAAGGTTTGGGAGTAGTATGGGTATGGGGTTTTAATCTTCTTCCTTCACCAGCTGCTGGAATAACTACTTTAATTCTCTTTTTCATATTCTCTCCTTTTAAAACTTATTTAAAAAATTTTTTAACTTATCTATTACTTCAATCTTTAAAGGATCAATTTCTCTTTTTAATGCCCAATGATAACTTATAAAATCACCCAACATAATTAATGAAAAGATATTTAAAAAATTATTTTTGTTAAAAGGTTTGATTAATAGATTGGCAATCTTTTTCTCTTTTAAAATTTTTAAAAGAAAGATTATTCTTAAAAGATTTCTTTTATAGGAATTGGGATTTTTTAAAATAAAAACAAAAAGATTATTTTTAAAAGCCTCTAAAAAAGGAAGAGCATTTATCTCATTATGATTTTGTTCGGGTAGATAATTATAAAAGGCTAAGATTTTTGTATTCTCATTAAATTGATTTTTCCAACGATAGGCAATCGGTAGATAGGAATAGGAATCAACAATAATATAAGGAATTTTATTTTCAATTATTTTTATAATTCCTTTTGCTTTTTCGTTTAATTTTTTTCTTATTTTTTTGAGATAAAGGATAGTTTTTTCAATATCTTTTTTAAAATCAGGAATAATTTTTAAATAACTTAAAGTTAATAAAATCGGAATAGTTAAATAAGCTAAAGCCTGACGAGGCGGATAGTTTTCTGGCAGCAGAAATAAAAGATCACCATTTTTTTTAGATAATTCCTTTAAACTACCGTTAGAAGTTATTACAATTAATGGTAAGTTTTTCTTTTTAAGTTCCTTGTAATTAAAAATTGTTTCCTCTGTTTCACCGGAATAACTTATGATAAAATAGAGAGAATTTTTGTTACTAAAAGATGGTAGTTGATAATCTTTTATTACAATTAAAGGATGTTTTAAAAAAGGATAGGATAGACTAAAAACAATATCACCAGCAATGCCACTGCCTCCCATTCCAGTTATTATAATTTTATTTATATTATTAATTTTATCTAAAAAATCTTTTCTTTTTTTTATTAATTGAAAAGAAAGAGAGAAAGCCTCTTCTAATTGTTCAGGAAAATGGTAAATCAAATCAAACATAGGTATATTTTTCTAAAAGGATACCTTCTTTTTTAATTTTCTTTTTAAGGTATTTTATCACCTCAGGAACCGTAGAGAAGTTTATCACCTTTTCGGCAAGTTCTTTACAAAAATCAGTATCTAAAAGGGAGATAAGTTCTTTAGCATAGGGGATAAGATGAGGTGCCATTGATAGTTCATCAATTCCTAAACCAATAAGAAGAATTATTCCCAAAGGTTCTCCTGCTAATTCACCACATAAACCAACCCAAATACCATTTTTATGACCATTTTTTATTGTTTCCTTTATTAATCTCAAAACTGCTGGATGGTAATGGTTAAAAAGATAACTAACCTTCTCGTTACCGCGATCACAAGCCAAGGTATATTGGGTTAGATCATTAGAACCGATAGAAAAGAAATGGCATAATTTTGCTAAAACATCAGAAAGCAAAACAGAAGAGGGGGTTTCTACCATAATTCCCAATTCAATATTTTCATCAAAATCAATTTTTTCTCTTCTTAACTCCTCTTTTAGTTCTTCTAAAATTTTTTTGGTCTTTATCACTTCTTCAATATTACTTACCATTGGTAACATTATTTTTATATTTCTGGTTGTTGAAGCTTTTAAGATCGCCTTTAATTGGGTTTTAAAGAAATCTAAATTGCTTAAACAGAATCTTATTCCCCGCCAACCTAAAAAAGGATTACTCTCAAAATAACCGGGAATTATCTTATCGCCGCCTAAATCAAAGGTTCTAATAATGACAAAATAGGGCTTCATCTTTTCGGCGACCTCTTTATAAAGTTGGAACTGTTCCTCTTCGGTTGGTAAATTTCTCTTTGATAAGAAGAGATATTCGGTTCTAAAAAGTCCAATCCCTTTTGCTCCATATTCTTTGGCAATTACTGCTTCATAAACAAATTCAATATTTGCTGAGATATCAATATATTTCCCATCTTTAGTTTTTGCTTCTCTCTCCTTTTTGGCAATTATTAATTTTCTTCTTTTTGTTAATTCTTCTTTCTCTTTTTCATAAAGACTTATTCTTTTTTCTGTTGGCGAAAGGATGACCATTCCCCGATTACCATCAATAATCGCCTTTTGGACATTGGCTCCAAAATGTAAAAGTTTTTCTACACCAACTACTGTTGGTATCTCTTTGGCTTTTGCCATTATTGATATATGAGAAGTCTTTCCACCCATTTCTAAGGCAATTCCTAAGATATAGTTTTTATCTAAAAGTGCCATATTCATCGGTGTTAGGGATTGAGCAAAGATAACACATTTTTCTTTTGGCTGAAGAAGAGAAAACCCTTTTTTACTATCCTTTAACTTTTCAATTACATAACAACAGACGTCAAAAATTTCTAAACCTTTATCAATAAAAACGGTTTTTCCTTTGTTTATCAAATTGTGATAATATCTTTTAATCACTTCGGAATAGGCATATTCCGCGATAACCCTTTCTTTTTCAATATATTCCTTTGTCTCTTTTAGTACTGTTTCATCAGTAAGAAAAGCAATTTGGATTTGGATAAATTCGGCAATATCCTTTCCTATCTCGGCTCGCACCTTTTGGTAAATTTTTTCAAAATCCTCTTTACTTAAAATTATTGCCCTTTCAAACTTTTCTAATTCCTGAGGGATTTCGTGAGGAAGAATTTCTTTTTTTTCAATAATTGGTAATTCCGGTGAATAGATTTTTATATCTCCATAACCAAAATCACCACTTACCGGAATACCTCTTAAAATTCTTTCTTTCATTTGGCTGAAAGGAATTTTTTTAAAGCAGCTATCGCCTCTTTTTCGTCTATCCCATCTGCCTCCAATATTAATTCACTACCTTTTTCGGCGGCTAAGGTTAGTAAAGATAAAATACTTTTGCCATTCACCCAAATTCCATCTTTACATACCCTTATATTAGATTTAAATCTTTCGGCAATCTTTACAAATTCCGCAGCCGGTCTTGCGTGCAAACCGATTTCAATTTCTACCTTTACATTTTCTCTAACCATTTCATTCACTAATAATTATACCTATTCAATAATTAATATGCAAGATTGGAAATTTTTTTAATTAACTCTTTAATGCTTTTCACTTTAATAATTGGCAAGTCTTTGTTCCAAGTTTTTAAACCAAAGATTTTTTTATTATATTTTAAAGCAAAAGCAATTTCAGATAACGTTCCGTATCCTTTACCTAAAGCAATGATTATATCGCTTGTTAAAACAATTGCTAAATTTCTAGCTTCATTTAGACCAGTAGCAATGGGAATATCAATATAAGGATTGGCGGAAGATTTATCTATTTGTGGTAAGATACCGATTGTTAAGGTCCCTTCTTCTTTTGCTCCTTTGGCTGCTGCTTCCATTACTCCTTTTAAACCACCGCAAATTAAAATCCATTTTCTTTTTCCAATTTCTTTTCCAACTTTATAAGCCAATTGATAAATTTCCTTATTTGGTTTACTTGGGCCAATTATTCCAACAAAAAACCTATTTTTTAACTCCACAAAGGAACGAACTGCCAATTTTTGGTTGAAAAATACCCTTTATCAGTTAATTTCAATTCGGGAATAACTGGTAAGGCAAGAAAAGAAAGGGTAATAAAAGGATTTTCTAAAAGGCAGCCCATTTTTTTAGTAAGGTTAAGTAATTTGTTTAAAAGTAAAGAAACCTCCTCAGCTTTTAAATCGGACATTAAGCCAGCAATTCTTAAAGGTAAAAATCCTAAAATCTCTTTCTCATTACTTACTACTAACCCTCCTTTCTCTTCAATAATTTTATTAACTGCTAAAAGAATACTTTTATCATCTACTCCACAAGCAATAATATGATGAGAATCGTGGGAAACTGAGGAGGCGATCGCTCCTTCTTTTAAATTGAAACCATTAACAAAACCAATTCCTATTTGCGGTTCTCTTTTATGCCGATTAATAACGAGAAGTTTTAATATATCCCTTTCTTTATCACTCACTACTAAATTATTTTCAATTTTTGGATAGGTTAAAAGTTCTTCGGTAATTATTTGGTTAGGAATGATTTTGATAACCCTAATTAATCTATTTCTTTTTTCTTCTATTTTTAATAACTCCTCATTAATTTTTTTAACTTTGATAGTCTTATAGATTTTTTTTGCTAAATAGGTTTGAGAAATTTCCTTTTTAATATTTAAAACCTTTTCTTTTTCTACGATAACTTTTCCATTTTTAATAAGATAAATAGTTTTAAACTCTTTTAAATTATTTACCAAATTAATATCAGCTTTATAACCAGGAGCGATTAATCCTAATCTTTTAAAACCGAAAAAGTTTGCCGGATTAAAGCTGACCATTCTTACTAACCAATGAACAGGAATATTATAACTTACCGCTTTTTTTAATATCCGATTTAAATGTCCTAAAAGGATAAGCTCTTCGGGATGGATATCATCCGAGACCAATATTAATCGGTCAATATAATCTCCTTTTATTATTTCTTTTAAATCTAAAAGATTTTTTGCGGCACTTCCTTCTCTAATCATCACCCACATACCTTTTTTCAACTTCTCTTTTGCTTCTTCTAGATTGGTTATCTCATGGTCGGAATAGATTCCGGCACTAAGATAGGCATTAAGATTTTTAGAAGAAAGCAAAGGTGAATGGCCATCAATTATTTTATTAAACCTTTCTGTATAATAAATCTTATTAATCAAATCTTGCTCGCAATTTATAACACCTAAAAAATTCATTACCTCTCCTAAACCGATTATTCTTTTATTCTTTAAAAGCTTGATAAAAGAGGAAAAAGATATTTTAAAAGGCAAATCTTCAAAAGGGGTTGCTGGTACACACGAGGGAAAATAGAAATAAAAAGTAAGTAATAATTTTTCACTCTCTTTTAAAAAATATCTTATGCCATCTACTCCTAAGACATTAGTTATCTCATGGGGATCGCAGACACAAGTAGTGGTGCCCGAAAGTAAAGCATAATAACTAAATTCCGAAAGGGATAAAAGGGAACTTTCAATATGGATATGGCTTTCAATAAAACCAGGTAGGGCATATAAATTATCTGCTTCAATTATCTTTTCCGCTCTTTCATATTCTTTTCCAATACCAGCAATATATTCATCATAAATCAAAATATTATTTTTCTCAATTTCACCAGTAAATAAATTTAAAATTTGACAATTTTTGATTAATAAACTTCCTTTCTTTTCTCCTTTGGCTGCTTTTATTAAAGAGATGAGATTATTCTTCTCCATTTATCTCAATATAACCGATATAAGGAAGATAACGAAACTTTTCATCATAATCAATCCCATAACCGACAACAAATTTGTTAGGAATAGTAAAGCCAAGATAGTCAATAGGAATTTCAATCTTATGGCGTTCAGGTTTATCTAATAAGGCACAGATTTTAATTGATTTAGGCTTTTTTAAAGATAGATGATTTATCAGATACTGTAAGGTTAAACCAGTATCAACGATATCTTCTACTAATAAAATATCTTTATCTTCAATGGGCATAGAGATATCAGCAACAATTTTTACAATACCTGAACTTTCGGTAGATTTTCCATAACTACTTACCTTAATAAAATCACAAGAAGAAGGGATAGTAAGATTTCTCATTAAGTCAGCAAGAAAGACAAAAGCACCTTTTAAAATACCGATTAAAATTAACTCTTTATTTAAATAATCTTTGCTTATTCTATCTGCTAATTCTTTTACTTTATTTTTTATATCCTCTTCAGGGATTAATTTAAAAACTTTAACGTTCATAAATAATTAAAAGTCGGGGCGACTGGATTTGAACCAGCGACCTCTTGGTCCCGAACCAAGCGCGCTAAGCCACTGCGCTACGCCCCGTTATTTTTATTTTAATAAAATATTAAAATCTGTCAATCTGTATCAGTAGAGGTATTAAAAAACCTTGAAAGAAAAGTTAAAAGAAAAACTTTAAAAAAAAGGTGCTAACCTTTGGGGCTCTTTCTTCGTTATATATATAGTAAGAAGAAATAATGGCTAATAAGATAATAAGAAAATGCTCCTTTGCTTTTAGTGGCATTATCAAGGTCTTACATCTCCAATATTATTACCAAAAAAAGAAAAAGGAGGTATTAGGGAAGTTATATATTCTTTTGTTAAAAAATAGATAAGGGATTCTTTTAGATATTTTCTTAGTACCACATTGATAAGACAAGGGGATTTTATTTTCTATCAAATAGGGGGCAGTATAGGATATGGTATAGTATCTTAAAGAGTATTATTTGAATTAAAAATTAAGGGAGGGGTGGGGTGATAACCCGGATTCTGTTTATGCGGTCATTTATCTAACGCGGTCTACCCGGGGCTCAAGCGAGGGCCAACCAACCTCTCGCCCCTATTTGACCTTGCTCCGGATAGGGTTTGTCCACCTTGTCCCTTACGAGACAAGGTAGTGCGCTCTTACCGCACTGTTTCACCCTTGCCCGCATCCCACACGAAGTGGGACCGTTGGCGGTCTACGTTTCTGTGACACTTTCCGTCTATCTTGTCTCACGACAAGATAGCCTTCGGTTGCCCGAAGTATCCGGGTTGGCATGAGTCCGGAGTTTCCTCAGTAGGCTTAAAGCCTACCGCGACCGCTTCACCCCACCCAAAATAAATATAATCAAATTTTTATTTAATGTCAATTAAACATAAAATTCACATTATTCATAAAATGATTGACAGAATATTTATAATTTATTAAAATAAGGAAAAGTTGAAAGTAAAAAGGAGGTTAAATGAAAGAATTTCATATAATAAGTAGTGGAGTTTCCTTAATCCAAAATGCTCAGAGAAGAGGAGTACTGCCGGAAGATATAAAAATAAGAGATGAGAGTTATTGGAAAGAAATTTTAAATAATTCCAAAGAGGTGAATAAATTATACTCTTTTCTTAAAGAGAATCCAAAGGAGAATTCAGCAGAGTTAAATACTTTTTTAAGAGTAGTAGAAAATAAAGAACCTTCTAATATTTCAGTCTATCTTTTTGGAACTAACACCGCTTCTAATCAACTTTGTCGAAAAGTTATTGAAAAATTTTTAGAAGAAGAAAATTATAAAATTTATCCTCCTTCTGAAGTTAGTGGTTATTTTTATGAAGCTGAGATATTTGATGAGAATTATGCTAAAGATGAGTTTCAGAAGGATATCTCTTTGCTTCTTGATAGGCTTATTAGTATTGCAAAAAGAAAGAAGGAGGAGGGTTATAAAGTATATTTCAATCCTACGGGAGGTTTTAAAGCTTATGTGATGGTTACTGCCCTTGCCGGCTTTCTTTTGAATTGTGAAATCTATTATATGCATGAAGAATTCAACCGAACAATATTTTTACCGCCCCTTTTTTATTTACCAAAAGGAAAAGAAATAGAGTTATTAGAACAACTTAAAGATAGAAAACCGCGTAGCGGTGGGGAGTATGAGCGGATTCTTCAAAAGTTTCCTCAAGAGATAGAAAGATTAAAACTCTATCAATTAGTTGAAGTGGAAAGGGATGAAGAAACAGGTAAAGAATATCGGATAAAAATAACCGAAAAGGGAGTATTTATCTTAGAAGAATTAAAAAAAATTTAGATGTGGAAAAATTTAAAAAAATTTGAAAAATTATTTTTAAAGATTAAGAGATGTTTAGATTTTAGAAGTTTTGATTTGAGTTAAAAAAATATTTTTATGAAGATTTTAATTTCTACTTGGGGAAATCCTCGAAATTGGGATAAAGTAAAATATAACTATAAAGATACACAGAAGGAAACTAAGGATCCCTTAACTTTGATAATAGAAAAAGAAAAAATAGATAAGACAGTGATCATATCCATTGATACTCTTGCTGATGAGGAAATTAAAGATGAATTGATTAGCTCCTATAAAGATTTAAAAAATAAGGCAAAAGAAATAATTAAAAATTTTTGTGATCAAGAATTGGGAGTTTCTTCTAATAAAATAATTATCTCTTACGGTGTGGGAGAATTTAATAAAACAAGATTTATTGGTAATGCAATGGATTATTATTATGCGATTTTTAAAGAGTTGGCCTTTTTCTTTAAGAAAGAGTTAGAATCTCCATCTTCTAAAGAAATTGAAGTATTTTTAGATATAAGTCATGGAATAAATTTTTTACCTGTTTTGACCTATCGGGCTTTGAGAGAAATTCTTCAAATTTTAGCCTATTCTTTTGAGATAAATTTAATTGTTTTGAATTCTGATACTTATCTCAGAACTGCTAGACCATCAGAGTTAAACGTAAATATAATAGAAAGAACGAAGGTGTTACCTAAATTAATTGGTTATTTTTATGAAAAAGGAATCCTTGAGCCTTTTGAAGTTTTTGTTAATCATCTTAATGGGTATGAAAAAAGAGAATTAAGTAGTAAGGATAACAAATTTCCTGGTAGTTTATACTTCTTTCTTTCTGCTTTTATGCACTGTCTTCCTGTTTTTGTGATATATTATTTACCTCAAATTGATAACTTGGAAGAGAAAATTAACAAGCTATCAGAGATATTTGAAGAGAAGATTTCAATAGATAAAAATCAAAATAATAAATTGGATATTAAAAGAAAATTTAAATTTAATATTAATTTTGAAAATTTAATAAAAAGCTTTTTGGCTTCCTGGATATTAAATATTAATGGGTTTACTAAGAAGAAAGATATTAATTTAAAAGAAATTGAAAAATTAAAAAATAAAATTTGGTCAAAAGAGAAATTTCCAATAGAAACTAATAGTATTGATGTAGAGATTGAGTATATAAAGAAATTAAACCCTTCTTCAGAATATCAATCTTATGCCAAGCTCCTCAATGATAAAGAGAAAGATAATATTGATAAGAGAAATTTTTTTGCCCATAGGGGTTTTGAGCATAATATAATTATGTTAAGAAAAAATGACAAAAACGAAATTGAAATTAGTATTAACACCGCTTTTGAGAAAAAAATAAATTTTTTAAAAAATAATTTACCAAAAGTTAAAAAATAAATGAATTACTGATATAAAAGGCGATTGAAAATTGTTGAGTTATAAGAAAGGTAAAATTTTAGTGATTATTCGTCGTTTAATTTTAAACTTATATTAAAAATTTCGCTTGACATTTTGGCAAAAATGTGCTATACCCATATAATATGGGAATTTTTAATCTTAAAAATTGTCTTTTTAATGTCCTTCCTAAGACGAGAAGAGATTTTGCTGTTTTTTAAGGTATTTCTTGTTATTAGTAAATTTAAACAATTTATTTTTAAGCAGTTTTAGAAAAGTTAGCTCAAAAGTTTTTATTTAAATATTAAAAGTTTTATTTAATGTTATTTTAGGAGCTTTCTTCAAATGACTCGGATAAATTGTAAGTTTTTTAATTTGGCAAAATGGAAAAGTTATTAATTAACTATTTTGAAAAAAGTCTATTTATTAGACGAGAGGAAGAAATTAAAGTGTTAAATACACATATACGGAAATTAAAAATCGTTTAAGAATTTTAGATAGTATTGTTATTAAAAAGGAATATCCTTTAAGAATAAGTTATGAAAAATGGATAAAAGAGGGAAATTATTATATTTTAGAAAAGAAGTTTTATGTAGTAAAGAATGATCCCCATAAAATCCCTCATCCTGAGCCTGCGCCCATTAAAAAACTTTCTCTTGAAGGCGTTATACTCTGTATCCAAAGGTTCTGTAATAACGAAGATTTGGGAACTTTTTAAAAGTCTTTCTTTTATAATATAAATCTCTTTTAGATTAGACAAGGAGGAAAAATTAAATGACGATTTTTGAAAATAAAACCTCTATTACTTGTTTAGTAAAGAATTTAGAAAAAAACCAATAGAATGTTAAAACTTTCAGTGTTTAGGCAAAGCTTATCTAAAAATAAAAAGATTTTTGACACTTAATCAAATCTCAGTTAGTTTACCACAGATAAAAGATTTTTTATTGCGAGATTTCAATTAGATGTCCTTATTGTGATAATTTAATAGTTTCTTTTGGTTTAAATGGTTTCAATTATAATAGTGAAAAGAGACTTCCTGAATTGGATTGGACAAATATCATTTATAAGGTTCGTAGCGTAGGGTCAAGTGAGAAGGAGGTGCCAAAAAAAGATAATATTTGAATATGTCTTAGAAAAATAACAAAATCAACGGTAAAAGCGATTACTTAATCTTTTTTAAAAGATTTTACAATCAAGAAATAGATAATAACTTCAAACAACAACCGATATCGTGCTTCGCCAACTACACCGGTTGAGAAGATTAAAGGAAAAATAATTAAAAGTTCTAATAAGGGTTTCTCTCTTCTAATTATTTTAACAAACTGGATTAGAATAAAAAGAAGAAAGATAAAAGAATAGACAAGAAGAAAATTACCAAAGAGGCCAATTTTAAATAATCTTTCTTTTAAAAATATATTTATACTTTCAATCACTCTTCCTTTTAAAAAAGAAGCAAAGATTTCTTGTTGGATTGGTCTTTCTATTTTTTTGTTTAAATATATTAATAATGGTTTAAAAGAGATTGGCGAAATTAAGGTATTAAAAGAAAAAATAAAATGGGAGATAAAAAAATGAAAAGTTGCCTTTTTAAACTCTTTCAATGATATCTCTTTAATTGTCTGCCAGTAATCTTTTTCAGTATAATTTTCTTTTAAATTCTTTTCTAAATCTTCATTCATTAATTCTTTTGCTCTTTCATAACTTATTTTCTCTTTTAACGATTTGGCAACTGGTAGATAATAAGAAAAGAAATTAATATAAGGTAAAGTAGAAAAGGTAAAAAGGTTTATCTTTTTATAAGTTAAAAAAGACCAAGGAAGAATAGAAAGATAGGGGATAAGAATAAAGAGTAATGCTTTTTTAAAGCTTTTTTTAACAAAATAATAGGCTGCTAAGAAGGGCGGTAAAAGAAGACCAACAGGTTTGATGTAAGGTAGAGAAGAGAAAAAGATTAAAGAAAGAGAAGTTTTATTATTTTTTAAAAAGAGATAGGTTAGAAAAAGAAAGATACCAAAAAGTAAGTCGGTAATCGGAAAAAGGGAATAAAAATTTATTTGTGGTGATAAGATAAATAAGAAGGCAAAAGGGTAAAAGATTTCTTTTGGGCAATATTTCTTTATTAGTAACAAAAAAATTATTGATAAAATTAAGTAGAAAATAAAACCAATATAAGGTTTGGGATAAATAAAATAAAATAAAGATAACAAAAATGGAAAAAGGGGAGGTCTTTTTGTATCAAATTTTCCTTCTCTTTCGTAATTAAAAGATAAAGCAAGATTTTTGGCAAGTTCATAATACTCTTTTCCATCGCTTACCGCTTCAAGAATTGCATTTTCATTAGATAATAAAGGGATAAAAAAAAGGAAACGAATTAAAATAAGAAGTAAAATTAAAAGAAAATTCCTTTTAAACAAATTAACCTTTAATTCTACTTTATTAATTTTGCCAATTTTAATATTTTTTTCAAGTATTATTTTTATTGACACAAAAAAATTAATAATTTATAATTGATTAAATTATTAAAAAGGAGGAGAAGATGAAAAAGATATTGTTATTATTTTTTATACCCCTCTTCTTTTTTGCCAGCAATTTTAAAATCCCCCAAGAAAAAAATCTTCTTTACGATGTGAATGGTGATAAACTTTTTGAAAATCTAAATTATCTTTTAGAAAGAGAGAAGGAGATTCCGGTAATTGTTTTACTTAAGGAAGCGGTATCGGATATTTTAGTGGACCATTTAAAAGCGAAGATTGGGGATTTTTCTATTCGCTATCGTTATCAAATAATTCCTGGTTTTGCTGCTCTTCTTAAAAAGGAGCAGATTTTACAATTAGCAAAAGAAGAAGTAGTGCATCATATTGAATACGATTCTCCAGTCTATGCCTTTTTAGGAACCGCTTCTTCTTGGTTTGGTGTCACAAAAGCAAGAAATGACTTTGGGGTTGAAGGTGATAGAGATGGTAATGTGAATTCTTATTCTTCTAATGATATTGTAATTACTATTCTTGATACTGGTATTGATATTGGCCATTATGACTTAGATGGTGGAAAAGTAATTGGCTGGAAGGATTTCATTAACAACCGCCCAACACCTTATGATGATAATGGCCACGGAACTCATTGTGCTTCCATTGCTGCTGGTGAAGGACAAGCAAATGCTGCTTATCGGGGAGTTGCTTATGGCGCGGCTTTAGTAGGAGTTAAAGTTCTTAATTCCCTAGGTAGCGGTTCAACATCAACCATCATTGCTGGTATTGATTGGGTCGTCCAAAATAAAAATACTTATAATATAAAAATTCTTTCAGTTAGTTTAGGTATCTCTGGTAGTTCTAATGGTCAAGATGCCCTTTCCTTGGCCTGTAATAATGCTGTGGATAACGGAATTATTACCGTTGTTGCCGCAGGAAATTCAGGCCCAGCAAGATATACAATTGGTTCCCCAGCCGCTGCTGAAAAAGTGATAACTGTTGGTGCGATGGCAGATTGTGGCGAGAAAGGTTTTTATTTGGCTAACTTCTCAAGCCGTGGTCCAACTGCAGATGGTCGAATAAAACCTGATGTATGTGGTCCCGGTGTGAATATCACTGCAGCAAGAAGTGGAACAAGAAATAGTTATATTACTTACAGTGGAACAAGTATGGCAACCCCCTTTATTGCCGGAGTGATAGCTTTGATGTTAGATGCCAATCCCAATTTGACACCAACTCAGATAAAGAATATTTTAAGTAGCACCTGCGAAGATTGGGGACCAACTAATAAAGATATTGATTATGGCTTTGGAAGATGTCAAGCTTATGAGGCAATAAAAGTTGCCGGTGGTTACAGTGGAACCGGTCCTATTGTGCCACCCCATATTTATGCTTCGGAATATCTCGGCGGTAGTGGAAGAACCGATATTTGGCAGGTAAATGTTAATTCTATTTCTTACCCTATCGCAATAACCTTAATAATACCTAATTGGAGTTCGGGATATCCCGATTTTGATTTACATCTTTATAACCCAGCAGGAACTCGAGTAGCTTATTCTACCGGAACAACTCGACAAGAATATATTGGTTATAGTCCAACAACCACTGGCAATTATCGGATTTATGTTACTTCTTATAGTGGTTCAGGAAATTATTTCTTTGATTTAAGCTGTGCTAACGCAACTTCTCTTACTTTAATTCAAGACCAAGATATGATTGTCAAGGATGAAAAAGTGGCGAATGTCCAAGAATTTTCTTTAAAAGAAATAATTCCTATTTTTAAAATACAAAATCTCCAAAAAGATAAAATTTCTTTTACCTTTAATCTTTCTAAAGAGGAGAGATTCAATTTCTTCCTTTATGATGGAACAGGTAGAAAAATAAAAGAACTTTCCAATATTGGTAAAAAAGGAAAGAATAATTTAGAAATAAATTTATCTGAGATTGGTACGGGCATTTACTTTTATCGTTTTGTTATCCAAAATAATATTTTCACTGGAAGGTTAATAATATTGAAATAGTTTAAAAACTTAACAAATTGAATCTTATATCTTAATAATTAAAAAGAGGAGAATATTCATTTTTATTACCTTGATTTTAAAAATTAAGATTTTATAATTAATTAATGAAGGTTATTAAAGAAATTTGTGATGAAGAGAAGATTTTACAAATTTTAGAAAAGACAAAGAATCCTGATAGAAAGACTATAGAATTAATTTTTAATAAAGCAAAAGAGAAAAAGGGGCTTTCTTTAGAAGAGGTAGGCTATTTAACAAATCTTAAAGATAAAGAACTGATTAGTGAACTCTTTAATATTGCCGGAAAGATAAAAGATGAGATTTATGGTGAAAGATTGGTATTTTTCGCTCCTTTATATATTTCAGATTTTTGTGTTAATGATTGTGAATATTGTAATTTCCATATTAGAAATCCTTTAAAAAGAAGGAAATTAAGTTTGGAAGAGATAAAAGAAGAGACCATAAGGATTATCGAAATGGGTCATAAAAGGGTATTATTAGAATGTGGTGAAGACCCAATAAATAATCCGATTGATTATATTGTTTCAGCAATAGAGACAATTTATTCGGTAAAAACTGAAAAAGGAAATATTAGAAGAGTGAATGTGAATATTTCCGCAACGACCAAAGAGGATTATAAAAAATTAAAAGAAGTAAAAATTGGTACTTATCAGTTATTTCAAGAAACCTATCATTATGAGACGTATAAGAAATTACATAAAGGACCAAAAAGTGATTATGAAAGGCAGATAACTGCTCATATTCGGGCTTTTGAAGGCGGGATTGATGATTTAGGGATTGGAGTTCTTTTTGGACTTTATGATTGGCGATTTGAGGTGCTCTCTTTGGTTTCCCATTCTCAATTTATGGATAAACATCTTGGAATTGGTCCTCACACTATATCGGTTCCAAGATTTAGAGAGGCGCCAACAGTAACTTATCAACCCGCTTATCCTGTTTCTGATGAAGATTTTTTGAAAATAATTGCTATATTAAGAGTAGCGGTTCCTTATACTGGAATGATTTTATCAACCCGAGAGAGACCCGAAATAAGAAAGATCGCTTTTAAATTAGGAATTTCTCAAACTTCGGCTGGCTCAAGAACTTCACCTGGAGGTTATAAAAAATTTCTTAAAGAAGAGGTTCAATTTGAAGTATATGATTTAAGAAATTTAGAAGAGGTTATCAGTGATATTTTAGAAGATAAATTAATTCCCAGTTTTTGCACTGCCTGTTATCGGATAGGAAGAACTGGAGAAAATTTTATGAATCTTGCTAAACCGGGTGAAATCCATAAATTCTGTCGACCTAATGGAATTTTAACCTTTGTTGAATATTTAGAAAATTTTGCTAAAAATAATGGTAAAAAAGAGATATACGAAAAAGGATATGAGGTAGTAGAATACTATTTAAATAAAATTGATAATGAAAATGTAAGAAAAGAGACAATAAAAAGAATAGAAAGAATAAAAAAAGGCGAAAGGGATTTGTATTTTTAAATATGTGTTATGCTATTCCAGGAAAAGTTATTGAGATAGATAACAACATCTGCAAAATTGAATATTTTGGAATTATTAAAAAGGTAAGAAACGATTTTTATGATTTAAAAATTGGTGATTATGTTTATGCTCAAGGAGGTTTTGTTATTCAAAAGATTCCTAAAGAAGAAGCAATTGAAACATTAAAGGTTTGGGAAGAATTTTTTCATAAATTAAAAGAGATTGATTTAAGGGTTACTTATCCTTCTAAAGATTTATATAAGATTGCTAATAGAATTCGTCAAGAATATCATGATAATTCCTGTTGTGTTCACGGAATAATTGAATTTTCTAATTATTGTCGGAATAACTGTCTCTATTGTGGTTTAAGAAGGGATAATAAAAAATTAAAAAGATACCGAATGGAATTAGATGAAATAGTTAATTTAGCTTTTTATGCAATAAAGAAATTAAATTTTAAAGCCTTAGTATTTCAATCCGGAGAAGACTTATATTATGATATTGATAAATTATCTTATATTGTAAGAAGGGTAATGGAAGAGAGTCCGTGTCTTTTGATATTAAGTATCGGTGAGAGGGAGATAGAAATTTTTGAAAAGCTTTATGAATTTGGTGCCAGGGGTGTTCTTTTGAGATTTGAGACAAGTAATGAGAAGATATATGAAAAAATGAGGCCAGGGCATAAATTAGAGGATAGGGTTAATTTAATTAAAGAGTTGAAAAATATAGGTTATTTAATAATGACTGGATTTTTGATTGGTTTGCCGGGTGAAGAGGAAGGAGATATTTTAAATAACCTTACTTTAACTAATGAACTTGGTGCTGAAATGTTTTCTTTTGGTCCTTTTATTCCCCATCCTGATACACCGCTAAAAGATTTTTCGCCACCACCGATGGAGAAAGTTTTAGATACTATTGCTCAAGCAAGAATTCTTTATCCCAATAGTAAAATTTTAGTTACTACTGCTATGCAAACCTTAGATAAAAAGGAAGGGCTAAAAAAGGGCCTACTTGCCGGTGCCAATTCTTTAATGATTAATTTGACACCAAAAGAATATGCTTCTCTATATGAAATCTATCCTAATCGGGATGGAATAGGAGAGGATGTAAATAAAAAAATAAAAGAGATAATTGATCTTCTTCATAAACTGGGGCGAGCTCCTGCTGATATTGGTTTATAAAAAAGTCATATTATAACTGTATAGAAGACTGTTTTGGAAACGGTTTTTAATATTTAATAGATTGAAAAATAATTTTTATTGATTATTATTTTCTTTTATGCTGAAAGAACTTTTAAAACCAGAGATTGAAGAAGCGATAAGGAATAAAGACTGGCGAGTATTGAAAGAGTTGATTTCAATGTGGCCGCCACCCGATATTGCTGATCTTTTAGAAAGTTTAAAAGATGAAGAGCGATTAGTTCTTTTTCGGCTTTTACCCACGGATTTGGCAGTTGAAGTTTTTATAGAATTAGAAAGGGAGGTTCAAGTCCATTTAGTAAAAAATCTATCGGGTGAGAAAATGAAAGAAATTCTTTTAGAAGTCCCGCCTGATGATCGAACTGAAATTTTTGAAGAATTGCCGGGTGAAATTGTTTCTCAATTAATCAGCCTTCTGCCACCCGAAGAAAGAAGAGAAGCTTTAGAATTGCTTGGTTACCCAAAAGATTCTGTTGGCCGTTTAATGACGCCTGATTATGTAAAAGTGAAAGAACATTGGACAATAAAGTATAGTTTGGAACATATAAGAAAATTTGGTAAAGATGCTGAAACCCTCAATATCTTATATGTAGTAGATGATGAAGGAAGATTGATCGGGGAAGTTCATTTAAGACGTTTGGTATTAGCTGAACCTTCACAAAAGATTTCGGAAATTATGGAAAAGGATTTTATAGCTATAAATGCTTATGAAGACCAAGAAGAAGCAGCTAGAATGATGCGAAGATATGATTTAATTGCCTTACCAGTAGTTGATAAAAGAAATATTTTATTGGGAATAGTTACTGTTGATGATATTTTAGATGTTTATGAAGAAGAGGCAACTGAAGATTTACATAAAAGGGCAGGAGTTATTCCCTTAAAATTTAGTTATACTGCAACGCCAATAATCTCTCTTTTTAAAAAAAGGATTGTTTGGCTTTCACTTTTGGCAATAGCTGGATTTTTATCCAGTTCAATTATTGCTTCCTTTGAAGGTCTCTTACATAAAATTATTGCTTTAAGTTTTTTTATTCCTGTTTTGATTGATACCGGCGGCAATACTAGTAGCCAATCAGCAACTTTAATTGTGAGAGCAATCGCCTTAGGAGAATTGGATTTTAAAAAATGGTGGCAAATTGTTAAAAAGGAAATTTTGGTTGGTGTGCTTTTAGGTTTAGGTCTATTTGTTTTATTATTTGGTTATAGTTTTTTATTACGAAGAGATATAAGGATTAGTTTTGTTGTTGGTTTGGCAGTTTTGGCAATCTGTATTTGGGCAAACTTAATCGGCACAATACTGCCAATAATTTTAACTAAACTGAAACAAGACCCAGCAATAATTAGTAGCCCAGTATTAACAACAATTCTTGATTTTACCGGTTTAGCAATCTATTTTACTATTGCCTATCTTATTTTAAAATAATTCTTAAATATGGTTTTTATTCTTATTCTAATCAATCTAAATTTAGAAATAAAAAATTTAATAAAAAGTTATCATTTAAATCCCCAAAAAATTAGTATTGTTCTCTATTCAATAAATGAAAAGAGATTTATTTATACTTATAATGAGAAGAAACCTTTAATTCCCGCTTCCAACTTAAAACTTTTAATAAGCGGTTATCTTTTGGAAAATTGGAATAAAAATTTCTTAAATTATTTAAGGAGATATACAAGTAGAGTATATTATAAAAAGCGCATTCTTTTTGAGTTAAATAGTAAAAGTAATAACCAATTAGCCAATTTGCTTTTTTATCTAATTGGAAAATATAAGAAAACAAGTAGTGAAAAAATTATTAAAAGCTTTTTAAAGGAAAAGAAAATACCAATTGAGAATTTAAAAATTGTTGATGGCAGTGGTTATTCTAAAAAGAACCGTCTGACCAGTTTGACTTTAATAAATCTTTTGATTTATTTTTATTTCTCACCTTATCAGAAAGAGTTTTTAAAAAGTTTAGCCGTTAGCGGAAAAAAGGGAACTTTGAAAAAGAGATTGTTAAATTATCCAAAGCAAATATTTGCTAAAACGGGTTATTTAAAAAATGTTTATTCTTTAAGTGGTTATTATTTTAAGAATGATAAAAAGTATATCTTTTCAATAATAATTAATGATAAGATAACACCAAAAAATTACTGGCAGTTTCTTAATGAGTTTTTTACTTTTCTATAATTTTACCAACCAAATCGTAACCTTTTCTTTCTAAAATTTTACAATTAGCAAATTCACCAATTTTTATATCTTTTTTATTAAAAATAACATAACCATCAATTTCGGGTGCTTGAAAATAGGCCCGACCAAGATTTTTATTTTCCATTAATGTTAAAAAAATCTTCCCTTTTAAAGAATTAAGAAAATTAAAAGTGATTTTCTGCTGCGTTTCCATAATTTTTTGATATCGTTCTTTTTTGATATTTTCTTTTATCTGTTTTTCTAAGTTATAAGCAAAGGTATTTTCTTCTCGGGAATAGATGAAACAACCTAAATATTCAAATTTAAAATCCTTAATAAAGGATAATAATTCTAAAAAATCTTTTTCTTCTTCGTAAGGAAAGCCAACCATTACCGTTGTCCTTAATACTAAATTGGGAATTTTTCTTAATTTCTCTAAAAGTTTGATTAAATCTTTTTGGGTATAGGGTCGGTTCATTAATTTTAAAATTCTATTAGAAGCGTGTTGAATAGGAATATCAAGATACTTTACAATCTTTTCTTCATCTTTTATAATCCTAATCAATTCATCATCATAATGGGCGGGATGGGTATAAAGAATTCTTAACCATTTTAAATTTTTTATTTTTATTAATTCCTTTAATAATTTTGCTAAAGAAGGTTTTTGGTAAATATCAATGCCATAAAGGGTGGTATCTTGAGCGATTAAAATAATCTCCTTTATTCCTAAATCAACCAATTCTTTAACTTCCTCTTTTATTTCTTTAATTTCTCTTGATTGATATTTGCCTCGAATTTTCGGTATTAAACAATAAGAACAGCAATTGTTACAACCGTCAGCAATTTTTACATAGGAAAAAGGCTCAGTAATAATTCGGGGTAAATTTTTGATTAAAACTTGTTTATTTTTTGGCAAATAATAATTTTCTTTCTTTTTAATAAGAAGAGGAATTTTGTTTAGTCCACCAAGACCAACAAAACAATCTACTTCCGGATATTTTTCTATTAATCCTTCTCTTTCCCTTTCTACTAAACAGCCATAAAGGATTATTTTTTTAATAACCCCTTTTTTCTTTAAAGCAATTAATTTTTTAAGCCAATTTTCACATTCTTTAACTCCTTGTTTAATAAAAGCACAAGTAGTTAAAATAACAATTTCCGCTTCTTTTAAATTGGTAGTAATAAAATATCCTTCTTTTAAAAGCGAATAAACAATTTTTTCGCAATCTACTTGATTTTTTGGACAACCAAGAAAGATTAGGGAAAATTTTTTCAAGAGATTAGATACATTTTTGCTTGGGCATAAGCAATAAGAGTTTTTTCTTCATCAAAAACTTCGCTTTCACCAATAATTAATCGGTAATATTTTTTACTAATTTTACCGTAAGCGAAATATTTTTTATTTAAAACCATTGGTTTTTTATAACGAATTTGTAATTCAGCAGTTACTGCGTTATAGCCTTTTTTCCGGCAAGCCCAAGCAATCATTTCATCAAGTAAAGTAGCAACGATTCCACCATGAATAATATTTTGATAACCTTCATATTCCTTTTTAGGAATAAACTCCGCTTTTACCCCATTTTCAGTTTCAATGATTTTTAATTGAAAACCGATTGGGTTTCTATCGCCACAGGCAAAACAGTAATCACCTGATTTAATGAGCATTATTTTTTGATAAATAAATTATCAGCTAATGTTTTATTTAACTTTTGGGAATAAAGAAAGATTTCTATTTTTTTCTTTGCCCATTGATAGTCAATCTTATCAATTAAAAGTTCTTTCTTTTTTACCCTTAAACTTAATTGGTAATCTTTAAAAGAAAAATCTAAAAAATAATACATTTTATTTTTTTCTTTTATTTTGGGAAGAATGGTATCTGTGGTAAAGGTGAAGAAGATTAAAAAGGGATTAAATTCATTTACTGATAATTTTTGATAAAGGGAATCTTTTTGGTAATAAAAATAAATACTTTCTTTATCAGCAATTACCAGCCATTTTTCTGGTTCATTTATTTCTAATCTTAAATAGTAAGGTTTTTTGATATAAAATTTCCCCCGATATTCCAAGCAGATTCCTGTTTCTTCATCACATTCTCTTTGAAGAAAATCGCCCGAAAGAGTTTTTAAATCAAGATAAAAATTTTTAATTTTCTCCCATAAGGCTTTTTCGTTTTTTATTATTGTTAATAAAAGAAAAATAAGAAAATATTTCATCAAAATTTATTATAATAATTAAAATAAGAAAGTCAAATTGTTTGAGTTTAAAAAAGATATTAAAAAAATGCTAACCTTTGGGGCTCTTTCTTCGTTATATATATATAGTAAGAAGAAATAATGGCTAATAAGATAAGAAAATATTCCTTTGTTTTTAGTGGCATTATCAAGGTCTTATATCTCCAATATTATTACCAAAAAAAGAAAAAGGAGGTATTAGGGAAGTTATATATTCTTTTGTTAAAAAATAGATAAGGGATTCTTTTAGATATTTTCTTAGTACCACATTGATAAGACAAGGGGATTTTATTTTCTATCAAATAGGGGGCAGTATAGGATATGGTATAGGTATTATTGTGGGTTTATCAGTTAAGTATACTAATATTTATGCCAATAGAAGGAGAGAAAAAGCTGTTTGCCAAAATCCAATTTTAAAGAAAATGGAATGATAATAAGAATTTGGGATATATAAAAAATAGGTCAAAAACTTTTCAATATAAACAAATTGACAAATAAATAAATTTTGTTATTAATTATTAAATGAAAATTCTTTTTTTTACCTCCCAGACAGGTGGTGGTCATATGACTGTGGCAAGAGCATTAGCCGAAGAATTAAAAGAAAAATATAATATTGAAAGTTATCTTCCCGATTTCTTTTTAGAGGCAACAAAAAAACCTTTTTGTAATTTTCCAGAAAATTATTCTAAGATAACAAAAGATTTTCCTTTCTTTTGGGGGTTTTTATGGTATTTTACCTATCCTAAATGGTGGTATCATTATCTTAATAAAATTGTTGAATTTTTCACACCCACTTATTTAGAGGATTTTTTTAGAAAATATCCTGATATTAAGGCAATCCTTTCGGTTCATCCTCTTTTAAACCATTTCCCTTTTTTGAGTGCTAAAAAATTTTATAAAGATATTAAATTTATTATTATTGGTATTGAATTTTTAAAATATCATACCAGTTGGTTTCAAAAAGAGGCTGATTTGATAATCTATCCTTTTTCTTCTCCTTACTTTAAAGATTATCAAAAATTAAATAATTTACCAAAATATTTTGGTATTCCTTTAAGAAAAGAATTTGATTTTGATTATAATAAAGAAGAACTAAAAAGAAAATATCAAATTGAAAAAGATAAAAAAGTGGTTTTAATTCTTGGGGGTAGTGAAGGCTGGGGTAAGATTAATAAAATTGTGAAAGAAATCTATTCTAAAAGAGATTATTATTTAATTTGTGTTTGTGGAAGGAATTTAGAACTTTTTAATCAACTTAAAAAAATGTTTGATAAAGAAAAGAGAATAAAAATTTTTTCTTATGTGGAAAAAATTGCTGAACTTTTTGCGATTAGTGATGTGGCAATTTTAAAGGCTGGATCCATCTCCTTGGCTGAAGCGATTGCTTCCCAAGTGCCAATAATAATTTATCATTATCTTTATGGTCAGGAACTTGGCAATATCCAATTTATCACCAAAAATAGATTAGGTTTTTATGCGCCAAACATAAAAGAAATTATTTTTTATTTGGATAAAATTCTTTTAACCGATTTAGGAGATAAGTTAAAAGAGAATTTAAAAAAATTTAAAGATATAAATGGTCGCAAAAGAATTGCTCAGTTTATCATTAATTTTTTAAAAAGTTAAGAAACACAAGATATTGTTCTTATCAACTCTTCAGTAGTGTAAGGTTTCTTTAAAATGATTATATTATTATTGGTGATTAACTCTTTAGGCTCAACAAAATAAGAAGAATAGAATATATTTATATCAGGTTCTAGATTGAGAATTCTATCAAATTCTTTTATATCTTCTTCTAATGCCTCTCGCCCGGAATCATAAAAGAACCCTAAAAAGGCTTCTTTTTTTTCTTTAAACTGATAATAAATCTTTAATGCCTCTTCCCAATTTTGGGCATAAAAAACATCATAGTCAAAGAGGGTTAAAATTTCTTTCACTGTCTTTATTAATTCTCCCTCACCAACCAAAATAATTTTTTTCTTAAAAGGAAGAGGGGTTTCTTTTAAAATCGGTAAATAAATATGAAAGGTGGTATATTTATCTACTTCGCTTTCTACTTCAATTTTTCCATTATGATTTTTAATAATTTCGGAAACAATTTTTAAACCAATACCTGTTTGATTTTTTGTTGAATAAAAGGGTTGAAAGATTTTATCTAACTCTTCTTTCTTAATCCCTTGACCATTATCAGTGAAAGAGATTTTTACATAATTTTTATCTTTCTCGCTGATTAATTCAGTTGTTATTTCAATTCTAATCTTTTCTTCCCTTTTTGCTTCCCAGGAATTTTTAATCAGATTGAAAAAGAGGATTTCCAATTGTTTTTCATAACCATAAACCGTTAAATCCTTCGGTATAATTATATTTGCGACAATTTCGTTCTTTTTTTCAAAAGAATTTATCACCCTTTCAATAAGAGAAGCTAAGGGGACATATTTTTTAACTTTTATGCCTTCTTCTCTTAATTTTAATAAAGAATTAATAAAGGTTTTGCTTTTAATAATTAATTCTTCTCCTTTTTTTAAAATTTCGTAAATCTCGGAAAATTTATTATCTTTTAAGTAATTTTTAATAAGATAATAATTATTTAATAAAGTTCCTAAAATATTATTAAAATCATGAACAAAGGTACTTTGATAAATAAGAAGATTAGCACATTTTTTACTCTCTCTATCCTTCTCTTCTGCTAATTTTTTTATTTTTTCTTCTTTCCTTTTAATTGTCTCTTTAAGAAATTCTTTATATTCTTTTTCCAAAGTTATATTTTTAATTATTCCTTGGTAGCCAACAATTTTTCCAAAAAGGTCCTTTATCACACTTGCTGATAAGAGAGAGTTTATAATTTTACCATCTTTACTTTTTAGTTTTACCTCATAATCTACTACATAACCTTTTTTTTCAATATCCTTTTGAAACTTTTTTCTATCTTCTGGATTATAATAAAGATTTAAGGCATTAATATTTCTAAATTCTTCTTTGGTATAACCAAATAAACTACTCATTGCTTTATTTACTCTTATAAATTTTCCTTCCACATTTGTTATATAAATAGGCGCCGGAACATTTTCAAAAAGGTCATAATATCTTTTATAATACTCTTTTATTATTTTATTTTTATTTATTTCATTGGTAATATCAAAGGCAAATTCTACTCTCAAATACTTACCATTTTTTAATTTTAAAAATTGGTCAATACATTTATAATAACGATTATTCCTTAAATTTTTATGAATCCAAATATAAGGCTTATCGGGATTTTCATAAAGATACTTATTGGAACAAAAGGGACATGGAGAAGAGAGATTTTGAAATATCTTATAACAGAGGTTATTTTTTTTATCATAAAAAATATTATATTTTTTAATAAGTTCTTTTAATTTTTTATTCATATAAATAATCTCATAAGTGTCGGGATCAGAAATATAAAATAACTCTGGAAAATTATCTAAAATCTTAAAAAGTTTTTGTAAAAATAATTTGGAAGGCCTCTTTATGCCCAAAAACTCCTCCTTTGCTGTTTATTATAAAATATGCAAAAAATTTGCCAAATTTAATTTTTAAAAATATATTTAAGTCATATAATTTCAATAACTTAATAAATATTACCAAAGTTTGATGGATTATTTGGGGTGTGACAAAGGTATGTCGCATTTTATTTTGACTTTAAAAGAAAATTATTTATAATATTTAATAATGGTATTTCTTTTTTCTCTTCTTATCTTTTATCAATCGGATTTAGAAATTAATTATGATTATAATTATTTTTACAATTATGATACCTTTTATTTCAATTTGGAATATAAAATCCCTTATAATAGTGTGATTTTCTTTTATCGAGACAAAATTTATTACAGTAGTTTTTTTATTCAGTTGATTGTTGATAGTTTATTAATAGAAAGAATTGATACTATCTTTGTGGATAATTATGAAGAGGCCTTAAGTAATAAATTAAAAACTGGTCAATTAAGTTTTAAAATTTTTACAAAAAGTTTAAAAAAGAAGATAAAAATTTTAATAAAAGATCTCAATTCGGAAAGGATGCGGGTGGAGGAGTTAATTATTGATCTTAATAAGCCAACCCTTTTTATTAACTGTAATCAAAGAGAGAATGCCCGATTATCAATAAAGGATTCTTTAATCTTTCAAATTACTCCCTATAAGATGGAAAAAGAAATTTTTTATCAGATAATCAATCCTGAGGAGAGGGTTATAAAAAAAGATACTTTTAAAAATCCTTTAAAAATTTTCTTATCTGATTTTTTACTCTTTTCGCAAAGTGGAAATTATAAAATAGAATTTTTTAATAAGAAAATTAAAAAGGGTTTTTCTTTCTTTTTAGATTTACCTTTTTATCTTTCGGACAAAGATTATTTTAAAAAGATCTCTTATTTAATCTATGTAGCCACTCCTACCGAGATGGAGGAATTGAAAAAAGCAGAGAGAGGAGAGAGGGAGATGAAATGGCGTGAGTTTTGGAAAAAGAAAAATATTTCTGAAGAGGAGTATTTTTTAAAGATTGAGTATTGTGAGAAGAACTTTGGGCGGGGTGATAAGGGAGCTTTTTCTGATCGGGCAAAAATCTATTTTCAATATGGCGAACCTGATCATATAGAAAATTTTCCCTACGAAATTGATAAAAAACCTTATATTAAATGGTATTATTACCGCTATAATAAAGAATTCCTATTTGTGGATTTGCGAGGATTTGGTGAATATATTTTAGTAAGTGAGAAATGATTTCTCTGTTATTATTTTTGAAAATTCTATCTTTTGATTATGGAATCTTTTGGGCAGAGGATACTTTTTCTTTTGTTGAATTTTATTACTCTCTTCCTCTTACTTCTCTTCAACCCGAGAAGGTAATAGGGGATACCGCTTTCTTTTCTTATAAAATAAATTTCTTTTTAAAAGGAAAAATTGTTAAAAAGGAAAAGATTGAAAAAAGAATATTTCTACCTAACTATTCTTCTTACAAAGATTTGAATAAAATATACATTGATGGTTTTGGATTATAT